>NZ_JBEYXZ010000020.1:0-40691 GCF_040645305.1 Streptomyces sp. NPDC046831 | reverse complement strand
CGTCGGTCCCCACCCGTCAGTTCTCGGCCGTCGGTCCTCCCCCATCAGTTCTCGGCCGTCGGCCCTCACCCGTCGGTCCTCACCCGTCAGTTCTCGGCCGTCGGCCCTCACCCGTCAGTTCTCGGCCGTCGGTCTCACCCGTCAGTCCTCGCCCGCCAGCACCCCGCCGTCGAGGTGCCCGGTGTCGTCGCCCACCGTGAAGCCGATCACCGAGCCGCCACCGGGCCGCGGGTGGGCGAACGGTGTGCCGCCGTGGGCGGCGGCCACCTCGCGCACGATGGACAGGCCGAGGCCGGAGCCGGGCAGGGAGCGGGCGTCGGCGGCCCGGTAGAAGCGGTCGAAGATGCGGGTCAGGTCGCCACCGTCGATGCCGGGCCCGCGGTCGAGGACCCGCACGCGGACCGGGCCGCCGTGCGCTCCCCCGGTGTGGGGCACGCGGACCGGGCCGGTGACGTCGATCTCGATGGGCGCCGTGCCGCCCCGGTCGAACTTCGCCGCGTTCTCCACGAGGTTCGACACCGCCCGCTGGAGCATCCCGGGGCGGCCGTCGGCCGTGGTGTCGCCGCTCGCGCGGACCAGGATCTCCCGTCCGGTGCGGCGGCGGGCGAGGCCCGCGACGTCCTCGGCGAGGTCGGCGAGGTCCACCCGCTGCGGCGGCTCGGTGTCGGACTGGCCGGCGGCGAGGTCGACCAGTTCGTTGACCAGGTCGGTCAGCTCGCGGGCCTCCTGCGTGAGGTCGGCGACCAGTTCCTCGCGGGTGTCGGGCGGCAGCTCTTCGATGCGGCGCAGCAGGGAGATGTTCGTCCGCAGGGAGGTCAGCGGGGTGCGCAGTTCGTGGCCGGCGTCCTGTACCAGGCGGCGCTGGTCCTCCTCCGACTGGGCGAGCCGGCCCAGCATGCGGTCGAAGGAGCGGCCGAGGCGGCCGACCTCGTCGTAGCCGGTGACGGGCACCTGGACGCCGAGCCGGCGGGTGCGGGCGACGTCCTCGGCGGCGGCGGTGAGGACCACCAGCCGGCGGGTGATGCGGCGGGCCAGCCACCAGCCGCACAGGCCCGCGGCCACCACCACGGCCCCCGTGGTGATCAGCGTGCGCTGCTGGAGCGCCCGCAGCAGGTCCTCGGTGTCGCTGAACTCCTGCGCGACCTGCACCGCCCCGCGCCCGCCGCCGAGCGACACCGTGGCGACGCGGTACACGTCGGAGGAGACGACGACGTCCTCGTGCTGCACGGTCCGCCCGGCCACCGCGGCGGCCGCGGCCGCCCGGTCCCGGGCCGTGACGGGGAGCGCGGGGCTGCCGCGGTCGACGATCCGGCCGCCCGGGCCGAGCACCTGCACGCCGGTGCGGCTCGGCCGGACGACCTCGTGCCCGGGCTGGGAGGAGGAGAAGTCCGCGGGGGTCCGCTGGTAGCGCCGCACCTCGTCCCGCACGTCCTGCACCACCTGCAGGAAGACGGACTGCTGGTCGACCCGGACCAGGCGGGCCGCCGAGCTGTACGACAGGATGCCGACCAGTACGGTGACGGCCGCGGTCACCACGGCGAACGACACCGCGAAGGTGGTCCGCAGCGACGACAGCCGGGGCCTGGGCCGCTCCGACAGCCGTCCGAGAGGGCCCACTCAGTCCTCCCGCAGCACGTAACCCACGCCCCGGACGGTGTGGATCAGCTGTGGCGCGCCCGGCTCGTCGAGCTTGCGGCGCAGGTAGCCCACGTACACGGCGAGGTTCTTGGAGCCCGGGCCGAAGTCGTAGCCCCAGATGCGGTCGTAGATGGTGGAGTGGTCCAGGACGATGCCGGCGTTGCGCACCAGCAGTTCGAGGAGCTCGAACTCGGTGCGGGTCAGCTCGACCTCCCGGCTGCCGCGCCAGACCCGGCGGGCCTGGAGGTCCATGCGGATGCCGGCCGCTTCGATCCGCCGGCCGGGGGACTGCGCGGCGAGCTGCCCCTTCGCGGGCGTGCCGCCGGGGTTGCCGGCCCGGTGCGCGCCCGCGCCGCCGCCCGCGGATCCCGGGTTCGTGCTGCCGGAGCCGGCCGGGCCGGTGCGCCGCAGCAGGGCGCGCAGGCGGGCGAAGACCTCCTCGACGTCGAACGGTTTGACGACGTAGTCGTCGGCTCCGGCGTCCAGGCCGGCGATCCGGTCGGCGGTCTCCACCAGGGCGGTGAGCATCAGAATCGGCGTCCGGTCGCCCTCGGCGCGCAGCACGCGGCAGACCTGGAGGCCGTCGATGCCGGGCATCATCACGTCGAGCACGAGGACGTCCGGCGGGGTCCGGTGGGCCTGCGCGAGCGCCTCGACACCGTCGGCGACCGCCGTCACCTCGTAACCCTCCAGGGTGAGGGCCCGTCCCAGGGCGTGGCGGATGGCGCGGTCGTCTTCGGCGAGCAGCACGGTCTGAGGCACGCGTCCAGTCTGCCAAGGGCGCCGGCGGTGCGGCCCGGGCGAGCAGGCCCGCGACCACGCTTTTTACCTGGCTCTCACGGTGAGCCGGCGGGTTCGCGCCGTGCGGCCCGGGCGCCTTGGGGCCGCACGTTCCCGGCGCCCACCGGGGCGGGGCGGGGGCCCGGAGCCGTCGCCCCGGGCCGTCCCCTCACTTCCGCAGGGCCGCCAGCTGCTGCTCGAACGGCACCACCGTGAACCCGCCGGGCTTCTCCTCCGGCGCGGGCCCGGCGGCCCGCCCGGGCGCCTGCGCCGGCACCGGCGCGGGCGCAGGCCCAGCGGCCTCCGTCTTTGTGCCGGTCCCGGCCAGGGCCTCGGCGGCCCCGGCCTCCCGCGTGCCGCCGCGCGCCGCCGACAGCCCCGTCATCAGGGCCGCCAGCTCGCCCGCCGCACGGTCGATCCGCTCCGGCAGGCCCTCGGCTCCCCAGTCCTCCGAGGCGGCGTAGACACCGGTCGGGACGACGACGGCCCGCAGGTGGGCGAAGAGCGGGCGCAGGGCGTGGTCGAGGACGAGGGAGTGGCGGGCGGTGCCGCCGGTCGCCGCGATCAGCACCGGCTTGCCCGCCAGCGCGTCCTGGTCGCGCACGCCGAGGACGTCGAAGAAGGACTTGAACAGGCCGCTGTACGACGCCGAGAACACCGGCGTGACGACGACCAGGCCGTCCGCCTCCGTGACCGCGTCCAGCGCGTCCGCCAGCGCCGGGGCCGGGAAGCCGTTGGTGAAGTTGTGCGCGATCTCGACCGCGAGGTCGCGCAGCTCGACCACCCGCACCTCGGCCGAGGTCCGCCCGGCGGCCGCCCGCGCCAGCCGGTCGGCCAGCAGCCGGGTGGAGGACGGGACGCTCAGCCCCGCCGAGACGACGACGAGCTTCATGCGGAGGTCACCTCCTCGGTGGCGGCGTCCCTGGCGGCCAGCAGGGACGCGTGGGTCGGCGCCTGGGGCACGCCGGCCGGGCGGTTCTCGGCGAACTCCCGGCGCAGCACCGGCACGACCTCCTCGCCGAGGAGGTCCAGCTGTTCCAGCACGGCCTTCAGCGGCAGGCCGGCGTGGTCCATCAGGAACAGCTGGCGCTGGTAGTCGCCGGCGTACTCGCGGAAGGACAGCGTCTTCTCGATGACCTGCTGCGGGGAGCCGACGGTCAGCGGGGTCTGGGCGGTGAAGTCCTCCAGGGAGGGGCCGTGCCCGTAGACCGGGGCGTTGTCGAAGTAGGGGCGGAACTCGCGCACCGCGTCCTGCGAGTTCTTCCGCATGAACACCTGGCCGCCCAGGCCGACGATCGCCTGCTCGGGCGTGCCGTGCCCGTAGTGGGCGTACCGGGTCCGGTACAGCTCGACCATCCGCTTGGTGTGGTCGGCGGGCCAGAAGATGTTGTTGTGGAAGAAGCCGTCGCCGTAGTAGGCGGCCTGCTCGGCGATCTCCGGGGAGCGGATGGAGCCGTGCCAGACGAACGGCGGGACGCCGTCCAGCGGGCGCGGGGTGGAGGTGAAGCCCTGCAGCGCGGTGCGGAACCTGCCCTCCCAGTCGACGACGTCCTCGCGCCACAGGCGGTGCAGCAGCGCGTAGTTCTCGATGGCGAGGTTGATGCCCTGGCGGATGTCCTGGCCGAACCACGGGTAGACCGGGCCGGTGTTGCCACGGCCCGTCATCAGGTCGACCCGGCCGTCCGCGAGGTGCTGGAGCATCGCGAAGTCCTCGGCGATCTTCACCGGGTCGTTGGTGGTGATGAGGGTGGTGGAGGTGGACAGCACCAGCCGCTCCGTCCGCGCGGCGATATAGCCGAGCATCGTGGTCGGCGATGACGGCACGAACGGCGGGTTGTGGTGCTCGCCGGTGGCGAAGACGTCCAGGCCGACCTCCTCGGCCTTCAGCGCGATGGCGACCATGGCCTTGATGCGCTCACGCTCGGTCGGCGTACGGCCCGTGGTGGGGTCCGGCGTGACGTCGCCGACGCTGAAGATCCCGAACTGCATGGTCGCTCACCCTCCAGATTGTTGATGATTCAACCATACCCCTCCAACGGCCACCTGCCCGGCCGTATTCCGGCCCGGCCCCCGGCCAGCACACCGCGGCCCGCTGCCCCCACTCGGCAGACCGGCCCGCTGCCCCACTCGGCACACCGCCCCGCTTCCCCCGCTCGGCACACCGACCCGCCTCCCCCACCTGCACACGGGCCCGGCTCCACCCGCACGCCGGCCCAGCCGCCCACCCGCGCACCCGGCCCTGCTCCCCGCCCCACACACCGGCCGCCGCCCCGCGCCCCCTCCGTGCGAAGCTGCCCGCATGCCGATCGTCCGCTCCGCCGCGCTGTTCGCCGTCGCCGCCCTGTTCGAGATCGGCGGCGCCTGGCTGGTCTGGCAGGGGGTGCGCGAGCACCGGGGCTGGCTGTGGGCCGCGGGCGGCGTCCTCGCGCTCGGCGCGTACGGCTTCGTCGCCACCTTCCAGCCCGACGCCCACTTCGGCCGCGTCCTCGCCGCGTACGGCGGGATCTTCATCGCCGGTTCCCTGCTGTGGGGCGCGGTCGCGGACGGCTACCGGCCCGACCGCTGGGACGTGGCCGGCGCGCTGGTGTGCCTGGCGGGCATGGCGTTGATCATGTGGGCGCCCCGCGGCGGCGCCTGACGGGCCGTGCGGCGCCGGGGACGGGCGGCCGTCCGCGTCCCGGGAACCGGACGGCACCGTCGCGGTGAGGTGCCCGTCACCTACCCTGGCACGGTCGAACCGCCGCAGCCCGAGGAGAGCCCCATGGCCACCGCAGCACCGTCCGCCGCCTCCCGCATCGCCGTCGTCACCGGTGCGAGCAGCGGCATCGGCGCCGCCACGGCCCGGCAGCTCGCCGCCGCGGGGTACCGCGTGGTGCTGACCGCCCGCCGCAAGGACCGCATCGAGGCGCTCGCCGACGAGATCAACGCGGCCGGCCACTCGGCGACGGCGTACCCGCTGGACGTCACCGACCGCGCCGCGGTGGACGAGTTCGCCACCGCGTTCAGGACCGTCGGCGTCCTGGTCAACAACGCGGGCGGCGCGCTCGGCGCCGACCCGGTCGCCACCGGCGACCCGGACGACTGGCGCCGGATGTACGAGACGAACGTCATCGGCACCCTGAACCTCACCCAGGCCCTGCTGCCCAAGCTGGAGGCCGGCGGCGACGGAACGGTCGTCGTGGTGTCGTCCACGGCGGGCCACGCCACCTACGAGGGCGGCGCCGGCTACGTCGCCGCCAAGCACGGCGCCCACGTCCTCGCCGAGACGCTCCGCCTGGAGATCGTCGGCCGGCCGGTCCGCGTCATCGAGATCGCGCCCGGCATGGTCAGGACGGAGGAGTTCGCGCTGACCCGCTTCGGCGGCGACCGGGAGAAGGCGGCCAAGGTCTACGAGGGCGTCGCCGAGCCCCTCACCGCCGACGACGTCGCCGACACCATCACCTGGGCGGTGACGAGGCCCAGCCACGTCAACATCGACCTGCTGGTCGTGCGCCCGCGCGCCCAGGCGTCGAACACCAAGGTGCACCGGGAGTCGTGACGGCGGCGTGCCTCAGCCCTTCACGCACACCACCTGCTTGAGCTTCGCCACGACCTCCACCAGGTCCCGCTGCTGGTCGACCACCTGCTCGATCGGCTTGTAGGCGCCCGGGATCTCGTCGACGACGCCGGAGTCCTTGCGGCACTCCACGCCCCGCGTCTGCTCCTCCAGGTCCTGCACGGAGAAGCGGCGCTTGGCGGCGTTGCGGCTCATGCGCCGGCCGGCGCCGTGCGAGGCGGAGTTGAAGGACTTCTCGTTGCCGAGGCCCTTCACGATGTACGAGCCCGTGCCCATGGAGCCCGGGATGATCCCGTACTCGCCGGAGCCCGCGCGGATCGCGCCCTTGCGGGTGACCAGCAGGTCCAGGCCCCCGTACCGCTCCTCCGCCACGTAGTTGTGGTGGCAGGAGATCTCCGGCTCGAAGACCGGCTTCGCCTTTCTGAACTCCTTGCGGACGACGTCCTTCAGGAGCGCCATCATGAGGCTGCGGTTGTGCTTCGCGTACTCCTGGGCCCAGAACAGGTCGTTGCGGTAGGCCGCCATCTGGGGCGTGTCCGCCACGAAGACGGCGAGGTCCCGGTCGACCAGGCCCTGGTTGTGCGGGAGCTGCTGGGCCACCCCGATGTGGTGCTCGGCCAGTTCCTTGCCGATGTTGCGGGAACCGGAGTGCAGCATCAGCCACACCGCGCCGGTGGTGTCCGTGCAGACCTCGACGAAGTGGTTGCCCGATCCGAGCGTCCCCATCTGCTTCGCGGCGCGCTCCGCGCGGAACCTCACCGCCTCCGCGACCCCGTCGAACCGCGTCCAGAAGTCGTCCCATCCCCCGGTCGCGAACCCGTGCAGGCGGCCGGGGTCGACGGGGTCGTCGTGCATCCCCCGGCCCACCGGAATGGCCTGCTCGATCTTCGAGCGCAGCCGGGACAGGTCGCCGGGGAGGTCGTTCGCCGTCAGGGACGTCCGCACCGCGGACATCCCGCAGCCGATGTCGACGCCGACCGCCGCCGGGCAGACCGCGCCCCGCATCGCGATGACCGACCCGACGGTCGCGCCCTTGCCGTAGTGGACGTCCGGCATGACGGCGAGGCCCTCGATCCAGGGCAGGGTCGTGACGTTGCGCAGCTGCTGCATCGCCGCGCCCTCGACCGTCGCCGGGTCCGCCCACATCCGGATGGGGACCTTCGCGCCCGGTATCTCCACGTACGACATGTCGTCCTCATTCCCCCGAAGAATTCACAGAAGTCCCGTAGCGCAATACCGGCGCCAAGGCCGGCGAAAGGGACGGCGGACCGGCGTCCACGGCAGTGCGTGCGGTACACATTGTCTCCAGGGCGCGCCCCCGCGCGGCAAGCGAATAACCAGCGGGGACACTGGTACCGCCAGGACAGCGAACGACAGCGTCGAAGGGAGCCTGCCCGTGCTGCGGAAGGCGTACGTACCCGGCACGGCCGCGCTCCTCGCGGCGCTGCTGGCCGGCTGCACCGACGGCTCGTCGGGTGACGGTGCGGCGGACGACGCCAACCCGGGCGCCGCGGGCACGGCCACGGCGGCGGCGCAGCCGGGCAGGTACCGCACGCTGCCCGAGCCCTGCGGCGCCGTCGGTCACCGCACGCTCGACTCGCTGCTGCCCGGCATCAAGCAGCTCACCGACCTGGACCAGCGCGACAAGGCGTACGAGGGCGAGGCCACGCTCACCTACGACAACGACCGCAAGGTCGGGTGCCGTTGGAAGGTGGAGGCGACGGGCGCCACCGACCACCTCTTCGTCGACCTCGAGCGGGTCGTCTCCTACGACAACACCGTCAGCGACGACACGCAGGCCCAGCGGATCTTCGCGACGAAGCAGGTGGCGGCCGACCTGCCCGAGCCGGTCTCCGCCGGCTCCGGAGCCGGCTCCGCTTCCCCCTCCGGCGCGCGGTCCGGCGCGCCGGGCGGGCCCGCGCCGACCTCGTCGGCCCCGGCCTCCCCCGCGTCCCCGTCGGCCTCCGCCTCCACGGGCCTGCCCTCGTCCGAACTCCAGCCGCGCACACTGAGCGACCTCGGCGACGAGGCGTTCGTCGACGACACGCTCGGCAGCTCCGGTTCAACGGCCAAACAGCGCACCGTGACTGTGGCGTTCCGCACGTCCAACGTCATCGTGACCATCGTGTACGAGGAGCAGCCGACGACCGTCGGGGTGGTCCCGGACAGCGAGGAAATGCAGGACAAGGCCCGGAAACTGGCGGCACGGCTGGCGGATTCGCTGGGCGGCTGACGGCGCGGCACGGGTACTTCGCCCCCTGACGGCGTGCGCGGGAAGGGGAACCACACGGCTGACTCACCGCGTACCGTGGCCACTCGGACCCCTCGGGCCCTTTGGACCCCTCGGGCCCCCTGGAACCGGTCCGATCGCAGGAACCACGAGCGTCATGAGTGAAGGAACCATGCAGCGAGCAGCCCAGCGAGACCTGCGGCAGTCCCCCACGCCCTCGGGGCGTTCGGGAAGCGACCCGCGAGTGAAGCGTCTGAACCGCGTCCTTGTCTGCGCGGCCGCCGTCCCCGTGATGCTGGTCGCCGCCGGCTGCTCCTCCTCGGACTCCGGCTCCGCCGACGACGCCAAGAAGGCCGCGGGCAGCACCGCGACGACGTCCGCGAGCCCGTCCCCGACGGTGCGGGCGGCGGCGTACGGCAAGCTGCCGGAGCCCTGCCGGACGCTGTCGTCGAAGACGCTGGGCCAACTCGTCCCGAAGGGGCTGAAGTCCGCCAAGGAGGGCACCTCCAGCGACGTCTCCACGCGCGGCAGCTGCTCCTGGAACAGCCTGGACAACAACGGGGTGAAGGGCTCGCAGTTCCGCTGGCTGAACGTCTCCCTGCTGCGCTTCGAATCCGACGCCGCCCGCGGGGAGGGCGACCAGCAGGCGCGCGAGTACTACCAGCGGCAGATCAAGGACGCGCAGTCCGTGGCGGGCGGCGCCAACCGCACGTCGCAGCCGGTGGCGGGAACCGGCGACGAGGCCACGCTGGTGCGCTACGACCTGAAGAAGAAGGAAGGCACCTTCAAGCAGCAGACCGTCGTGGCGCGCGTCGAGAACGTCGTCGTCACCGTCGACTACAACGGTGCCGGCCTGGCCGGTGACAAGGTGCCGGACGCCGCCGCCCTGGCGAAGTCCGCCCAGCAGGCGGCCAAGGAGGCCGTGGCCGCGGTGGCGGCGGCCAACGGCGACGGCGGTGCCGTGGCGCCGGGGACCTCCTCGTCGCCGTCGGCGTCGAAGTCCGCGACGAAGCCGGCCTCCCCGTCGGCGTCCGCGCCGGCGAAGCCCTCCGCCTCGGCGTCCGCGGCGGCGAAGCCGTCCGCGTCGGTGTCCGAGGCGGCCGCGAAGAGCTGAGCCGGCGGCAACCGGCACAGCGGAGCAACCGGACCGGTCACCCGTCCCTCGCACGGATGTGCCACCCTGTTGCGCGCAACAACACGCAATGGGAGGGGAGTACGGGTGGCCGCGCCACTGCAGCTGACTCGGATGCACCGCGTTCTCATCGGCGTGGTCGTGACCGGCGCCGTGATCATCGCCGGTATCGGCTTCGCGGGCTCGTACGCGGCCGTCCGCGAACTGGCCATCAAGAAGGGCTTCGGGAACTTCAGTTACGTGTTCCCGATCGGCATCGACGCGGGCATCTGCGTCCTGCTCGCGATGGACCTGCTGCTGACCTGGATCCGCATCCCCTTCCCGCTGCTGCGCCAGACGGCGTGGCTGCTGACGGCGGCGACCATCGCGTTCAACGGCGCGGCGGCCTGGCCCGACCCGCTGGGCGTCGGCATGCACGCCGTCATCCCGGTGCTGTTCGTGGTCGCCGTCGAGGCGGCCCGGCACGCCATCGGCCGGATCGCGGACATCACGGCCGACAAGCACATGGAGGGCGTGCGCCTGACGCGCTGGCTGCTCTCCCCGGTGCCGACCTTCCTGCTGTGGCGCCGTATGAAGCTGTGGGAGCTGCGCTCCTACGACCAGGTGATCAAGCTGGAGCAGGAACGTCTCGTCTACCAGGCCCGTCTGCGCTCCCGCTTCGGCCGGGCGTGGCGCCGCAAGGCCCCGGTGGAGTCCCTGATGCCGCTGCGCCTGGCCCGCTACGGCGTGCCGCTGGCGGAGACGGCGCCGGCCGGGCTGGCCGCGGCGGGCGTCGAGCCGGCCCTGCTGCCCCCGGCCCCGCAGCCGGTGCTGACCACGGGCCAGGCCGCCGCGCCCGCGGTCGTCCCCGCCGGCGCGAGCGCGGGCGGCGCCGGGGCGGTTCCGGTGGCCGGCGCGTCCCCGGCCGTTCCGGCAGGGGGCCGGGCGCCCGTGGCCGGGCAGCGCCCCGGCGCCGGGCCGGCCGGCGCCGAGCAGGAGCCCGACGAGGAGAGCCCCTGGTTCCAGGCTCCCCGGCTCGTCGACTACCACGGCGGCTACGACCCCTCCTACGAACCCCCGTACGACCCGTCCTACGAGCCGGACGAACAGTACGAGCAGTGGTACGAGGAGCAGCACCCGGACCAGTTCGACCAGCCGGCCCCGCAGGAGCACCGGCAGCCGGCCCCGGAGGGCCCCCGGCAGGCCGCCCCGCAGGGTGTCCCCGCCCAGCCCGCCCCGGAGGACACCGGCACCTTCCCCATCCCGGCCGGCCCGAACCGCACCCGCCCGCTCGGCGAGGGCGGCGGCACCCCGCCCGCCGAGCCGGACGAGGAGGCGTACTACCAGGTCTTCAAGCAGTCGATCAACGGCAGCTACCCGACCCCGCGCGAGTTCAGCGACAACGTCGAGGCCACTTACGGCGTCCCCGTCCCGGACGCCGAGTCCAAGCGGATGGTCCTGCGCTTCCAGAACCGCCACACCGCGCAACTGGAGGACGACCACATCGCGTAGGCGGCCGCGCGTGACGACGAAGGGGAGCGCCCGGTGTTCACCGGACGCTCCCCTTCGTCACCGACGTCACCGCGGACCGGGCGGCGTCACTCCCCGAGCAGGGCCCGCACCCGCTCCTGCCCGACCGCGAGCAGCAGCGTGGGCAGCCGCGGCCCGGTGTCGCGGCCGACGAGCAGGTGGTACAGCAGCGCGAAGAACGACCGCTGGGCGGTCTTGATCTCCGGCGGCAGCTCCTTCGGCGTCGCGTCGGCGGGGAAGCCGGCCTGGACCTTGGGCACGCCGTACACGAGGTGCGTGAGCCCGTCGAGGGACCAGTGCTCCGCCAGCCCGTCGAGCAGCAGCCGGATCGACTGCCGGGACGGCTCGTCGAGCGACTTCAGCAGCTCGGCGTCCGGCTCGTCGCGGACGATGGTGCGCTGGTCGGCGGGGACGTGCGTGTTGATCCACGCCTCGGCCTTGTCGTACCGCGGCCGCGCCTCGTCCAGGGAGGCCAGCGGGTGGGCCGGGTCGAGGTCGCTGAGGATGCGCAGGGCCTGGTCCTCGTGCCCGGCGGTGATGTCGGCGACCGACGCGAGGGTGCGGTACGGCAGCGGCCGCGCCGTCCGCGGCAGCTCGCCGGCGGCCGTGCCGACGGCGCGCGTGTACGCGGCGACGTCGCCGGGCAGCGCCGAGCGGTCGGCGACCTTGGCGGCCAGGCGGTCCCACTCGTCGTACAGCCGCTGGATCTCCTGGTCGAAGGCGACCTTGAACGACTGGTTCGGCCGGCGCCGCGCGTACAGCCAGCGCAGGAGCTGCGGCTCCATGATCTGCAGCGCGTCCGCCGGGGTGGGGACCCCGCCGCGGGAGGAGGACATCTTCGCCATGCCGGAGATGCCGACGAAGGCGTACATCGGGCCGATCGGCTGCTCGCCGCCGAAGAGCCCCACGATCTGCCCGCCGACCTGGAACGACGAACCCGGCGAGGAGTGGTCGACACCGCTCGGCTCGAAGACCACGCCCTCGTAGGCCCAGCGCATCGGCCAGTCGACCTTCCAGACCAGCTTGCCCCGGTTGAACTCGCTGAGCCGGACCGTCTCCGAGAAGCCGCACGCGGTGCACGCGTACGTCATCTCGGTGGAGTCGTCGTCGTAGGCGGTGACGGTGGTGAGGTCCTTCTCGCAGTTGCCGCAGTACGGCTTGTACGGGAAGTACCCGGCGGAACCGGAGCTGCCGTCGTCCTCGGACGCGGCGCCCGAGCCCTCCTCGGCCTCCAGCTCGGCAGCGTCGACCGGCTTCTGCTGCTTCTTGCCGGCCTTCGGCTTCGTCCGGTACTGGGCGAGGATCGCGTCGATGTCGCCGCGGTGCCGCATCGCGTGCAGGATCTGGTCCCGGTACGCGCCGGAGGTGTACTGCTCGGTCTGGCTGATGCCGTCGAACTCCACGCCCAGCTCGGCGAGCGAGGCGGTCATCGCGGCCTTGAAGTGCTCGGCCCAGTTCGGGTACGCCGAGCCCTTGGGGGCCGGGACGGACGTGAGCGGCTTGCCGATGTGCTCCGCGTAGGTGTCCTGGTCGACGCCGTCGATGCCTGCGGGCACCTTGCGGTACCGGTCGTAGTCGTCCCAGGAGATCAGGTGGCGCACCTGGTGCCCGCGCCGGCGGATCTCGTCGGCGACGAGGTGCGGGGTCATGACCTCGCGCAGGTTGCCCAGGTGGATGGGACCGGACGGCGAGAGCCCGGACGCGACGACGACCGGTTTGCCCGGGGCCCGACGCTCCGACTCCTCGATGACCTCATCCGCGAAACGGGAGACCCAGTCGGTGGTCTCGGTGCTCTGAGCCACGATCGGCACGTCCTCTTTTTGAAGGTTCTCTGGGGGGTTTCTCAGGAGGTTTCTCCGTGAGCAGCCGGTACGGTCGCACGGCTGACCGCTCCATTGTCCCAGCCGGGGCCGCATCCACGAAAACGCCTTCTCACCGGCGTACCGCGCTCCTCCGCCCCCGCTCACGGGCGGCGACGCGGCGCGCGCCCGCCCGGCGACCGGGAAATCCGCTGGACCCCCCGTGGGATACTGGCTGGGTCTATCTGTTCGTACGAGGAGAACGGCACCCACTTCTATGGCCTCGGTCACGTCCCTCACCGCTTCCGTCCACCAGCGCCTCGCGTCCGCCCTCTCCGCCGCCCTGCCGGAGACCGCCGACGCGGACCCGCTGCTGCGACGAAGCGACCGGGCGGACTTCCAGGCCAACGGGATCCTGGCCCTGGCGAAGAAGGCCAAGGCGAACCCGCGGGAGCTGGCGACGCGGGTCGTCTCCCAGGTCGTCACCGGTGACGTCATCGGCGACGTCGAGGTCTCCGGGCCGGGCTTCCTCAACGTCACGGTCACCGACCGGGCGATCACCGAGAACCTCGCGGCGCGCGTCGCCGACTCCGAGGGCCGGCTCGGCGTGCCCCGCGCGGAGCACCCGGGCACGACGGTGATCGACTACGCCCAGCCCAACGTGGCGAAGGAGATGCACGTCGGCCACCTGCGGTCCGCCGTGATCGGCGACGCGGTGGTGCGGCTGCTGGAGTTCACCGGCGAGAACGTCGTCCGGCGGCACCACATCGGCGACTGGGGCACCCAGTTCGGCATGCTCATCCAGTACCTGGACGAGCACCCGCACGAACTGGACCACAAGGCCGGTCAGGACGGCGCGGTGACGGGCGAGGAGGCGATGTCGAACCTCGACCGCCTCTACAAGGCGGCGCGCAGGCTGTTCGACGCCGACGAGGAGTTCAAGACGCGGGCCCGGCGCCGGGTGGTCGACCTCCAGGCCGGCGACCCGCACACGCTCGCCACGTGGCAGAAGTTCGTGGACGAGTCGAAGATCTACTTCTTCTCCGTCTTCGAGAAGCTGGACATGGAGGTCCGCGACCCCGACATCGTCGGCGAGTCCGGCTACAACGACATGCTCGAGGAGACCTGCCGGCTGCTGGAGGAGTCCGGCGTGGCGGTCCGCTCCGAGGGCGCGCTGTGCGTGTTCTTCGACGACGTCAAGGGCCCGGACGGCAACCCGGTCCCGCTGATCGTGCAGAAGTCGGACGGCGGCTACGGCTACGCGGCCACCGACCTGTCGGCGATCCGGGACCGCGTGTTCAACCTGAAGGCGGACACGCTGCTGTACGTGGTCGACGCCCGGCAGGCGCTCCACTTCCGGATGGTCTTCGAGACGGCCCGCCGCGCCGGCTGGCTGAACGACGAGGTGACGGCGTACCAGCTGGCCTTCGGCACGGTCCTCGGCAAGGACGGCAAGCCGTTCAAGACGCGTGAGGGCGAGACGGTCCGGCTGGTGGACCTGCTCGACGAGGCGATCGAGCGGGCGTCGGCGGTGGTCCGGGAGAAGGCGCAGGACCTGTCCGAGGAGGAGATCGCCGAGCGGGGCGCCCAGGTGGGCGTCGGCGCGGTGAAGTACGCGGACCTGTCGACGTCGGCGAGCCGGGACTACAAGTTCGACCTGGACCAGATGGTCTCGCTGAACGGCGACACGTCGGTCTACCTGCAGTACGCCTACGCCCGCATCCAGTCCATCCTCCGCAAGGCCGGGGACGTCCGCCCGGCGGCCCACCCGGAGCTCGCTCTGGCCGCGGCGGAGCGCGCGCTGGGCCTGCACGTCGACGCCTTCGCGGAGTCGGTGAGGGAGGCGGCCGCGGAGTACGCCCCGCACAAGCTGGCCGCCTACCTGTACCAGCTGGCGTCGCTGTACACGTCGTTCTACGACAAGTGCCCGGTGCTGAAGGCCGAGACGCCCGAGCAGGTGGAGAACCGCCTGTTCCTGTGCGACGTCACGGCCCGCACCCTGCACCAGGGCATGGCCCTGCTGGGCATCCGGACGCCCGAGCGCCTCTGACCCGGAGGCCGGGCTGCCCTCCGGGCCGAAACCCGGTGCCCACCCGGCCTCGGCCCGCACGCACGGGCCCCGCGGCATGCTGCCGCGGGGCCCGTGCGTGTGCCATGTGCCTGTGCGGAAGTCCGTCGGCCGGCCGCCGGCCGGGTCAACTGTCCGCGTCGGGGGCCTCGTTGTCAGTGGCCGCCCCTACAGTCACCGGCATGGCGACTCTTCCCAACCCGCTGCCCAGGCTGGCGACCGATCCGAGCGGACGTTCGCTCGGACTCCAACTCCCTCCTGGGACCCTGGTGGACACGACCTGCGAGGGCGCGTGGCACGAGCCGCTGCTCTGGTACGCCGGCCGGGCGGCGTCCCCGGGCAACTGGGCGGCGCTCGGCGCGCCCGCCGCGCGGGCCGGCCTGCTCCCCGTGCTCGTCGAGGTCGCCGGGAGCAAGGGCGGGCCGGAGCAGTGGGACCTCATGCCCGGGAGGATGTCGTATCCCGGTGACCACGACGCCGAGGAAGTGCTGGCCGCCTTCTGGGAGTCGTACGCCGAGGACGGGGCGGACCCCGGCGAGGACCAGGCGGGCGGGGACGGGGCCGTCGGGCTGTCCGGTGAACGGGGGCCGTACGACGAGCCCGTGGCCCCCTTCGGCCCCGCGTGGCCGGGCCTCGCCCCGGCCGGCGTGCTCGCCGCCGCACCGGAGGTCCGGGCCGCCGAGGTCGCCGACTCCCTGACCGGCGGCAGCCGGAACTGGTTCAAGGAGCCGCGCCTGGCCCTGGTGCCGGCCCGCCGCTCCGCCGACATCCCGGCAGCCGTCGGCTGGACGGGCCCGGTCAACCACGAGGACGACGTGGCCGTCCTCTGCTCGGTGCTGCGGTCCTGGGAGGACCGCTTCGGCATACGGGTCGTGGCGCTCGGCTTCGACGCCCTGGTCGTCTCCGTGGCGGCGCCGCCCACCACGCTCGCCGAGGCGGAGCGGATCGCGGCGGAGCACTTCGCGTTCTGCCCGGACAACGTCCTCCAGGGCGAGCCCGGGACGCTGCGGGCCTACGCCGAGGGCCTCGTCGGTGAGCCGGTGTGGTTCTTCTGGTGGGACTGACCCGGCCCCTTGCGTCCCGGGCCTGCGGGCCAACTTCGGGCCGTGTCCCGGCGGAAGCGGACACCCGATCCGGCCGGGCACGAGCCGCTCCGGCATCCGCGCGTCCACGGCCGGGTCCGGCCCTGGCACCGGCCACGGCCGGACCCGGCCGTGGCACCGAGCGGGCCACCGGCCGACCCGGGCGGACCACCCGATCGGCACCCGCCGACGGGCCCAGTCTCCGGGCCTGTTGATCGACCGGGGGATCCCACGTCCGCGCCCGCTCGCCGCCACGGCGCTCACGCTCGCCGCGCTGCCCGTCACGGCCTGCCGTGAGAGGCAGCGCGTACGGGACGAGGGCCCGTCCTCGGGGTCTGGAAGCGCGGTGCGGCCACCGCCCGGCGGCCGCCATTCGCCGCGCGGAGGCCGCCGCCGGTACCGAAGGCGGCGGCCCGCGCGCTCAGCGCAGCTTCTGCGCGACCTCGACGGCCCAGTAGGTGAGGATGTTGCGCGCCCCGGCCCGCTTGATGCCGGTCAGCGTCTCGAAGATCGCGCGGTCCCGGTCGATCCAGCCGCGCTCGGCGGCGGCCTCGATCATCGAGTACTCGCCGGAGATCTGGTAGGCGGCCACCGGCACGTCCACGGCGTCGGCGACGCGGGCCAGGACGTCGAGGTAGGGACCGGCCGGCTTGACCATCACCATGTCCGCGCCCTCCTCCAGGTCGAGGGCCAGCTCCCGCAGCGACTCGCGCAGGTTGGCGGGGTCCTGCTGGTAGGTCTTGCGGTCGCCCCGCAGAGACGAGCCGACGGCCTCCCGGAAGGGCCCGTAGAAGGCGGAGGAGTACTTGGCGGTGTAGGCGAGGATCGCCACGTCCTCGCGGCCGATCTGGTCCAGCGCGTCGCGGACGACGCCGATCTGGCCGTCCATCATCCCGCTGGGGGCGACGACGTGGGCGCCGGCGTCTGCCTGGACCTGCGCCATCTCGGCGTACCGCTCCAGGGTGGCGTCGTTGTCGACGCGGCCCTCGGCGTCGAGCACACCGCAGTGCCCGTGGTCGGTGAACTCGTCCAGGCAGAGGTCGGACATGACGAGCAGGTCGTCGCCGACCTCGGCCCGCACGTCGCGCAGGGCGACCTGCAGGATTCCGTCCGGGTCGGTGCCGCACGTGCCGTTCGCGTCCTTCTCGGCCTCCTCGGGCACGCCGAACAGCATGATCCCGGAGATCCCTGCCGCCACGGCCTCGGCCGCCGCCTTCTTCAGGGTGTCCCGCGTGTGCTGCACGACGCCCGGCATCGCCTCGATCGGCACCGGCTCGCCGATGCCCTCACGGACGAACGCGGGCAGGATGAGGTCCGCCGGGTGCAGCCGCGTCTCGGCGACCATCCGGCGCATGGCGGGGGTGGTGCGCAGCCGCCGGGGACGCGTACCGGGGAAGGATCCGTACTTCGTCATGCCTTCTACGCTACGCCCGGCCGGACCCCCGTTTTGCCGACGCCGTGTCGACCACCGGGCGGGCGAGCGGGCGTCCGCTCGGGGGCGGTTTCCCGGTCGCCCCGACCCGCCCCGGCCGTGGCGTCCGAGCTGCCCGGCGAACGCCGGCGGAGCCGGCCGGCCGGCGCGCCGGAGCCGGACCGGCGGGCACCGCGCGGCCGGCTCCGCGGGCACCGCGCGGCCGGCTCCGCGAACTCCAGCGGCCGCCCCCCGACGGCCGCGGGAGGTGGCTCGACGGCTCCGGCGAGGTGCGCCGCACCCCGTTCGGGGCACCCGGCGGCCAACGACAGGGAGACAGGAAGGGAAGCCCATGTCCAAGCCCCCGCTGCCGCCCGCGGCCGACGAGATGCTGCGTCACCCCAACCCGTGCGTGATGGCCACCCTGCGCAAGGACGGCGCCCCGGTGACCACACCCACCTGGTACCTCTGGGAGGACGGCCGCGTCCTCCTGAGCCTGGACGAGGGCCGGGTCCGCCTGGAGCACCTGCGACGGGACCCGCGGGTGTCCCTCACCGTCCTCGACCGGGACGACTGGTACACGCACGTCACCCTCATCGGCCGGGTGACCGAGATGCACGAGGACGAGGGCCTGGCCGACATCGACCGCCTCTCCACGCACTACACCGGACGCCCGTACCCGGACCGGGAGCGCACCCGGTTCAGCGCCTGGATCGAGGTCGAGCGCTGGCACGGCTGGGGCACGCACAAGGACACCGACCAGGCGGGGTGAGACCCGGTGGAGGGCCGGGACGACCGGCCCGCGCCCACCCGCACGCCCCCGCCGCACCCCCCCGGCAGAGGGCCGGGACCACCGGCCCGCGCCCGCCCGCACGCCCGCGGCGGAGGATTGGGATCACCGGCCCGCGGGCACCCGCACGCCCCCGGGTGGAGGGTCCGGCACGCCGCCGCCCCGCATGCCCGGGCACCCGTAACCGAACGGAAGGGCCGACACGTGATCGACGAGACCCACGTCGCGGAGCTGCTCGCCGCGCCGGACGACGACGCCGCGCTGATCCTGCTGGAGGGCAGGGCCCAGGTGGTCGACGCCGCCTCGCTCGCCGGGGAGGACTGTGCGGGAGCCGCGGTCCTCCTCACCCGGGCGGAGCTGGCGGAGCGTCTGGGCACCGCCACGCCCGCCGAGCACGAGGTGCGCCTGCTCGCGCGGACGCTCGGCGACACGGCCGGGAAACTCGGCGCCTGACGCCTCCGGGGGCTGACGGCAGGCGGGCACGGCCGCGCGGGTGCCCGCCCCCCGTTTGCGCATCCCCGGGGCACGGGCGAGCCTGCTGATGGGGCGGCACGCCGAGCCCACCACCGCTTTCCCGGGCCGGGTCCCCCGCCGGGTTCGAACCGGTGAGCGGGGTACTGGAGGGATCGTGGTCCAGCGCCCCGGGGAGGCGGGCGGGCCGCCGTGGTTGTCCCCCGGCCTGCGGGAGAGTGCTCGTGTACGACATCGCTGTAGCCTCCGCCCCCTGGCCCGCGCTGGTGCTCGCGCGAGCGGCCACGGAGGGCGACCTGTCCGCCGCGCGGGCCCAGATGGGCTTCTCCCTGGCCTGGCACATCATCGTCGCCTGCCTCGGCGTCGGCCTGCCCGCGCTCACCCTGCTCACCGAGTGGCTCGGCATCCGCCGGAACAGCCCGGCGCTGCAACTGCTGGCGCGGCGCTGGGCGCGGGCCATGGGCGTCCTCTTCGCGGTGGGTGCCGTCTCCGGCACCATCCTCAGCTTCGAGATGGGCCTGCTCTGGCCCGGCCTGATGGGGCGGTTCGGCCAGGTCATCGGACTGCCCTTCGCGCTGGAGGGCATCGCGTTCTTCATCGAGGCGATCTTCCTCGGTATCTACCTGTACGCCTGGGACCGGCTGCCGCCGCGCAGGCATCTGCTCACCGGGATCCCCATCGTGATCGCCGGCGTCGCCTCGGCGTTCTTCGTGGTCTGCGCGAACGCCTGGATGAACCAGCCCCGCGGTTTCACCCTCCGCGACGGCAAGGTCGTGCACGTGGACCCGTGGGCGGCGATGCTCAACCCGGCGAGCCCGCCGCAGACGGTGCACATGATCCTGGCCGCGTTCATGGTGGCGTCGTTCCTGACCGCGGCCGTCTACGCGGTGGCCCTGCTCCGGGGCCGCCGCGACGCGTACCACAAGGCCGGCTTCGCCATCCCGTTCGCCGTCGGGGCGGTGGTGGCCCCGTTCCAGATCGTGGTGGGCGACTGGGCCGCCCGCTTCCTGGCCGAGTTCCAGCCGGCCAAGCTGGCGGCCATCGAGGGCGTGTACCGCACCGGCTCCCACGTCCCGCTCACCATCGGCGGAATCGCCGTCGACGATCGGCTGAAGTACGGGCTGGAGATCCCCAACGGGCTGTCCCTGCTCGTCGGCTACCGGGCCGACACCGTGGTGCAGGGGCTGGACCAGGTGCCCCGCAGCCAGTGGCCCGCGGTGACCGGTGTGCACTGGGCGTTCGACCTCATGGTGGGCATCGGCTTCTTCCTGCTGGCGCTCGGTCTGTGGCTGCTGCTGGCCTGGTGGCGCACCCGGCGCTCGGGGGGCGAACTGCTCGACCGGCGCGGGAGCCGGCTGCTGCTGGCACTGGTCGCGCTGGCCGGCCCGGCGTCCGTGGTGGCGCTGGAGAGCGGCTGGACCGTCACCGAGCTGGGCCGGCAGCCGTGGATCGTGTGGGGCGTGATGAGCGTGCGGGACGCCGTCAACCCGGCGCCCGGGCTGATGGCGGGCCTGTGGCTGGTGCTGGTGGTGTACGCCGCCATGACCGTCGCGACGGTGTACGTGCTGCGCCGCCTGGCCCGCGGCACGGCCGTGCCCGTCGCCCCCCAGGAGTCGGACGTGCGCAGCTACCCCGTCGTCTGACGTGCGGCGCCGGGCGGACACCGGCCGCCCCCGCCCCGGCCGGCACCCGCCCGGCACCGACCCGCCCTTCCCGTCCCTGCCCGATCCGCCCCTCACCGGGCGGCCCCGCTCCCGCCCCGCCCGGCGCGACGAACGTCGCCCACCGTTGGAGGTCACGTGCTCGCCGACACCGCCCTCGCCGTGATGTGGGTCGGACTGACCTGTTACGCCCTGTTCGGCGGCGCCGACTTCGGCGCCGGCGTGTGGGACCTGCTGGCCGGGGGCGCCCGCCGCGGCCGGGACCAGCGCCGGCTCATCGAGCACAGCATCGGGCCGATCTGGGAGGCGAACCACGTCTGGCTCATCTTCGTGGTCGTCCTGCTGTGGGCCGGGTTCTCGCCGGTCTTCGCGGCCGTGATGTCCACCCTGTACCTGCCGCTGACCTTCGCGGCGCTCGGCATCATCGCGCGCGGTGCCGCCTTCGCCTTCCGCAAGGCCAGCACGGAGCTGTGGCAGCAGCGGCTGTTCGGCGGGTGCTTCGCCATCTCCTCCCTGGTCACCCCGTTCTTCCTGGGCGCCGTGGCCGGCGGGGTCGCCTCCGGCCGGGTGCCGCCCGGGCTGGCGCAGGGCGACGTGGTCACGAGCTGGCTCAACCCGACGTCCGCGCTCGGCGGCGTGCTGGCCGTCCTCACCTGCGCCCACCTGGCGGCCGTGTACCTGTGCGCGGACGCCGCCCGCGAGGGCGATTCCGCGCTCGCCCACACGTTCGCGCGGCGGGCCCTGTTCAGCGGACTGGCCACCGGGGCCGTCGCCCTGGCCGGCATCGCGGTGCTGCACGCGGACGCCCCCGCGCTCTTCCACGGCCTCACCCACCGGGCGCTGCCGCTCGTGCTCCTCAGCGCGGCCGGCGGTGTCACCGGACTGGTGCTGCTGGTGCTGCGGCGCTACGTGGCGGCCCGGGCGGCGGCCGCGCTCGCCGTCGCGGCGATCCTGTGGGCGTGGGGCGCGGCCCAGTACCCGGCGATGCTGGTCGGCAGCCTCACGGTGCAGGAGGCCGCCTCCCAGCCGGCCGTCCTGTGGGCGTGCCTGATCTCCCTGGCCGTCGGCGCCGTCCTGCTGATCCCCTCGCTCTGGCTGCTGTACGGAACCTTCCAGCGCCCCGCCGCCACCGACTCCCCGCCCCGGCCCGGCACATCGGGATGACGTCCGCACAGGGTGCCGGTGACCTCCTGACCGCCGCTGCCCCCTCCCCCCGTCCGGTCATCACGGAGGTGCGCGAACCGGCCCGTACGGCCCTCGGCTGTACGTGAGCTCCCCGGTTCTGTCCGGGTCGCACCGGGTGACCGGGAGCGGGCGGTGTGCGTTGGTCCGGGGAAGGGCGCGCGGCGGGAGGGCGACGGGCGTGAGCGGGTGGGAAGCGGGACTGGACGACGAGGAGGCCGGGGCGGTGATGCGCACCGTCGCACGGCAGTTGAAGCTGTGGCGGGAGGCGTCCGGCCGCACCCAGGCCGAGTTCGGCGCGGCCATCGGGTACGGGGAGGACCTGGTGTCCTCGGTGGAGCGGGGGCGGCGGATCCCCCGGCCCGAGTACCTGGACGCGGCCGACGAGGTGCTGGGCGCGGGCGGGAAGATCGCGGCGCTCAAGCAGGACGTGGCGGAGGCGCGGTACCCGAAGAAGGTCCGGGACCTGAAGAAACTGGAGGCCGAGGCCGTCGAGCTGGGCGCCTACAACAACTCGGTCGTCCATGGGCTGTTGCAGACGGAGGAATACGCGCGGGCGATCTTCAGTGCCCGTCGTCCCCCGTTCACCGAGGAAGAGGTGGAGCAGCAGGTGGCGGCCCGTTTGGCTCGCCAGGAGATTCTCGAACCGGTGACCGGCCGACGCGTCTTCAGTTTTGTCCAATGCGAGTCGACCCTTCGGCGCCCCATCGGGGGGAGGATGGTCCTGCGACGGCAACTCGAACGAGCGTTGGAGGTGGGCAGTCTGCGCAACGTGGACCTGCAGGTCCTGCCTCTGGACCGCGAGGAGAACTCGGCAACGGACGGTTCGTTCAGGCTCCTCAAGCTCAACGACGGAGCCACGGTCGCGTTCAGCGAGGCGCCCCTCAGCAGCCGGGTGATGACCCATCCCAAAGAGACGACGGTCCTGAACATTCGCTACGGAGTCATCCGCGCCCAGGCTCTCAGCCCCCGGGAGTCCTTGGCCTTCATCGAAAAGGTACTGGGAGAAACGAGACATGACGCTTGAGGCATCAGGAGGAACGGACGCCGGCGTGGACTGGATAAGGAGCAGTTACAGCACATCCGACGGCCCCGACTGCGTCGAGGTGGCCGCCGCCCCCGGCCGTGTCCTCGTCCGCGACTCCAAGCACCCCGACGGCCCCCGCCTCGCCCTGGCCCCCGCCGCCTGGGCGACCTTCCTGCCCTACGCCTCCGCGCGCTGACACGCGGGCGGCCCGCACCACCCGGCCAGGCGCCGGAAACGTCCTCAGGGGCGCTCCGGAAACCGGAGCGCCCCTGAGGGTTCGTTTCTGCACAGCCAGGGCCCCACAGGCACCGCCGCGCGACGACCGCGCCGCCGATTCGGCGGATCAGGTCGTGGACCGGCGCCGCCGCGCCCCCGGCCGCCGCTCGCTCGGCCTGGTGACCGGGTCGCCGGCCGCCACGGCCGCCGCCCGGCGCCGCCTGCCGAAGTCCGCCAGCGCCTCGGCGAGCTTGTGCACCGACGGCTCCGGAGCCATCACGTCGACCCGCAGGCCGTGCTCCTCGGCCGTCTTCGCCGTGGCCGGGCCGATGCACGCGATCACCGTCACGTTGTGCGGCTTCCCGGCGATGCCGACGAGGTTCCGCACCGTCGACGACGACGTGAACAGCACCGCGTCGAAGCCGCCGCCCTTGATCGCCTCCCGCGTCTCCGCCGGCGGCGGCGAGGCCCGCACGGTCCGGTAGGCGGTGACGTCGTCGACCTCCCAGCCGAGCTCGACCAGGCCGGCGACCAGGGTCTCCGTGGCGATGTCGGCGCGCGGCAGGAACACCCGGTCGATCGGGTCGAAGACGGGGTCGTACGGCGGCCAGTCCTCCAGCAGGCCCGCGGCCGACTGCTCGCCGCTCGGCACCAGGTCCGGCTTCACGCCGAAGGCGACCAGCGCCCTGGCGGTCTGCTCGCCCACCGCCGCGACCTTGATGCCCGCGAAGGCACGCGCGTCGAGCCCGTACTCCTCGAACTTCTCCCGGACCGCCTTGACGGCGTTGACCGAGGTGAACGCGATCCACTCGTAGCGCCCGGTGACCAGGCCCTTGACGGCCCGCTCCATCTGCTGGGGCGTCCGCGGCGGCTCGACGGCGATCGTCGGCACCTCGTGCGGCACGGCCCCGTAGGACCGCAGCTGGTCGGAGAGCGACGCCGCCTGCTCCTTGGTACGCGGCACGAGCACCTTCCAGCCGAACAGCGGCTTGGACTCGAACCACGAGAGCTGGTCGCGCTGCGCGACGGCGGGACGGTCACCGACCACGGCTATGACCGGTCGGCCGCCCTCCGGCGACGGCAGCACCTTCGCCTGCTTCAGGGTCTGGGCGATCGTGCCGAGGGTCGCGGTCCAGGTGCGCTGGCGGGTCGTCGTACCGGCGACGGTGACCGTCAGCGGGGTGTCCGGCTTGCGGCCCGCCGACACCAGCTCACCGGCCGCCACGGCGACCGCGTCGAGCGTCGTGGACACGACGACCGTGCCGTCGGAGGCGCCCACCTCGGTCCAGCAGCGGTCGGTGGCCGTGCGCGCGTCGACGAACCGCACGTCGGCGCCCTCGGGGTCGCGCAGCGGCACACCGGCGTACGCGGGCACGCCGACGGCCGCCGCGACACCGGGGACGACCTCGAAGGGGACACCCGCCCGGGCGCAGGCGAGCATTTCCCCGGCGGCGTACGTATCAAGTCCCGGGTCCCCGGACACCGCACGGACGACCCGCCTGCCGCCGCGCGCGGCCTCCATGACAAGATGTGCGGCATCCCGCACAGCGGGGGCCTGAGCGGTTGTTGACGTACCGTCAACGACCGTCAGCTGGGGCGTGCCCGTGCCCGGAGCCGGATCCGAAGAGGGATCCGCGTCCGTGTGCACGACGGCGACACCCTGCCTGGCGTGCTGACGGACGACGTCGAGCACCTCGTGCTCGGCGACGAGGACGTCCGCGTTCGCCAGCGCCTCGACGGCGCGCAGAGTCAGCAGTCCCGGATCCCCGGGTCCGGCACCCAGGAAGGTGACGTGCCCGTGCTCCGGACCGGTGGGAAGAGTGGTGGGGCTCAATGTGCTCGCTCCCCCATCAGACCGGCCGCGCCCTGGGCGAGCATCTCGGCGGCGAGTTCGCGGCCGAGAGCCACCGCCCCGTCATGCGTCCCGGGCACGGGACCGGTGGTGGACAGCTGCACCAGCGTCGAGCCGTCGGTGGTGCCGACGACGCCGCGCAGGCGCATTTCCTTGACAATCTGCCGGTCGGCCTGGGATTCCCCCCGCTGGAGCGGATCCGGGAGCGGGGTAAGGTCGGCCAGCGCGCCCACAGGGGCGCTGCAACCGGCCTCCAGGGCGGCGAGCAGTGACCGCTCGGCCGTCACGGCGGCCCGCGTGAACGGGTCGTCGAGCTCGGCGAGCGCGGCGACGAGCGCGGCGTCTTCGGCGGTGTTCCCCGCCCTGCACTCGATCGCCAGGGCTCCCTGGCCGGGAGCCGGCAGAACCGTGTCGACCGACAGGAAGTCGGTCACCTCGTCGATGCGGCCGAGCCGGTTCATCCCGGCCGCGGCGAGCACGACGGCGTCGAGCTCGCCCTTGCGGACGTACCCGATCCGCGTGTCGACGTTGCCCCGGATCGGGACGGTCTCGATGTCCAGCCCGTGGGCGCGCGCGTACGCGTTCAGCTGCGCCATGCGGCGCGGCGAACCCGTGCCGACGCGCGCACCGCGCGGCAGGTCGGTGAACTTCAGCGCGTCCCGGGCGACGATGACGTCGCGCGGGTCCTCCCGCGGGGGCACGGCCGCCAGGGCCAGCTCCTCGGGCTGCGTGGTGGGCAGGTCCTTGAGCGAATGAACCGCGAAGTCGACCTCGCCCCGCACCAGCGCGTCGCGCAGCGCCGTCACGAACACGCCCGTGCCGCCGATCTGGGCCAGGTGCGCGCGCGAGACGTCGCCGTACGTGGTGATCTCGACGAGTTCGACGGGCCGTCCGGTCACCCGGCGCACCGCGTCCGCCACCAGCCCGGACTGGGCCATGGCGAGCTTGCTGCGCCTGGTCCCCAGCCGCAGCGGCCGGTCGTCGCCGGATTGCCCGCGGGGGGATCCGGCCTGTGCCGGGAGCCCGGCCGTGCCCGGTTCCTCGGGCCCTCGCGCTCCCCCGACTTCTTCGGGCAGGGGCTGCCCCCGCGTGCTCTCCGCACCGGTGCGCCCCTTCGGCCCACGCGTGTCAGTCATGCCGGCCCTCGGTTCTTGCTGGTCTTCTCTGAGTTCTTGGCGTTCTGGGCGTTCTGGGCGCCACCGGCGGCCGCGACGGAGTCCGCCGTCCCGGCGTCGAGGTCGAACAGGGTGCGCAGCGCGTCCGCGTACCCGGCGCCGCCGGGCTCGGCCGCGAGCTGCTTGACCCGTACGGTCGGCGCGTGCAGCAGCTTGTCGACGACGCGCCGCACGGTCTGCGTGATCTCCGCCCGGTGCTTGTCGTCGAGGCCGGGCAGCCGGCCCTCCAGGCGGGCGATCTCGCCGGCGACGACGTCGGCGGCCATGCTGCGCAGGGCGACGACGGTCGGCGTGATGTGCGCCGCGCGCTGGGCCGCGCCGAACGCGGCGACCTCGTCGGCGACGATGCGGCGGACCAGGTCCACGTCGGAGGCCATCGGCGCGTCCGCGGACGCCTCGGCGAGGGACTCGATGTCCACCAGGCGCACCCCGGCGAGCCGGTGCACGGCCGCGTCGACGTCGCGCGGCATCGCCAGGTCCAGCAGGAACAGCACCGGCTCGGGCCGCGGGATCTCCACCGGCTCGGGCTTGCGGCGCTCGGGGATGCGGCCGACGGTGGCCGCGGTCGCGGCGAGCGCGCTGATCAGCTCGGCGTCGGCCTCGGCGCCGCGGCGGGCGTCCTCCACCACCCTGACGGCGGTGCCCTTGTCCACCCAGGCGGCGTGCTGCTCCAGGGTGGCGGCGTCCATGCCGGCGACGGCGGCCTCGCCGTGCACCGAGAAGCCGGTGCCGGTCAGGTCCAGCGGACAGTCCTCGTCGGTGCCGACGCCGGTCGGCGGCAGCGGCGTCTCGCGGACGTCCGCCCGGGCCGGCGTCCGGCGGCCCTCGGTGCCGTGTGCGGGGCGGCGGTCGTCGCCGACCTCGGTGACGGGCTCGCCGGTCCGGCCCCGCACCGCGGCGGCGATGGACTCGGCCGTCAGGACGACCCCGGTCGCGCCGGTGCAGGAGACGGCGACGTCGGCACGTGTCAGCTCGGCCGGCACCGCGTCCATCGGTACCGCGCGGGCCAGCACGTCCGTGTCGTCGCCCTCCATGAGTATCCGGGCCAGGCGCTCGGCGCGCTCGAAGGTGCGGTTGGCCACGACGACCTCGGCGACACCGGCCCGCGCGAGCGTGGCGGCGGCCAGCGAGGACATCGATCCCGCCCCGATGACCAGGGCCGTCCTGCCCTCGGCCCACTTCTCCACGGCCCCGCCGGCGGCCAGCTGCTCCAGGCCGAAGGTGACCAGGGACTGCCCGGCGCGGTCGATGCCGGTCTCGGAGTGGGCGCGCTTGCCGACCCGGAGGGCCTGCTGGAACAGCTCGTTCAGCAGCCGCCCGGCGGTGCGCTGCTCCTGGGCGCGGCCCAGGGAGTCCTTTATCTGGCCGAGGATCTGCCCCTCGCCGACGACCATCGAGTCCAGGCCGCAGGCCACCGAGAACAGGTGGTGGACGGCCCGGTCCTCGTAGTGCACGTAGAGGTAGGGGGTGAGCTCGTCCAGGCCGACGCCGCAGTGCCGGGCGAGCAGCGTGGACAGCTCGGCGACACCGGCGTGGAACTTGTCCACGTCGGCGTACAGCTCGATGCGGTTGCAGGTGGCGAGCAGCGCCGCCTCGGCGGCCGGCTCGGCGGCGACCGTGTCGTGCAGCAGCCCGACCTGCTCCTCCGCGTTCAGCGACGCCCGCTCCAGCACACTGACCGGCGCGCTGCGGTGGCTCAGTCCGACGACGAGGAGACTCATGCCGGCATCACGGCGGGGACGTCCCCGTCGGGCCCCTCGTCGGCGGGCTCCTCGCGGGTCGCGGCGGCCGGCAGGCCGCCGTCGTGCGAGGCCTCCTCGACGGCCTTGCGCTGCTCGTGGAAGGCGAGGATCTGCAGCTCGATGGAGAGGTCGACCTTGCGCACGTCGACACCGTCCGGGACGTTCAGCACGGTCGGCGCGAAGTTCAGGATCGAGGTGACGCCGGCGGCCACGAGCCGGTCGCAGACCTGCTGGGCGGCGCCCGCGGGGGTCGCGATCACGCCGATCGAGACGCCGTTGTCCTGGATGATCTTCTCCAGGTCGTCGGTGTGCCGGACCGGGATGCCGGCGACGGGCTTCCCGGCCATCGCGGGGTCGGCGTCGATCAGGGCGGCGACCCGGAAGCCGCGGGAGGCGAACCCGCCGTAGTTGGCGAGGGCGGCGCCGAGGTTGCCGATACCGACGATCACGACCGGCCAGTCCTGGGTCAGCCCCAGTTCACGGGAGATCTGGTACACGAGATACTCGACGTCGTAGCCGACACCGCGGGTCCCGTAGGAACCGAGGTAGGAGAAGTCCTTGCGCAGCTTCGCGGAGTTGACCCCCGCCGCGGCCGCGAGCTCCTCGGAGGAGACCGTGGGTACCGAGCGCTCCGACAGCGCGGTCAGTGCTCGGAGGTACAGCGGAAGCCGGGCGACGGTGGCCTCGGGAATCCCTCGGCTGCGGGTCGCCGGTCGGTGAGTTCGGCCAGTTGCCACGGTGCTCCTGCGGGTAGAGCGGGGCTGTAGGCGGTCACACGTCCCCAGACCGCCCCGTCGAATGCAGGCTATGTCTTTGTGAACGCGTGCACAAAGATGGTGTCCGATTTGCCCGGCCAACGTGACCGGGGTCACGCGTGCCGGACGACCCTGCGGGGAACCGGCGCACACACCTCCGGTGTCCTTCGTTGTTGGGGGCAAAGCCGCACACTCTCCTCACGATCCCGCCCCCCGAGACCAAGCCGCCGTCGATCCTAAGCGACTTTCCGGACTTTTGTACTACTCGGTCAGTGCCTTCCGGAGACGGTCCTCGTTCACGCGCCAGAAGGTGTGCTGGGCACCGTCGACGAGGACGACGGGGATCTGCTCCCAGTACCGCTCGTGCAGCGCGGGATCCCGGGTGATGTCCTTCTGCTCCCACGGAACCCCCAGGTCGGCGCACACCTTCTCCACCACGCGCTGCGCGTCGTCGCACAGGTGGCAGCCGGGCTTGCGGACGAGCGTGACGAGCCGGTCCCCGGGGGCGGGGGGCTTGCGGCGGAAGACAGGACTCATGTCGGCCATTGTCGCGCCGCGGCGAGTGTGGGGAACCCCACGGGCACCGACGGTCCCGCCGGGCACGCGGAGCACCGCCGGACACCCCCGACCCGCGCGCACGCACCGTGTCCGGGAAGCCCGCGCATCCCGGCCCCGGAGGCCGGCGTGCCGGCCCCCGCGCCACACCCCCGGAAGCCCGCGGCCGGCCCGCGCACGACGGCCCGAAGGCCGGTGCTGCCGGCCCGCGCACCCCCGGAAGGCCCGCGCACCACGCCCGATAGCCGGCCCGCTCGGCCCGCGCACCGTGCCCGGTCAGGCGGCCCGCTCGGCCCGCGCACCACGCCCAGGTCAGTCGGCCCCCTCGGTACGGCCACCGGCCCGAAGGCCCGCCGCCACCCCGCACCCGCGGCACGCGCGAGCGGCCCGCCCGCCCGGCGCGCGCGCCGACGCGCCGCCCGTACGAGTTGTTTAACGACACGGTGGTGGAGAGTTCACGGCGTCCCCACCTCTCGGCTCCGGAACCGGCGGACCCACTGGCTATGCTCACGCCATGGCCGCTCTCGGATGGCTCACTCCCCGTAGGCGCTCTGCCACGGCGCGGAGCGTGTTGGCAGGCGAGGCCTCGGCGGAGGCAGCGCGCAAGATCACTCAGGAACAGGAGCTGGCGACGGCGGAACCGGAGTTCCCGGTCCACGGGGACGACCGGGCCGCCGCCTTCTTCGACCTGGACAACACCGTCATGCAGGGCGCCGCGCTGTTCCACTTCGGCCGGGGCCTGTACAAGCGGAAGTTCTTCGAGACCCGCGATCTGGCCAAGTTCGCCTGGCAGCAGGCCTGGTTCCGGCTGGCCGGCATCGAGGACCCCGAGCACATGCAGGACGCGCGGGACTCGGCGCTGTCGATCGTCAAGGGCCACCGGGTCGCGGAGCTGCAGTCGATCGGCGAGGAGATCTACGACGAGTACATGGCCGAGCGGATCTGGCCGGGCACGCGCGCCCTGGCCCAGGCCCACCTGGACGCGGGCCAGCGGGTGTGGCTGGTCACGGCCGCGCCGGTGGAGATCGCCCAGGTGATCGCCCGCCGCCTGGGCCTGACCGGTGCGCTCGGCACGGTGGCCGAGTCCGTCGACGGCGTCTACACCGGCCGGCTCGTCGGCGAGCCGCTGCACGGCCCGGCGAAGGCGGAGGCGGTGCGCGCGCTCGCCATCGCGGAGGGCCTGCACCTCTCCCGCTGCGCCGCCTACAGCGACTCCCACAACGACATCCCCATGCTCTCGCTCGTCGGCCACCCCTACGCCATCAACCCGGACGCCAAGCTGCGCCGGCACGCCCGCGAGATGGACTGGCGCCTGCGCGACTACCGCACGGGCCGCAAGGCGGCGAAGGTGGGCATCCCGGCGGCGGCCGGGGTCGGCGCGGTGGCCGGCGGCACCGCGGCCGCGATCGCCCTCCACCGGCGCCGCCGCTAGCGGACCGCGCACCGCGGGCGGGTTCCGCCGCGATCAGGGCCGCACGTCCGCCCCCGGCCGACCTCTCTTCGTGCCGGACGGGGACGCTCCACCGATCGCCCGCGCCCCGCTCCGGACCCCCGGTGCGTCACCGCCGATCGCCCGCGCCCCGCTCCGGACCCCCGGTGCGTCACCGCCGATCGCCCGTGTCCCGCTGTCGACCGCCGACGCCCCCCGCGCGCCCGCCCGGCGGCGGCCGCCCGGCCATTCTCGGCCAATCGACGGAACCTGCCCCCGCACCGCCCCGGCCATGCGCATTGGCCGTACATCGCCACAACATGCCCCTGACTCATACGGAAGATCGACTGGAGCGGTCGCCGAACGGTCACTTTCCGACAGCTGATCGGACATCAATCGGATACGGAAGCGACGTAATCGACGATTTAAGCAACTGGGTGTAGCAGGGCCTGTACGAAGCGTTATTCTCCTCAGACGCAAACCGGTACCCCTCCGTCGCTACGACGGGTGAACGGTCCCGCACTGCACGTGATGGAAGCTCTGCCTCTGGGAGTCCCGTGTACCCACACGTCGGGGTTGACGCCTCGGGCCTGGCTACGCTCCGCGCAATGGTCCTGGACCTGCTGCGCGGTCTCGTCCCCACCGCGTACGCCGGCCCCGCATTCGCCACCGCCGCCCCCGCAGGCCCGTGCTACGCGCTCGCCGAGGGCATGCAGCAGGGGCCGGCGCGCAGCGCCGTCGTCGAGGGCCGGCGGTCGGGCGACGGCCGGGCGGTGGGCAGACGGGGACGCACCGCCGGGCCGGCCACCGCCCGCCGGCCGGCCGCGGACAGCGACAGCGCCCGCATGATGGACCTCGTGGAGCGCGCCCAGGCCGGCGAGGCCGACGCCTTCGGACGCCTCTACGACCAGTACAGCGACACGGTGTACCGGTACATCTACTACCGGGTCGGCGGCAAGGCGACCGCCGAGGACCTCACGAGCGAGACCTTTCTGCGGGCCCTGCGCCGCATCGGCACCTTCACCTGGCAGGGCCGCGACTTCGGCGCCTGGCTCGTCACCATCGCCCGCAACCTCGTCGCCGACCACTTCAAGTCCAGCCGCTTCCGCCTCGAGGTCACCACCGGCGAGATGCTCGACGCCAACGAGGTGGAGCGGTCCCCCGAGGACTCCGTCCTGGAGTCCCTGTCCAACGCCGCCCTGCTGGAGGCCGTGCGGCGGCTCAACCCGCAGCAGCAGGAGTGCGTCACGCTCCGCTTCCTGCAGGGCCTGTCCGTCGCCGAGACCGCCCGGGTGATGGGCAAGAACGAGGGCGCCATCAAGACGCTCCAGTACCGGGCCGTGCGCACCCTCGCCCGGCTGCTCCCCGAAGACGCACGCTGATCCCCCACACGCTCGGCGACGACCAACTCACTTTATGTGAAAGCCTGTTGACTTCCCCATCCGCTTCGCCGCCGTCCGTAACCGAAGTGCCGAGCCGCTCGTTGTGCGGGATACCGGCTCCCTGTGGTCACGTCCGACCGCCCTGATCACTCGATCGAGTGGACGGGGCGCGGGCGTGCAACCCTCAGGACCCCTGGGGAGTCGACCGTCATGACGAGAGGAGGTGCCGCCAGTGATCGCAAACGTATCGGCGCACCGGCGGGCGAACGCCTTCGCCCAGGCCCTGGAGGAGCTGTCCGGCCGGGGCACGGCGGCCGAGCGGTCCGAAGGACCCGCACCGGACCCGGCTGCTGCGCAGGAGACCGAGCAGGGGCGCCTCGTCGCCCTGGCCGCCGGTCTCGACGCGCTGCCCAGGCCCGAGCTGGATCCCGAGGTCAAGGTCGTCCAGCGGGCCCGGCTGGTGGCCGCGATGGAGGCCATGCTGCAGGAGGGCACCGCGGGAGGCGAGGCGGGAAACACGTCGGTGCCCGGCCAGAGGAGCCGGGCGCGGGGTGCCCACCGGGCGAGCAGCCTGGGGAAACTACGGCCGCGCACGCGGCTGACCAAGGGTCTGGCCGCCGGCGGGCTCAGCGTCGGCGTGGCGGCGGGAGCCTTCGGCGGGGTGGCCGCTGCCAGCTCCGACGCCCTGCCCGGTGACTCGCTCTACGGCGTCAAGCGCGGCATCGAGGACTTCCGGCTGAACTACCTGGCCGACGGTGCCGACGAGCGCGGGAAGGCCTACCTGGACCAGGCCTCCACCCGCCTGAACGAGGCACGCCGGCTGATGGACCGCCACCGGGGCGGCCACCTCGACCACGAGACCGTCACCGACATCCGCCGCACCCTGTCCGGCGTGCGGCACGACGCGGCCGAGGGCCACCGCCTGCTGCACGAGGCCTACGAGCGCGACCCGGACTCCCTGGGGCCGATCCAGGCCCTGTCCGCCTTCACCCGGTCCCAGCGCGCGACCTGGGGCACCCTGCGCGACAAGCTGCCCGTACAGCTCGGCGACGTCAGCGACCAGGTGTCGTCGGTGTTCGACGCCATAGACGAAGAGGTCGCCCCGCTGAGGTCGCTGCTCCCCGAGTCCCCCGCCCGGGACGGCGGCGAGCGCGCGAGCTCGGGACCGGAGTCCTCCGGCGGCCCGTCCGGCAGCGGCAGCACCGCCCGGCCCAGCACCACGAGCGGTTCCTCCCCCAGCGGCCGGCAGTCCGGCAGCGGCAGCCCCAGCACGTCCGCGGGTACGGGCGCCGAGCGCGACGGGCTGCTCGGCGGCAACACCGGCAGCCTGCTCGACCCGCCGCAGACCGGCGGCGCCTCACCGCCCGCCAGCACACCGCCCTCCGGCCCGGACGTGACGATCCCGCCGCTGCTCCCGGGCCTGCTGCCCGGCCTCGGCATCGACGGGGAGAACGCCCGCTAGGCCCTGTCTGACACTTCGCGTCTGCCGCGCGACGCCCTGCACGCTCCCCCAAGCTCTCGGCTTCGCTCAAGCTGGGGGGACCCCCACGCGCCGCACCGGCCCCGGACCCGAGTACGCCCAGTACGAGGGCCTGGGGCCGGCCCGCCGAGAGGCACGCACCTGACGCCGCGCGGCCGCCCTTCGGGCGACGACGCGCATGGTCAGACAGGACCTAGTGACCCGGCGGCGGCATCCGCACACGGGCAAGGGAGCGCCCCCACGAACCGGGGGCGCTCCCTTCGTACCGGCGGGCCGGCCCGCGAGGGCACTTGCGACGCCATATCAGCGCACGGGCCGACCGAGTCGGCGCGCGCGTCCGCCGGATCGGCGCACGGACCGGACGCCACCGGCGTACCGACGTCAGAAGAACACCGACCGGCGCTGCACCAGGAGCTTGTACAGCGTGTGCTGGATCTGCTCCCTGACCTGGTCGGTCAGGTTGAACATCAGCATCGGGTCCTCGGCCGCCTCCGGCGGATGGCCGTCCGTGCGGATCGGCTCGCCGAACTGGATGGTCCACTTCGTCGGCAGCGGGACGGCGCCGAGCGGTCCCAGCCACGGGAAGGTGGGCGTCAGCGGGAAGTACGGGAAGCCCAGCAGACGCGCGAGGGTCCTGGCGTTGCCGATCATCGGGTAGATCTCCTCGGCCCCGACGATGGAGCAGGGGATGATCGGAGCGCCCTCGCGCAGCGCGGTGGAGACGAAACCGCCGCGGCCGAAGCGCTGGAGCTTGTAGCGCTCGCTGAACGGCTTGCCGATGCCCTTGAAGCCCTCCGGCATCACCCCGACCAGCTCGCCCTGGGCCAGCAGCCGCTCGGCGTCCTCGGCGCAGGCCAGCGTGTGACCGAGCTTCCGGGCGAGTTCGTTGACCACCGGCAGCACGAAGACCAGGTCGGCGGCGAGCAGCCGCAGATGCCGGCCCGCGGGGTGCCGGTCGTGGACGGCCACCTGCATCATCAGCCCGTCCAGCGGCAGCGTGCCGGAGTGGTTGGCCACGATCAGCGCGCCGCCCTTGTCCGGGATGTTCTCCACGCCCTTCACGTCGACCCGGAAGTACTTCTCGTACAGCGGCCGCAGCACGGACATCAGGACCTGGTCGGTGAGCTCGGCGTCGTAGCCGAAGTCGTCCACCTCGTAGTCGCCGGTGAGGCGGCGGCGCAGGAACGCCAGGCCGCTCGCGAGGCGCCGCTCCAGGCCGCCCTGGCCGCTGTCACCGCCGCCGCTGACGCCGTCCTGACGCGGCTGCGGCGGCTGTTCGTCACGGGTCACGGGCTCATCATCCTGGTCGGACGCCCGCGCGGGCAGGGGCTGGACCTCGCCGACCACCGCGGGCTCGTTGCCGGCGCGCCGGCTTCCGGCGGCCCGGCGCCGCGACGCCCGCTGCCCGGCACCGCCGCGGGAACGGTCGTCGTCGAACGGAATGACCTTGGCGTCCGCCATCGTTGCTGCGCTCCTCAGTAGGCGCTGTGCGTCGCGTGGCCGCCCGCCCTGCGGGACAGCGCGGCGATCCGGTCGACGGCCCCCGCGAGGGCCTCCGGCGGCAGGAGTCCGGGACCACGGCTGCGGACGAAGTCCGCGAAGGTCTCCGCGGTGGTGTGCCTCGGGTGGAAACCCAGCGTCTCGCGCATCTGGTCCGTCGCCACGACCCGGCCGTGGGTGAGCAGCCTGATCTGCTCGGGTGAGAAGTCCGTCATACCCAGCGTACGCACCAGCGAGCCGGTCCAGGTGAGCGCGGGCAGCAGCAGCGGCACCGTGGGCCGGCCGAGCCGCCGCGAGCACTGGGAGAGCAGCAGGACGCCGTCGCCGGCGATGTTGAAGGTGCCGCTGTTCAGGGTGCCGCGCGCCGGTTCGTGCGAGGCGATCCGCAGGACGTCGATCACGTCGTCCTCGTGCACGAACTGCAGCCGCGGGTCGTAGCCGAACACGGTCGGCAGGACGGGCAGCGCGAAGTACGACGCGAGCGGCGAGTCCGCGGCCGGACCGAGGATGTTGGCGAAGCGGAGCACGCACACGGCCACGTCCGGCCGCCGCCGCGCGAAGCCCCGCACGTATCCCTCGACCTCGACGATGTCCTTGGCGAAACCGCCGCTGGGCAGCGACTTGGGCGGGGTGGTCTCGGTGAAGACGGCCGGGTCGCGGGGCGCGGACCCGTAGACGTTGGTGCTGGACTTCACCACCAGCCGGCTGACGCCCGGCGACTTCTGGCAGGCACCGAGCAGCTGCATGGTGCCGATGACGTTGGTCTCCTTGACCGAGGCCCGGCTGCCGCTGCCCAGCGCGGTCGCGGTCACGTCCATGTGGACGACCGTGTCCGCGGCCGTCTCGGCCAGCACCCGCGCGATGGTGGGCTGCCGGATGTCCGCCTGGATGAAGTCCGCGCCGCCCAGATGGTGCTCGGGCGGGACGGCGTCCACGGCGACGACCCGGTCCACCTGCGGGTCACGCTGGATCCGCCGCACGAACCGGCCCGCGAGCCGACGGGCGACCCCGGTGACGAGCACGACCTTGCCCAAGATCAGCGCCTCCCTTCCCGACCACGAACCCGCGTTCCCCGTCTGCGGCCAACCTATCGGTTGCCCGTCGCGCTGTGATGACCACCCGCTGCGCGGCGTGACGACCCGCCCGAACGTATGAACCCGAAAAGCGCGTGGCCCCCCACCGGATGCGGTGGGGGGCCACGGACACGCTCTCGCGATGTCGCGTACCGGTAGCGACCAGCGTCACTACTTCTTGTTGCGACGCTGAACGCGGGTGCGCTTCAGCAGCTTGCGGTGCTTCTTCTTGGCCATCCGCTTGCGCCGCTTCTTGATAACAGAGCCCACGACTACCCTCGCTCACTTCTCATTACTCGGTGTTTGGGCGCCATGGGCCCACACGACCTACGAGGGGCTAGCCTACCCAACCCGGCGCTCAGGTCGTAATCGAGGGGCGCCGGGGGTTTTCCGGAGAGATCGGAGGGATCCGAAGCGCCCTGGGGCGGGCCGGATCCCTCCGGGACGCCGTCAGGCCGTGTCCACCCCCACGTAGCTCTCGCGAAGGTACTCGTGAACCGCTTGCTCCGGGACGCGGAACGACCGCCCGACCCGGATCGCGGGCAGATGACCGCTGTGCACCAGCCGGTACACGGTCATCTTCGACACTCGCATCACCGAGGCCACTTCAGCCACGGTAAGAAACTGAACCTCGTTCAGAGGCCTTTCGCCAGCTGCAGCCATGACACACCTGAACCTTCCGCACTCGACGGCCACCGGCTTCCCCTTCCGGTGACTCTTCGTCGTTGCGTGCTCACTCCCCAGACTAGGGGCGGGTGATGCAAGTGGGGAAGAGGTGCACCGATCGGCCGCCTACTGTGACAGACATGCCCGATTGAGTACGTAGCGGGTCAGCGGACGGTAGTGCCCGGGGCGCACGCCGTCATCAAGCGGAACGGCGACGGACACCCGCCCCTCCGCCTCTCCCACGAACAGCGCGGGATCGTCCGTATCGGCCGGCCCCATCGCCTCGAACCCCAGCTGACCTGCTCCGCAGACCCACCCGTGGTCCCCGATCACCAGCTCGGGAAGCGGGCCGCCGGCCTCGGCGGCCGCGGCCAGCGCGAGACGGACGGGGAACGGCGAGTGCGTGTGTGCGCCGGGCCCGCCACCGGAGCGGGGCCGGTCGGACGGCCGTACCAGCGCGACTCCCCGGACGTAGTCGAGGCGGTGTGTGCGTAGACCGAACCGGGTCGTTATGTCGACACAGCGACCCTGCGCCGGGGTGAGGACAGTACATCCCGCCGCCGACAGCGCGTCGGCGAGGGCGACGTAGAAACCCAGCAGCCGGTGCGGGTGACCGGTGCCGATCAGGACCGGGGCGCCGTGCCGGGCGACCGCCGCGAGCCGGTCCGAGAACGCGTCCAACGCGGCGAGGGTGCGGTCCGGGTCGATCACATCATGGCCGGAGACATGCCGGGGATCGGCCGAAACCCCGCACTTCTCCGCCATCAGCTCGATCACGTCCCGCTGCCGCCACGCCCGTTCCGGGTCGAGGCCGATCAGCACACGGGGGTCGCGCGCGGCGAACAGCCGGTAGCTGCGCAGGCTCTCCTCCCGCGTGGTGGCCACGGTCCCGGCCAGACGCGCGGCCAGCAGATGGGCGCGCAGGGCTGTGGTGCTCAACACGGCAGCGATGGTGACGGACCGGGAGCACCGGCGCCACGGAAACCCGGGAACATCGCACGGTCGGCCCAAGATCCGGACCGGGCCCGGCGATCCCCTACGCGAGCAGCCCCCGCAGCGGGAACACCGCCCGGCGCGTCGCCAGGATCGCCTGGTCCAGCCGGTCCGCCGGGTCGTAGCCCGCCTCCCACCCGGCCCACGGCACCGGCCAGCGCCCGTCGGTCATCCGCATCGGACCCAACTGCCGCGTCCGCGCGTACACTTCCTGCCGCCAGCTCTCCGGGATCACCGTCTCCGGATCCACCGGGCGCCCCGCCGCGATGCCGACGAGATGGGTCCACGAACGCGGCACGACCTCCACCACCGCGTAGCCGCCCCCGCCGAGCGCGACCCACCGCCCGTCCGCGTACTCGTGCGCCAGGTCGTGACAGGCCATCTGCACCGCCCGCTGCGCGTCCAGCGACACCGCCAGGTGCGCCAGCGGATCCTCGAAGTGCGTGTCCGCCCCGTGCTGCGTCACCAGCACCTGCGGCCGGAAGCCGGCCAGCAGCTCCGGCACCACCGCGTGGAACGCCCGCAGCCAGCCCGCGTCCGCCGTCCCCGCCGGCAGCGCCAGGTTCACCGCCGACCCCTGGGCGGAGTCGGCTCCCGTCTCCTCCGGCCAGCCCGTCTGCGGGAACAGCGTCCGGGGGTGCTCGTGCAGCGAGATCGTCAGCACCCGCGGATCCTCCCAGAACGCCGCCTGCACCCCGTCCCCGTGGTGCACGTCGACGTCCACGTACGCGACCCGCTCGGCGCCCAGTTCGAGCAGGCGCGCGATGGCCAGCGCGGCGTCGTTGTAGACGCAGAACCCCGACGCGCTGCCCGGCATCGCGTGGTGCAGCCCGCCCGCGAAGTTCACCGCGTGCGGCGCCCGACCGCTCCACACCGCCTCCGCCGCCCCCACCGACTGCCCGGCGATGAGCGCCGACACCTCGTGCATTCCGGCGAACGCCGGATCGTCCATGGTGCCCAGCCCGTACGACCCGTCACAGGCGCCCGGGTCCGCCGACGCGGCCTTCACCGCCTCGATGTAGTCCTCCCGGTGCACCAGCCGCAGCGTGGACTCCCCGGCCGGTTTGGCCGCGACGACGTCCACGGCCCGGTCCAGGCCGAGGGCGCCGACCAGTTTCCAGGTCAGGGCCAGCCGCACCGGATCCATGGGATGGTCCCGGCCGAAGTCATAGCCCGTTACTGCCTCGTCCCACATCAGCTGTGCGCGGCCGCTCATGACCGCCACCGTATCGGTCAGCCCGAGGGGCGAACGAACGGGCGTACACCAACGTCAGCAGCACCAGCGCCATCGGCACCAGCATCGCCCCGCGGTAGCTCCAGGCGTCGCCCAGCGCCCCCACCAGCGGCGAGCCCACCAGGAACCCGACGTAGTTGAAGACGTTCAGCCGGGCCACCGCCGCGTCCGAGGCCCTGGGGAACAGCCGCCCGGCCGCCGCGAACGTCTGCGGCACCAGCACGCACAGCCCCAGACCCAGCAGGGTGAACCCGAGCATCCCGGCCGCGGCCCCCGGCGCCGCCGCCACCACCGCGAACCCCGCCGCCGCCACCACCGCGCCCAGCCGTACGACGGCCACCGCGCCGAACCGCCGCACCCCGAAGTCCCCGAGGGACCGCCCGAGCAGCGTGGTGACCATGTAGACGTTGTACGGCACGGTCGCCGTCTGCTCCGAGCTGCCGAGGACGTCCTGGAGGTACTTCGCGCTCCAGTTCGAGACGGTCGAGTCGCCGATGTACGCGAACGTCATCACCAGGCACAGCGGCAGCAGCACCCTGAAGACGACGGGCCGCTCCTCCTCGCCCTGCCCGGGGCCGGTGGCGGTGGCGTCGCCGTCGACGTACCAGCGACCGGCCAGCAGGGCCGCCGGCAACAGCACCAGCGCTGCCGGCGCGTAGCAGGCGAACAGCGTCAGGTCCCAGTGGGCGCCCGCCCAGGCCAGCGACGCGCCCAGGATGCCGCCCAGACTGTAGGCGGCGTGGAACCCGAGCATGATGCTGCGGCCGTACGTCCGCTGCAGGCTCACCCCGAGCATGTTCATCGACGCGTCCAGCGCGCCGACCGCCAGCCCGAAGGCGGCGAGCGTGGCGGCCAGCCCGGCCGTCCGGTCGCCGGCGCCCACACCGAGCAGCGCCAGCAGCACCACCGGCTGCGACCACCGCAGCACCCGGCTGGGCCGCACCCGCTTCACCAGCTGCTCGGTCACGACGCTGCCGGCACCCGCCAGGACCGGCACCGCGGCGAGGAAGGCGGGCAGCAGCGCGTCGGAGACCCCGTAGCGGTCCTGGATGGCCGGGATGCGCGTCACGAGGAGAGCGAAGGTGACGCCCTGGGCGAAGAAGCCGAACGCCAGCGAGGCCCTGCCGCGCCGCGGCACATCCGTCATGGCGGCGAGCGTAGGGCCCCCGACCACCTGTGGGTAGATCCGGTCGAAGTCGAAGATGAATGCGGCTCAGCTCCGGCCTGGTCTCGCCGGGCGGGACTCAGCTCGGGCCCGGTGTCACCGGGCGAGCGCGAGCTCCGGCGCGCCGGCCGGCTTCGTCTCGGCGGTCGGCTTCGGGAGCCGTGTGCGCCGTCATGCACCCAGCTTCCCGGCCGGGCCCCGTCCGCCGGCAGGGAACGATCGTCCGGAGCTCGGTGTGACAGATGTCGGGGCCCGACCGGTGGCCGCGGTCATGGCGGGGTTCATATCAGCAGGTCGGCCAACTCCTCCATCCGGCCGAAAAGTCGGGTGGCGCCACGGAGCCTCCCGGCCGGCGTCATGGCGGAGAACGCGTAGACGTCCATCCCCGCGGCCACGGCGGCCCGTACGCCCAGCGGGGAGTCCTCCACCACCACGCACCTCTCCGGCGCGACCCCCATCCGCTCGGCCGCGTACAGGAAGAGATCCGGCGCCGGCTTCCCGCGCCCCACGTCCTGGGCACTGAAGACGCGCCCGTCGTCGAACCACCGGTCCAGTCCGGTGGTTCGGTGCCCGACCCGGATCCGCTCGTGGCTCCCGGACGACGCGACGCAGTACGGCACCCCGTCGGCGGTGAGCTTCTCGAGGACCTCCGTGACACCGGGTACCGGCTTCAACTCCCGCTCGAACGCGGCGAAGACGCGGGCGTGGAAGACGTCGTCGAAGTCGTCCGGCAGCCGCCGCCCGGTGCGCTCCAGCACGAGGTCGTGGATGCGGTGCATCGCCGACCCCATGTAGTCGCGGATGGAGTCCTCGTAGGAGGTGGGGTGCCCCAACTCGGTCAGGTGGGCGGCGAGGAGCCGGTTGGAGATGGGCTCGCTGTCGACGAGGACACCGTCGTTGTCGAAGATCACGAGGTCATGGCGCATGCCCCTGAGCCTAGGCGCCGGCCCGCACATTGCGGGATTGCGCGTCGTCGACCGGCTCTCAGAAACCCCGGAAATGCAGAAGGCCCCGCACCATACGGTGCGGGGCCTTCCCACAATTTGTTCGGCGGCGTCCTACTCTCCCACAGGGTCCCCCCTGCAGTACCATCGGCGCTGTGAGGCTTAGCTTCCGGGTTCGGAATGTAACCGGGCGT
>NZ_JBEYXZ010000019.1:0-124915 GCF_040645305.1 Streptomyces sp. NPDC046831 | reverse complement strand
GCCGGGGCCCGCCGCCCGCGCCCCCCCGCGGCCGGCGGACGCGCCCTCAGGAGCCCCGCCTCTGACCAGCCCGGGAGCGGATTTCCAACCACCCGGATCGGGATGCTAGAGTTTCACTCGTTGCAAGGGCCTGTGGCGCAGTCCGGTAGCGCACCTCGTTCGCATCGAGGGGGCCAGGGGTTCGAATCCCCTCAGGTCCACGCAGCACGAAGCCCCTGGCGGAGAGATCCCCAGGGGCTTCGTCGTGCCCACGGCCCGCTGCGCCGTTCGCCGTCCCGTTCCGGGTCCGCCTCTGCGCCGAAGCCCCCGCCGGGGCGGCCGGCGCGGGCTTCGGCGGGGCCGGTCGGGGTCCGGCGGATCAGCGCAGTGGCTTGGCGAAGCACATGCTCGACTCGTACTCCCGGTAGTAGCCGAACTTGACGCACGGCGTGTAGCCGCTGGAGGTGTACAGGGCGATGGCCTCCGGCTGCTGGTCGCCGGTCTCCAGGACCATGCGGAGCCGGCCGGCCGCCCGGGCGTCCTCCTCCAGCGCGGCGAGCATGCGCCGGGCCAGGCCGCGGCCCCGCATCTCCTCGACCACGTACATCCGCTTCAGCTCGGCGTCGCCGTCCTCGTTGCCCTCGCCGTTCTGGTCCTGGGTGCGCCATCCGCCCGTGGCGACGGGGGTGCCGTCCACGTCGTACGCGATCAGGTACACGCCGTTCGGCGGCGCGAAGTCCGCCGGGTCCAGGGGGGTGGCGTCGCCGCCGTCGCCGTAGCGCAGGTGGTACTCGGCCTGCACCTGGTCGTTCAGCTTGATCGCGTCGGGGTGGTCGAAGGGGACGGGGCGGATGTCCATGTGGCGAACCGTATATCCATGCTCAGGTGACGGGGTCGGAGGTCTCGCGGGAGACCTCCCCAGTGTGCCGGTAGGGTTCCTGGGTGCTGACTGTGACCTCCGCCAATGTGAACGGGCTGCGGGCCGCCGCGAGGAAGGGCTTCGTGGAGTGGCTCGCGGGCACCGCCGCCGACGTGCTCTGCCTGCAGGAGGTGCGGGCCGAGCCGCACCAGCTGCCCGAGCACGTGCGCACGCCCGACGGCTGGCACGCCGTGCACGCCCCGGCCGCCGCGAAGGGCCGTGCGGGGGTCTCCCTCTACACCCGCCGCGAACCCGACCGGGTCCAGGTCGGCTTCGGGTCGTCCGAGTTCGACGGCAGCGGGCGGTACGTCGAGGCGGACCTGCCGGGTGTCACGGTGGCGAGCCTGTACCTGCCCTCGGGCGAGGTGGGCACCGAGCGGCAGGAGGAGAAGGTCCGGTTCATGGGCGAGTTCCTCGCCTACCTCAAGGAGCTGCGCGAGCGGGCGGCCGCCGACGGGCGCGAGGTGCTCGTCTGCGGCGACTGGAACATCGCCCACCAGCAGGCGGACCTGAGGAACTGGCGCGCCAACACCAGGAACTCCGGCTTCCTGCCGGAGGAGCGGGAGTGGCTGAGCACCGTGCTGTCCCCGACGGCCGGCGGCTACGCCGACGTGGTCCGCGCCCTGCACCCGGACGTCGAGGGCCCGTACACGTGGTGGTCCTACCGGGGGCGGGCCTTCGACAACGACGCCGGGTGGAGGATCGACTACCACGTCGCGACGCCCGGCCTCGCCGGTCGGGCGGTCAAGGCGTTCGTGGAGCGGGCGGCCACGCACGCGGAGCGGTGGTCGGACCACGCCCCGGTGACGGTCGTCTACGACCTCTAGGACGGCGGGCGGCCGGGCGGTCCGGCGGGACGGGGCGGGCTGTCCGGCGCACGGCGGCCGGCGCGCCACCGACGCCCGCGCGCGAGGCACCGCCAGGGCCTAGGGCTGCTTGCGCAGGCGGCGGTCCAGGGCCATCGACAGTTCCGCCTCCACCACGCTCTTCGCCAGCGGGCGCAGCCGCTGGAGGTCCTGCTCAGGGGCGTGGCGCCCGATCAGCTCCGCGAACAACCCCGCCAGTGCCTCGGCGTGTTCGCGCACGCGCCGGCCGGCGTCCAGCACCTCGGCGAGGGGGATGCCCTCCTGTACGAGCGCGGCGGAGACGTCCAGCAGGCGGCGGCTGACGTGGACGATCTCGTCGCCGTCGGTGCCGAGGTAGCCGAGGTCCATGGCGGCGGCCAGGTTCTCGGCGGTGACCTCGCCGGCGAAGTGGTCGGCGAGTTCCTCCGGGGTCAGCCGGACCGGGACCTCCTCGGTGGGGGCGCCGATGCCGAGCAGGTCGCCGACGTCGCGGCCGTGGTCGAAGGCCTCCGCCAGTTCGGCGATGCCGTTCAGGGTGTGGCCGCGTTCCAGCAGTGCCGAGATGGTGCGCAGCCGGGCCAGGTGGTGGTCGTCGTACCAGGCTATGCGGCCCTCGCGGCGGGGCGGCGGGATCAGCTTGCGCTCGCGGTAGAAGCGCAGGGTGCGCACCGTGATGCCGGCCAGCCGGGCCAGCTCCTCCATGCGGTACTCGCGTCGTCCACCGTCTGCTGCCACAGGGGAAGCCTATGGTGTACCGCCGGTAACTTCCTTGCGCAGACCTCTACCCATCAGTACGCAGCTCCTCTACGCTCCCCATTGCGCCAGTGTTCACTGGCAGAGTCGGCGGTGTGCGCGGACCCGCCGGGGAGCCGCGCACGGCAGGGAGGGGCACCGGGATGGCCGAGCACGAGCATGTACGGGTGGCGGTGATCGGGTCCGGGTTCGGCGGGCTCGGGGCGGCCGTGCGGCTGCGCCGCGAGGGGATCACCGACTTCGTCGTTCTGGAACGGGCCGGCAGCGTGGGCGGCACCTGGCGCGACAACAGCTATCCGGGATGCGCCTGCGACGTGCCGTCCCACCTGTACTCGTTCTCGTTCGCGCCCCACCCCGACTGGCCGCGCACCTTCTCCGGGCAGGAGCACATCCGCGCCTACCTGGAGCACGTCACGGACCTGTTCCGGCTCCGCCCGCACATCCGCTTCGACGCCGAGGTCGAGAAGATGACCTGGGACGCCGGGAAGCTGCGCTGGGACATCGAGACCGCCGCCGGGAAGCTGTCCGCCGACGTCGTCGTCTCCGCCACCGGGCCGCTGTCCGACCCGAAGATCCCGGACATCCCGGGGCTGGACTCCTTCCCCGGGAAGGTCTTCCACTCCGCACGCTGGGACCACGACTACGACCTGCGCGGCAAGCGGGTCGCCATGGTCGGCACCGGTGCCTCCGCCATCCAGATCGTGCCGTCCGTCCAGCCCGACGTGGCGAAGCTGACCCTCTTCCAGCGCACCCCGCCGTGGGTGATGCCCCGCGTCGACCGCAAAATCAGCTCACTGGAGCGCGGGCTGCACCGCGCGCTGCCGTTCACCTCGCAGCTGCGCCGCGCCCTGCTGTGGGGCATCCGCGAGATGCAGGTGCAGGCGTTCACCAAGCACCCGGGCCAGCTGGGCATCGTCGAGGAGCTGGCCAAGCGCAACATGGCCCGCGCGGTCGAGGACCCGGCGCTGCGCGCCAGGCTGACCCCCGACTACCGCATCGGCTGCAAGCGGATCCTGCTGTCGAACACCTACTACCCGGCCCTCGCCCAGCCCAATGTGGACGTGGTCGCGAGCGGCCTCAGCGAGGTCCGCGGCTCGACCGTCGTCGGCGCCGACGGCAGCGAGGCCGAGGTCGACGCGATCATCTTCGGGACCGGCTTCCACGTCACCGACATGCCGATCGCCGAGCGGGTCGTCGGCGCGGACGGCCGGACCCTGGCGGAGACCTGGAAGGGCGGTATGGAGGCCCTGCGGGGCGCCTCCGCGGCCGGGTTCCCGAACTGGATGACGATCATCGGGCCCAACACCGGCCTCGGCAACTCCTCGATGATCCTGATGATCGAGTCCCAGCTGAACTACATGGCCGACTACCTGCGGCAGCTGGACGTCCTCGGCGGCCGTGCCGCCCTCGACGCCCGGCCCGGCGCCGTGGACGCCTGGAACCGCGCGGTGCAGGAGCGCATGAAGCGCACCGTGTGGAACACCGGCGGCTGCACCAGCTGGTACCTGGACCCCAGCGGCCGCAACACCACCATCTGGCCCGGTACGACGGCGGAGTTCCGGCGGGCGACCCGGCGCGTGGACCTCGCGGAGTACGAGATCCTGCGGGCCCCGCGGGCCAGCGCCGGGACGACCGGGGCGAAGGCGCCCGTGGAGGTGGACGCGTGAGCCGCTCCGTCTCCCCCCGGGCCGCCCGCTCCGCCCGGCCCCGGCCGGCCCACGTGACCTCCGGGCCGTACGCCCCGCCCGCCCCGGCCCGTGAACTGACCGTCGTCTCCGCCGACGGCGCCCGGCTGCACGTCGAGGTGCACGGCCCCGACGGCGATCCGGCCGCCCCGGCGGTCGTCCTCGCGCACGGCTGGACCTGCTCGACCGCCTTCTGGGCGGCGCAGATCCGGGAACTGGCCGCCGACCACCGCGTCATCGCCTACGACCAGCGCGGCCACGGGCGCAGCCCCGCGAGCCGGGCGTGCAGCACCGAGGCGCTCGCCGACGACCTGGAGGCGGTGCTGAGGGCGACGCTCGCCCCCGGCGAGAAGGCCGTGATCGCCGGCCACTCCATGGGCGGCATGACCGTGCTGGCCGCGGCCGCGCGGCCCGCCTTCCGGGAGCACGCGGCGGCCGTGCTGCTGTGCAGCACGGGCAGTTCGCGCCTGGTCGCCGAGTCGACCGTCGTGCCGATCCGGGCCGGGCGGCTGCGGACCTGGCTGACCCGGCACATCCTCGGTTCCCGGGCACCGCTCGGCCCGGTCACGCCGCTCGCCCTGCGGATCCTCAAGTACGGCACGATGGGGCCCGGTTCCGCGCCCCACATGGTCGAGGCCTGCGCGCGGATCGTGCACGCCTGCCCGCGCCGGGCGCGGCACGCCTGGTCGCAGGTGCTGTACCTGCTCGACCTCGACCACGGCGTACGGGAACTGCGGGTGCCCACGGCGGTGATCGTCGGCACGGCCGACCGGCTCACCCCGCCCGTGCACGCGCGGGCGCTGGCCGCCGCGCTGCCGGACTGCCTCGGCGTGACCGAACTGCCCGGGCTCGGCCACATGACGCCGGTCGAGGCGCCCGGTCCGGTCACCGGGAGGATCCGCGAACTGGCCGCCGCGTACGCGGCCACGGCACCGAAGAGCACGGACGGCGTACGGATCGAGGAGGGCGCATGAACAGGGTGGGGCTGGACGGGCAGGTCGCGGTCGTCACCGGGGCCGCGCGGGGGGTCGGCGAACTGCTCGCCCGCAAACTGTCCGCGCGCGGCGCCCGGATCGCGCTGGTCGGGCTGGAGCCGGAGGCGCTCGAGGACGTCCGGCGGCGGCTGCACGGCGAGGCCGAGCACTGGTACGCCGACGTCACCGACCACGAGGCGATGACCCGGGTCGCTGCGGAGGTGAAGGAGCGGTTCGGGAAGGTCGACGTCGTGGTCGCCAACGCCGGTGTGGCGACGGGCGGTCCGTTCGCCGCCTCCGACCCCGCGTCCTGGCGGCGGGTGATCGAGGTCAACCTGATCGGCTCGGCGGTGACGGGCCGGGCGTTCCTGCCGGCGCTGACCGAGAGCCGGGGCTACCTGCTGCAGATCGCCTCCCTCGCCGCGATCACCCCGGCGCCGATGATGACGGCGTACTGCGCGTCCAAGTCGGGCGTGGAGGCGTACGCGCACAGTCTGCGCGCCGAAGTCGGCCACCAGGGCGTGCGGGTGGGGGTCGCCTACCTGTCGTGGACCGACACCGACATGGTGCGCGGGGCCGACCAGGACGACGTGATGCGGGAGTTGCGGCAGCGGCTGCCGTGGCCGTCCAACAAGACCTATCCGCTGGGCCCGGCGGTGGACCGGATCGTGGCCGGGATCGAGCGGCGGTCGAGCCATGTGTACGGGCAGTGGTGGCTGCGCGGGATGCAGGGCGTGCGGGGGTATCTGCCGGGCCTCATCGGGACGGTGGGGCAACGGGAGATGCGGCGGTTCGCGGACCGGCTGACGGGCATGCGCACGGGGCTCGTCGGGGCCGGCGGGGCGGCCGACGAACGGGAGAGGACTACCCTGCGTAACTGATCGACATGCGCCGCGTCACCGCCCGTGTGAATCTGGTCGAGCCCGATCCCCTCACCCACCTTGGGAGTGAACCCACATGGGCATGAAGGACAAGTACCAGGACCAGGCCGAGCAGCGGCAGCAGCAGGGCCGGGAGAAGGCCGGCCAGGCGCGCGAGAAGGCCGGCCAGGCCCGCGAGAAGGCCGGGCAGCAGGCGGGTCAGCCGCGTGAGCGTGCGTCCCAGCAGCGTGACCGTGGCCGGCAGGGCACGGACGACACGCGGGACGACATGGAGGACCGGTTCGACGCGGACTACGACGCCTAGTCGCCGCGCGCGGATCGAATCCGGGAACGCGGGGTGCCCCCTTGGGCGGGTGCCCCGCGTTCCGCCGCGCGGCGCCGGTTCGCGCCCCGAGGGCACTACGGTGCGCAAGGACGTCCAGCCCGCGGCATGTCCCGGTCGGCGAGCGGGTAGATCGGCGGCCGCACCAGCACGATCGGACGAATACCGAGGGGGGCCATGATCGAGGGAATCACGGGTGCCGTCGCGGTGGGTGTCACCGCCGCTCTCGCCATTGCCGGCGACCGTGCCTCGAAGAAGCGGCAGAAGGCTTCCCTGGACCGGTACGGATCCTTCGAGGGATTCCGGAACCAGGTCGACGAGGAGCGCATCCGGGGAGTCCGCGGGGAACGGGGAAACGTGGCCGCCATCAAGGCGGTCCGCGACGAATACCCGTATGTCCCGCTCGTCGCGGCGAAGCGTTACGTCGAGGAACTGCCCGCCTAGCGTCGTGAGTCCGGGCCGGTCCTCCTGGAGGATCGAAGGGGGCGGGGCGTGGAGTCCTGTCCCTTTTCTTGCGCGGCCGCCCGGTGACGGGTGCGGTCGCGTTCCGCTGGGTCCGTCCGGAGTTCTCGTCCACACCCCGTGGACGGCCGGGGCGGCGGGCCGGTCAGGGCCGCCCCGGCGCGGGGCGCGGGGGCAGGACGGGACGGGTCCGATCGGGGACCTCGCGGTAGTCCGGCGGGGTGGCCGGGGGGTTGGTCTCGAGGAGCTCCAAGGCCAGTTCCACGGCCTCGTCGAGTTGGGCGTGGCGGCCCTCCGCCCAGTCCAGCGGGGTGCGCAGGACCTCCAGGTCGGGGGCGACGCCGTGGTTCTCCACGGACCAGCCGTAGGCGTCGAACCAGGCCGCGTTCATCGGCACCGTGATCACCGTGCCGTCGCCGAGGCGGTGCCGGCCGGTCATGCCGACCACGCCGCCCCAGGTGCGCTGCCCGACGACGGGGCCGAGCTTCAGGAGCTTGAAGGCCGCCGTGATCATGTCGCCGTCGGAGGAGGTCGCCTCGTCGGCGAGGGCCACCACCGGGCCGCGGGGGGCGTTGGAGGGGTAGGACACCGGCTGGGCGTTGCGGGTCAGGTCCCAGCCGATGATGGTGCGGGACAGCTTCTCGACCACGAGTTCGCTGATGTGGCCGCCGGCGTTGCCGCGCACGTCGACGATGAGCGCGGGACGCGACACCTCCATCCGCAGGTCCCGGTTGAACTGCGCCCAGCCCGAGCCGCCCATGTCGGGGATGTGCAGGTAGCCGCAGCGGCCGCCGCCGAGCTCCCGGACGACCTCCCGGCGCTTGGCCACCCAGTACTGGTAGCGCAGGGGCCGTTCGTCGGTCAGAGGGACGACGGCGACCCGGCGCGGGGGGCCGGCGCCGCCGGCGGGGGAGAACGTCAGCTCCACCGTCGTACCGCCCGAGCCGGCGAGCAGCGGGTACGGCCCCGTCACCGGGTCCACGGGTCGGCCGTCCACATGGGTCAGGACCGCGCCCTCGCGGATGCCGGTGCCCGCGAGCGGTGAGCGGGCCTTGGAGTCGGAGGAGTCGCCGGGCAGGATGCGCCGGACGGTCCAGCCGTTCTCCCGGTGGACGAAGTCGACGCCCAGCAGGCCCTGGTGGCGCTGGTAGTGCGGCGGTCCCTCGTTGCGGCGGGCGGCGGCGACGTACGCGTGGGAGGTGCCCAGTTCGCCGAGGACCTCGCGCAGCAGGTCCGCGAACTCGTCGGGGGAGGCGACCCGTTCGACCAGGGGGCGGTACTGGGCGAGCACCGCGTCCCAGTCGATGCCGCACATGCCCGGCTCCCAGAAGTAGGCGCGGGTCAGCCGCCCGGCCTCCTCGTAGGACTGGCGCCACTCGGCGGCCGGGTCGACCACGTGCAGGATGCGGCGCAGGTCGATCCAGGTGATGGTGTCGCCGTCGCCGTTCTCGGTGGCCGGCACCGCGCGGAGTTCGGCCTCGTCGACGACGACCAGCCGGGTGCCGTCGCCGCTGACGGCGAACCAGTCGAGGTGGCCTACCAGTTCGGTCTTCTTCGCCTTGGCGAGGTTGAAGTGCTCCAGCGTGGGGCGCTCGGTGGGATCGTTCGGGTTGGCGAACGTCTCGCCCAGCGCGCCGGAGATCGGCCAGCGCAGCCAGACCAGGCCGCCGCCCGCCACCGGGCGCAGCGCCGAGTACTTGGAGGCGCTGACCGGGAAGGGCGTCACCCGGCTCGCCAGGCCCTCGACCTCGACGGTCACCGCGCCGCTCTCGTCCGGCTCGTCCTCGGCCGGGTCCAGGCCGCCCGCGGCCGGCCGTCCCTCGGGGTTCAGCGCGAAGGGGGACGGGGTCGCCGAGGACAGCGGGACCAGGTACGGGCGGCAGCCGAGGGGGAAGGACAGGTCACCGGTGTGCACGTCGTAGACGGGGTCGAAGCCGCGCCAGGAGAGGAAGGCCAGGTACCGGCCGTCCCGGGTGAAGACCGGGTTCTCGTCCTCGAAGCGGCCATTGGTGACGTCGACGACCAGGCGGTCCTTGATGCGGGCCATCTTGATCTGCCGCAGGGAGCGGCCGATGCCGGGGTGCGACCAGGTCAGCCACGCGCCGTCCGGTGAGAAGGCGAGGTCGCGCACCGGTCCGTTGACGGAACGGATCAGCTCGGTGACCTCCCCGCCCGAGCCGCCCTCGTCCTCCGTCACGTCCAGCAGGAGCAGCCGCCCGTCGTGGGCGGCGAGCGCGAGCCGTTCGCCCGCGGGGTCCGAGACCGTCTCCAGGACGCGGCCGAGGGCGCCGGAGGCGAGCCGGCGGCGTTCGCGGTCGCCGGTGACGCGCGGCAGGTGGCAGACCTCGACGGCGTCCTCGCCGTCGGCGTCCGTCACGTAGGCGACCTGGCCGCTCGCGCCGAGCATCTCCGGGAGCCGGACGCGCACGCCCGGGGTCTCGACGAGGGTGCGCGCGGGGCCGTCGCGGTGGGTCAGCCAGTACAGGGAGCCGCGGACGACCACCGCGCTGGCCCGGCCGGTCTCGTCGACGGAGATGCCGTCGACGTGCTGCGCGGCCGGTACCTGGTAGGGGCGGCGGCCCGCCCGCGGCCCGCTCAGCCGCACGTCCAGCCGGCGCGGGACGGAGTCCGCGGACAGGTCGTCGACGATCCACAGGTCGCCCGCGCACTGGTAGACGACGCGGGTGCCGTCACTGGCGGCGTGCCGGGCGTAGAAGGCGTCGTGGTCGGTGTGGCGGCGCAGGTCGGAGCCGTCGCGGGCGCAGGAGTAGAGGTTGCCGACGCCCTCGTGGTCGGAGAGGAAGGCGATGCGGCCGCAGACGAACATCGGCGACTGCAGGTGGCCGCCGAGGCCTTCGAGCAGCCGCTGCCCGTGCAGCCACAGCCGGCCCGTGGCGCCGCCGCGGTAGCGCTTCCAGGTGGCCGGCTCGTGCGGCGCGGCGCCGGTCAGCAGCAGGGTCCTGCGCTCGCCGTCGAGGTCGGCGACCTGGATGTCGGAGACCGGGCCCCAGGGCAGTTTGCGGCCGGGGGCGCCGTCCGGGGAGATCTTGTAGGACCAGGTGAGGTACGAGAAGGGCTCGCCGTGGGAGGTGACGGCGAGGATGTCGGTGTGGCCGTGTTCGGCGGGCGGGCTCCAGCCGCACACCCGGGTGTCGGCGCTGCCCCAGTACGTCAGCTGCCGGGCCGGTCCGCCGTCCACCGCGACCAGGTGGACCTCGGGCACCAGGCTGCGCCAGCTCGTGTACGCGATGTGGCGGCCGTCGGGGGAGAAGCGGGGGTGGCCGGCCTTGGTGCGGTCGACGGTGAGCCGCCAGGCGCGGTCCGGTCCGTCGAGCGGCGCCAGCCAGAGGTCGTCCTCGGCCACGAAGCACAGCAGGTCTCCGCTGAGGTGCGGCAGGCGCAGATAGCTCACCCACCCATGCTTTTCCCCCGGCCCGGACGGAGCAACTTATGGGAAACCGACGGACGTGACCCAGCACACGTACGAAACAGTTTCGTTTCGCTAGCGCGTGCGCTAGATTCGAGGTGTAGGAGACATGCTCGTCCGGAGCCCCTTCGGCGCCGGACGGGGAGCGGGGAGGCGAGGACATGGCGGAGGCATCCGGGGCCGCGGCATCGGCCGCTCCGGCGGAGCCGGCGCCCGCACCGGGACGCCGCAGCCGTATCACGCCCCAGCGTGAGGCCGAGCTGTACGCGGCCGTGCTCGACCTGCTCCGCGAAGTCGGCTACGACGCCCTGACCATGGACGCCGTCGCCGCGCGCACCCGGTCCAGCAAGGCCACGCTCTACCGCCAGTGGGGCGGCAAGGCCGAACTGGTGGCGACCGCGATCCGGCACAGCAAGCCGGGCAGCATCGCCGACGTCGACACCGGGTCGCTGCGGGGCGACCTGCACGCCCTCGTGACCCGCGAGGACGACTGCGGCATGGAGCAGAACAGCGCGCTGATGCGCGGTCTGGCCATGGCGATGCACACCCACCCGGACCTCCTCAGGGCGTTCCGGGAACAGCTGATCGAGCCGGAGACCGCGGAGTTCCACCGGGTGCTGCAGCGGGCCGTCGACCGCGGCGAGGTCCGCGCCGACAACCCGGCACTGCGCTACGTGGTGCACATGATGATCGGCGCGTTCGCCACGCGCGCGATCATCGACGACCAGCCGCCGACCCAGGCGTTCCTGCGTTCGTACCTCGACGCCGTCGTCCTCCCCGCCCTCGGCGTCCCCACCTGACACCCTCCCCCTCCGGCACACCCCACCGGAACGTCCCCAGGCCCTGTCGTCACCGCTCACGTCGCCGGGCTGACCACCCCTGCCCAGAACAACCCCAACGACCTGACCGGGAGTACGCCCACGTGGCCACGTTCCTGTACAAAGCCGGCCGACTCGCCTTCCGGCGACGGCACTTCGTCGTCCTGATATGGGTGGCACTGCTCACGCTCGCCGGCGTGGGCGCCGCCTCCGCGCCCACCGCGGGCTCGTCCTCCTTCTCCATCCCCGGCACCGAGGCGCAGAAGGCCTTCGACCTGCTGGACGAGCGCTTCCCCGGCATGAACGCCGACGGGGCGACCGCGCGGGTCGTCTTCGCGGCGCCGAAGGGGGAGAAGATCACCGACGCCGCCCACAGGGCGACCGTCCGGAAGACCGTCGAGGAGCTGGCGGACGGCTCCGAGGTCGTCTCCGCCGCCGACCCGTTCACCGCGCGCGCCGTGAGCGGGGACGGCCGGACCGCCTACTCCCAGGTGAGGTACGAGGTCTCCGGCATGGAGCTGGAGGACTCCGCCAAGGACGCGCTGCAGCGGGCCGCGCAGGACGCGCGCGACGCGGGGCTGACCGTCGAGATCGGCGGTGACGCGCTCAGCGCGGTGCCCGAGACGGGAGCCACCGAGGTCGTCGGCATCGCCATCGCCGCCGTCGTCCTCGTCGTCACCTTCGGCTCGCTGGTCGCGGCCGGGCTGCCGCTGCTGACCGCGCTGATCGGCGTGGGCATCGGCGTCTCCACCATCACGGCCCTGGCGAGCGCCCTGGACCTCGGCTCCACCACGTCCACGCTGGCCACGATGATCGGCCTGGCGGTCGGCATCGACTACGCGCTGTTCATCGTCTCCCGCTACCGCGCCGAACTGGCCGAGGGCCGCGAACGCGAGGAGGCGGCCGGACGCGCCGCCGGCACCGCCGGCTCGGCGGTGGTCTTCGCCGGTCTCACGGTCGTCATCGCCCTGGTGGGTCTGTCGGTCGTCAACATCCCGATGCTGACCAAGATGGGCCTCGCGGCGGCCGGCACCGTCGTCGTCGCCGTCCTGATCGCCCTGACGATGATCCCGGCGCTGCTCGGGTACGCCGGGCGCAGGGTGAGGCCCGCCGGTGAGAAGAGCCGGCTGCTCGGCGGCGGGCGGACGCCGGGGAGGACCGGCCGGCCGAACTTGGGCACGCGCTGGGCCAGCTTCGTCGTGCGCCGCCCGATCGCGGTGCTGCTGCTCGGCGTCGTCGGCCTGGGCGCCGCGGCCCTGCCCGCATCATCGCTGGAGCTGGGTCTGCCGGACGACGGCGCCCAGCCGGTGTCCACGACCCAGCGCCGGGCCTACGACCTGCTCTCCGAGGGCTTCGGGCCGGGCTCCAACGGCCCCCTGATGCTGGTGGTCGACGCGAAGGCGAGCGACGACCCGAAGGCCGCGGTCACGACGGTCGCCGACCAGGTCAAGGGCCTGAAGGACGTGGTCACGGTGACGCCCGCGACCTACAACAAGGCCGGCGACACCGCGGTGATCACCGTCGTCCCCGACTCCAAGCCGTCGTCGGCGACGACCGAGGACCTGGTGCACTCCATCCGCGGCGCGGGCGACCGGATCACGGCCGAGACGGACGCGAAGGTCCTGGTCACCGGCTCCACGGCGATGAACATCGACGTCTCGCAGAAGCTGAACGACGCGCTCTTCCCCTACCTCGCGCTGGTGGTCGGCCTGGCGTTCCTGCTGCTGATCGCGGTCTTCCGGTCCGTGCTGGTCCCGCTGAAGGCGGCGCTCGGCTTCCTGCTGTCGGTGATGGCCGCGCTCGGCGCGGTGGTCGCGGTCTTCCAGTGGGGCTGGCTGTCCGGCCTGCTGGGCGTCGAGCAGACCGGCCCGGTCATGTCCATGATGCCGATCTTCATGGTGGGCGTCGTCTTCGGTCTCGCGATGGACTACGAGGTCTTCCTCGTGACCCGGATGCGGGAGGCGTACGTCCACGGGGAGAAGCCGGCGCAGGCCGTCGTGACCGGGTTCCGGCACGGCGCGCGGGTCGTCACGGCGGCCGCCGTCATCATGATCGCCGTCTTCTCCGGCTTCATCGGCTCCAGCGAGTCCATGGTCAAGATGATCGGCTTCGGCCTCGCGATCGCGGTGTTCTTCGACGCCTTCGTGGTGCGGATGGCGCTCGTCCCGGCGGTGCTCGCCCTGCTGGGCCGCAAGGCCTGGTGGCTGCCGCGGTGGCTGGACCGCGCGCTGCCCGACGTGGACGTGGAGGGCGAGGGCCTGCGCACCGGGGCGGCCCGGGACGACGAGGACCAGGAGCTGGTCCGGGCGTGAACCGGCCCGGCTGAAGAGCCGCGAATGGGCCGGTGAGGGCGCGCCATGGGGACGGCGCGCTCTCACCGGCCTCCTCGTGCGTCCCGCCACCGGGGCGGAGAGTCCTGACGCGCCGGGCGGCCGGCCCGCCGTGCATGACCTCCACCGAGCCGGCAGCCCACTCCCACTTCGCCGAAGCCCTGGGCGCGCCGGGGCTGGAGGAGCCGCTGCCGCGGATCCGCCGCTTCCCCGCCGCCACCCGCACTGCCGCCGAGACCGCCGCGGCCGTCGGCTGCCAACTGGGCCAAGAGCGCTTCGGGGCGCCGAGGATCGCGGCCGCCGGGCTGCTCGTCGTCGGCAACGGGCTGATGCTGCGTACGGGTTGAGGCAGTGCGCCGGCCCCGGCTCCCGCCCTCCGCGGCCGTGGCCGACGTCCGGTGCGGCCGCCCCGCTCGGGCGTGCCGCCCGCGTGGGTGCGCCGACGCCCCGGGAGGAGCACCCTGGAATCAGGTGTTCCGGAGGTGATCGTCATGATGCACGCCGCTGTGGGATGGCATGTCGAGATGGAGTTCGAGGAAGACGACCAGCACACGCGGGCGGCGGCGCTCCTGCGTCTGCCGGACGGGAGCGAGGTGCGCTCGCACGGCCGCGCCAGCCGTCACACCACGGACAACAATCAGCCGCGGGTCGGCGAGGAGATCGCGGGAGCCCGGGCCCTGAACGAGCTCGCCCTGGAGCTGCTGGACAAGGCCCACACGGAGATCGACCAGAACTCGGGCCGCACGTCGCACCCGATCCACGTCTGAGCGGGACCCCCGCCGGGACGGCGCGGGTGACGACGCCGCGGGCGGCGACGAGGGCGGGCGGCCCCCGTCGCCGCCCCGCCCCGCGGCGCGACCCGGCCTGGTTCCGTGACGCCCTTCCGGGCGGGGAATCGGGGCCCTGGCGCGGCGCCACGGCGCGTCGCCGGACGCCCGAGTACGCGGTGCGCCTCTGCCGGGCGCGCCGCGCGGCAGCGGTGGCCGCGCTCTCCGCGGAGGGCACGGCGATCCTGCGCCGTGCGATGCCCGCTTGACCTGACGGGACGGGAGGCACGGCGCCCGTCCGCCTGCACGGCGGGGGAGGTTCCCGCCCGTCCGCTGAACGGCGGGGGAGGCGCCCGCCCGTCCGCCGCAGGGGCGCAGGACCCGCCCGTCCGCCTGAACGGCGCGGGAAGCCCCCAGCACCGGCGCCCCGGGTCCAAGTCCGGGCCGGCCCGATCCGGCCGCAGCCCCCTACGCCAGGGCGGTCCGCACCGCCCGGATCAGGGCCTGCGCCCTCGGGTCGGCCGTCACGCCGGAGCGGAAGCCGTTGGTGACGTAGCCGAAGGCGATGCCCGACTCGGGGTCGGCGAAGCCGAGGGAGCCGCCCCGGCCCGGGTGGCCGAAGGAGCCGTCGCCGAGGAGCGGGGACGCGCTGCCGTGCAGCATGTGGCCCAGGCCGAAGCGGGTGTGGACCACCAGGACCCGGTCCGGGCCCGCCGCCTGCTCGGTGCGGGCCAGCTCCATGGTCCGGGGGGTGAACAGGCGCCGGCCGCCGTCCACGTCACCGATGAGGGAGGCGTAGAAGCGCGCCAGGCCGTCGGCGGTGGCGATGCCGTTGGAGGCGGGCAGGACGGCCGCGCGGTAGGCGGGGTCGTTCTCGTCCGGCAGCGGGCTGATCGCGCCGAACGCGCGCCGGGTCAGCGACTCCGGGTCGGCGTACGCCTCCGCGACGGACCGCTTGGGCCGTGTCCTCAGCGCGCCCGGCGCCGCGGGGGCCGCCTCCAGCCGCCCCACCCGGCCCACGCGCCCGGCCTCGCTCCCGGGCAGCCCGACCCACAGGTCCGCCCCGAGCGGCCCGGCGATCTCGCTCGCGATCCACGCGCCGATCGTGCGGCCCGTGACCCGACGGACCAGTTCGCCCGTCAGCCAGCTGTACGTCTGCGCGTGGTAGCCGTGGTCCGTGCCCGGTTCCCAGGCCGGCGCCTGCGCCGCGACCGCCTCCGCGCCGAGCACCGGGTCGAGGGCCTGCTCCGGCGTCAGCGGCCGGTCCAGCACCGGTACGCCCGCGCGGTGCGCGAGGAGGTCGCGCACGAGGGTCTGCTCCTTGCCCGCCGTCTTGTACTCGGGCCAGTACGTGCCCACCGGGGCGTCCAGGTCGAGCTCCCCGCGCTGGTGGAGCAGCAGGATCACGGCGGCGGCGACGCCCTTCGCCGCGGACCGCACGATCTGTGCCGTGCCGCGTTCCCACGGCGCCGCAGCGGACGTGCCGGCCGCGCCGTCCACGTGCCGTACGCCGCCCCACAGGTCGACGACCCGGTGCCCGTGCCGGTAGACGGCCACAGCCGCGCCCCGGTCGCCCAGCAGGGCGAAGTTGCGGGCGAACGCCTCCCTGACCGGCTCGAAGCCCTCGGCCACGGTGCCGTGCACGACGGTCCCGCCGTTCCCGTCCCCGCCCGCGTCCCTGCCTGCGTCCGCGTCCACGTCCGCCGTCCTTCCTGCCCGACCTGTACCAGGGGGTGCAACGCGCGCCCCCGGTCCGCGATTCCTGTGCCCGGGCACGGACGGGTCACGCGCCCGTCGTCACCGACCGCGGGTCGAAGCCGAAGGGCAGCTCCAGCCGGTGGGCGCGCATGAGGGCGTCGTCGGAGAGGAGTTCACCGGTCGGGCCGTCCGCGACGATGACACCGTCGCTCAGGACCAGTGAGCGCGGGCACAACTCCAGCGCGTACGGCAGGTCGTGCGTGACCATGAGGACCGTCACGTCCAGGGCGCGCAGGATGTCGGCCAGTTCGCGGCGGGAGGCGGGGTCGAGGTTGGACGACGGCTCGTCCAGCACCAGGATCTCCGGCTCCATGGCGAGGACGGTCGCCACGGCCACCCGGCGCCGCTGGCCGAAGGAGAGGTGGTGCGGCGGGCGGTCGGCGAAGTCCGCCATGCCCACCCGCTCCAGCGCGGTGTGCACCCGCCGCTCCAGTTCCGGGCCCTTCAGCCCGGCCGCCGCCGGACCGAACGCCACGTCCTCGCGCACGGTCGGCATGAACAGCTGGTCGTCCGGGTCCTGGAAGACGATGCCGACCTTGCGCCGGATCTCGGCCATGTGCTCCTTGCCGACGGGCAGCCCCGCCACCCTCACCGTGCCCGTCCCGCCGGCCAGGATGCCGTTGAGGTGCAGCACGAGGGTCGTCTTGCCGGCGCCGTTCGGGCCGAGCAGGGCGACCCGCTCGCCGCGCGGGATGCGGAAGTCGACGCCGAACAGGGCCTGGTGGCCGTCGGGGTAGGCGAAGGCGAGGCCGGAGACCTCGAGCGAGGGCGGCACGGAGGTCACCGGATCCGGTCCGGCGGGCAGAGCAGTCACAAAATCCATCCCAGCAGACAGACGACGAGGGCGGCGAAGGGGAGGGCGAGGGCGTACGACCACTGCGCCCGGGACGCGCTCACCTCGTCGATCACCGGCATCGAACCGGTGTACCCCCGGCTCACCATGGCCAGGTGCACCCGCTCCCCGCGCTCGTAGGAGCGGATGAACAGCGCGCCGGCGGACTTGGCGAGGATCCCCCAGTGCCGGACGCCGCGGGCCTCGAAGCCGCGCGACTGGCGGGCGATCCGCATCCTGCGCATCTCGTCGGTGATGACGTCGCCGTAGCGGATCATGAAGGAGGCGATCTGCACGAGCAGCGGCGGCAGCTTCAGGCGCTGCAGGCCGAGGAGCAGGTCGCGCAGCTCGGTGGTGGCGGCGAGCAGGACGGAGGCGGCGACGCCGAGGGTGCCCTTGGCGAGGACGTTCCAGGCGCCCCACAGCCCGTGCGCGCTCAGGGAGAGCCCGAGGACGTGCACGCGCTCGCCCTCCGCCACGAACGGCATGAGCACGGCGAACGCGACGAAGGGAACCTCGATCAGCAGCCGCCGGAGGAGGAGGCCGGCGGGCACGCGCGCGGTGTACGCGACGGCCCCGAGCAGCACGGCGTAGAGCGCGAACGCCCACATCGCCTCGCGCGGGGTCGACACCACGACGACCACGAAGGCGAAGGCCGCGGCCAGCTTGGTGTGCGGCGGCAGCGCGTGCACGGGGGAGTGCGCGTGCCGGTACAGCCGGTGCGCTCCCCCGGCACCCGGAGCGTGCCCGCCACCCATGTCAGACGGCCTGCGAGGAGGGCCGGGAGGAGGACTCGGCGGAGGCGTCGCGGCGCCTGCGGACCACCCGGAAGACGGCGGTGCCCACCACGACGGTGGCGCCGACGCCGATCACGCCCGCGAGACCGCCGGACAGCCGGGCGTCGGAGACGTCCTTCACGCCGTAGTCGGCGAGCGGGGAGTCGGCGGCCGCGTGCGGCTCGGCCTTCCGGTCGATGCCCTGGTCGCCGGCGACCTTCTCCAGTCCGTCCGGGGAGGCGGAGGCGTAGAAGCTGACGAAGCCGGCGAGGACGAGCGAGGTGACCAGGCCGGTGATCCACACCTTGCGGTGGTGGGGGGCCCGGGCGGTGCCCGCGGCGGCCCGGGGGAGGGCCGCCTCCGGTCCGGGGGCGTCGACCAGTTCGCCGTTGACCCGCAGCTTCAGCCGCTGCTGGAGCCCACGGGCCCCGTGGACGAGGTCCGGCCGTACGGCGATGACGGCGCCGACCGTCAGCGCGGTGATCGCCGCCTCGCCGATGCCGATCAGGAGGTGCACGCCGATCATGGCGGTCGCCACCTTGCCGATCGCGACGTCGGTGGTCCCGCCGACCGCGTAGATCAGCGTGAAGGCGACGGCGGCGGCGGGGACGGAGAGCAGGGCGGCGGCGAACGAGGCGACGGTGACCGAGCGCCGCCCGCGCGGCAGCACCTTCACCAGGCCGCGGAAGACGGCGTACGACACGACCGTCGTGACGATCGCCATGTCGGTGATGTTGACGCCGAGCGCGGTCAGGCCGCCGTCGGCGAACAGGAGCCCCTGCATGAGCAGGACCACGGAGACGCACAGGATCCCTGTCCAGGGACCGACGAGTATCGCCGCGAGGGCTCCGCCGAGGAGGTGCCCGCTGGTGCCCGCCGCGACGGGGAAGTTCAGCATCTGCACCGCGAAGATGAACGCGGCCACGAGGCCGGCCAGGGGCGCCGTCCGCTCGTCCAGTTCACGGCGGGCGCCGCGCAGCCCGACGGCGAGGGCGCCGGCGGCTACGACTCCGGCGGCGGCGGAGAGGGGGGCGTCGATGAATCCGTCAGGCACATGCACAGGTTGATGATAGTCGCTTGTTGCGAACGAGTTGCAAGAGCGAGGAGGTCGTGCCCGGGCCGGGCTTCGGCGCCGCGTCGCCGGCTCGGTGTACGGAAGGGTCGTGCGGCTCGATAGCGGGCGCCTATCAGCAAAAGCCGCATATCAGAACATATGGGATATTGAATGAGGAAGTGGATGTACAGCTTCCGTACCGGTGACTGAGCGTGAGAGGGTCGTCCGATGTCGGTAGTCGAACAGAACGCACGAGCCCATATCCTCACGGACGACGACATACAGCGGCAGGACGAGGGCGCCGTCCCGGTCGTCCTGCGCTACGACCCCGGGGCCGACCCGCGCTCCGTGCGCGTCGGACTCCCCGGCACCCGCGAGTGCACCGTGCCCCGGTCGCTGCTGGAGGAGGGGCTGCGCGTCCCGGCCGGCACCGGCCAGGTCCGGGTGTGGCCGTGCGGCCGGGTGCAGACCGTGGTCGAGTTCCACTCCCCGAGGGGCGTCTCGGTCGTGCAGTTCGAGACCAGGGCGCTGCTGCGCTTCCTGCGGCGGACCTACGCGGCCGCCACCCCCGTCGTCCACCGCTGACCTGCGCGGCACGCCGTCAGCCGGATCAGCGGCCCGCGTGCGGCCGTCTTGCCGTCAGCGGTCCGCCGCCCGCCTTGGGCCGTCCGCCGCCAGTGGCTCGCGTCGGCCGTCCGCCGTCAGCCGCCCGCCTTCAGCAGGGCCGCCACGATCGGACCGGCCGTGTCACCGCCGTGGCCGCCCGCCTGGACGACGCCCGCGGCGGCGAGGTCGCCCCGGTAGGCGGTGAACCAGCCGTTCGGCTTCTTCTGGTTGTCGACCTCCGCCGAACCCGTCTTCGCGCCGTAGTCCGGGCCGAGGCCGGACATCGCCTCGGCGGCGGTACCGGACGCGGCCGTGTACCGCATCAGTTCCCGCAACTGGGAGAGCGCGGACGGGGACAGCGTGCGCGAGGCGGTGGCCAGTGTCCGGCCGTCGACGCTCGGGGCCACCAGGTACGGCTGGTGGAAGGCGCCCGAGGTGACGGTCGCGGCGACGGACGCCATGTTCAGCGGGTTCATGCGCACCCCGCCCTGGCCTATCAGGGACGCGGCCATCTGCGCCGCGCTCTGCACCGGCACGGACCCGTCGAAGGACGGCACGCCGACCGACCAGTTGTTCATCGACAGCCCGAAGACCTGCTGGGCCTGCCGGGTCAGGTCGTCGTTGCCGAGCTTCTTGGCCTGGCTGATGAAGGCGGTGTTGCAGGAGCGGGCGAAGCTCGCCTTGAACGTGCCGCCCTTGATCTCGAAGTCGTCGTCGTTGTGGAACTTCCAGCCGCCGTAGGTGAACGTCTTGGGGCACGGATGCTTCTTGTCCACCGACGCCAGCCCCTTGTCGATCAGCAGCGACGAGGTGATGATCTTCATCGTGGAGCCGGGGGCGAGGGACCCCTGGAACGCCGTGTTGAAGCCGTGGCCGCTGTTCGCCACCGCGAGGATCTCGCCGGTCGAGGCGCGCATCACCACCACCGACGCGCGCGCCCGCTTGGCGACCTGCTGCTCGGCGGCCGCCTGCAGGGCGGGGCTCAGGGTCGTCCGCACCGTGCCCGGTGTGCCCTCGCTCAGCTCCAGCAGCGTCTTGTCCGTGAGCTCGGCCGCCTGCGACGCCTTGCCGCGCACCACACGCAGTTCGACGCCCGCCGTGCCGCCCGCCTTCTTGCCGTACTTCGCGCGCAGCCCGTCCAGCACGGTGCCCAGCGACGGGTACGTCGCCGCGGTCAGCTCACCGCCCTCGCGGTCCAGTGCCTTGACCGGCGGGGTCCCGGACTCGCCGGTGACCAGGGTGTCGCCGTCCCTCAGCTCGGGATGGACCACCGAGGCGTGCCAGTCGACGAGCGGCCTGCCGTCCGCGGCGCTCCGCACGACGGTCAGCGCGCCCGCGTACGCCAGGGGCTTGCTGAGCTGCTTGTAGGTCACCGTGGCCCTGACCGAGAAGGGGACCTTGGCGCCGGCGGGGGTGCCCGGGGTCAGCGTGACACCCGTCAGGCGGGCGTCCCTGGTGTATCCGGTGAGCAGGGCCGCGGCCGCCGCGGAGTCGTCCGTCGCGGCCGCCGCCTCCGCGGTGCGGCCCTGCTGCCAGGCCGTCAGGAACCGCTGGGCGGTGGTCCGGACCTCGGTCGCCGACAGCGGGCCGGTCTTCACCTTCTTCTGGCCGGCGGACGTCCGCGTCCCGTCGTCGGCCGCGGCGCCTCCGCCGTACAGCGCGTAGACGCCGAACCCCGCTCCGGCGACGACCACGGCGGTCATGCCGCCGACCACGGCGGGAGTCCTCTTCCGTCGCTCGGCGACACGCCTTCTTCTGCCCACTGGCCTTCGTCCCTCCGCGACATCCCCGGGGCCCCGCCGCCCTCGCTGCCCGCACGCTCCCCAACGTCGGGCCCCAGCCTAGGGCCTGGACGCCCGCTCCCCGTCCGCCGGGCGGCGATGTGACGCAGGACTCCGCGGGCGGCCTTGGCGCGCGGTCACCGGCTCCGTGGCGGCGCCGCGGCGGGCGGCCCGGCTCAGTCGCCGGCGCGCAGCACGGACGCCACGATCGGGCCCGCCGCGTCGCCGCCGTGGCCGCCCGCCTGCGTCATGGCCGCGGCGGCCACGTCGTCGCGGTACCCGGCGAACCAGCTGTTGGACCGGGCCTGTCCGTCGACCTCGGCGGAGCCGGTCTTCGCACCGATACGGCGGCCGGGCAGCCCGGACATCGCCGCGGCGGCGGTCCCGCTGGTGGCGGTGCGGTTCATCATCTGCCGCAACTGGGCGGCGGTGGTCGCCGGCAGGCCCTTGGCCCGCGCCAGGGGGCGGCCGTCGAGGCTCTGCGGCACGATCACCGGCTGCCGGAAGCTGCCCGTCATCGCGGTGGCCGTCACCGACGCCATGTCGAGGGGGCTCATCTGGACCTGGCCCTGGCCGATCAGGTTGGCCGCCATGTCCGGGCCGCCCACGCCGGGAACCGCCCCGTCGAAGGAGGGGATGCCGACCTTCCAGTCGTCCCGGCCGAGGCCGAAGCGCTCCTCGGCCTCGCGCTGCAGGGAGTCCACCTTCAGGTCGTCCGTGAACTTGACGAAGGCGGTGTTGCAGGAGCGCGCGAAGCTCTCGGAGAGGGTGGCGCCCTCGTTCGGGGACATGCCCTCGAGATTGTGGAAGGTCTGGCCCTCCCACATCGCGTCCGGGGTGCAGGGCGCCGGCCCGCCGGCCGTCGTGATGCCGTTGTCGATGAGGGTGGCCGCGGTGACGATCTTCATGGTGGAGCCGGGGGCGAGCCGGCCGAGGAACGCCGCGTTCCAGGCGTCGTTGCGGTGGTTGGCGACTGCCAGCACCTCACCGGTGGACGCCTTGACGGCCACGACGGACGACTCGGCGTACCGCTGCACCGATCGCTCGGCCGCCGCCTGGGCGCTCGCGCTGAGGGTCGTGTGCAGCTCGCCCGGCCTGCCCTCGGTGAGCGTCATCAGCGGCGTCTCGGCGGAGTCGGGACCCTCGTGACGGATGCTCAGCTCGACGGCCGGCGAGCCGCCGGCCTTGTCGCCGTAGCGGGCGCGCAGTTCGTCCAGGATCGGCCCGAGGGAGGGGTACTTCTCCTTCGTCAGGACGGCGCCGTGGCGGTCGAGGGCGCGGATCGGCGGCTTGGCGGACTCGCCGGTGACGAGCGTGTCGCCCTTCTTCAGGGCGGGGTGCACCAGGGCCGGGTCCCAGTCGACCAGCGGGCGGCGGGTGGTCTCGCCGCGCACGACGGTCAGCCGGCTGCGGTAGGCCAGCGCCTTGGACGTCCCGCCGTACGACACGGTCCCCTTGACGGAGAACGGCACGCTGGTGCCGGTGGCGGCCTGCGGAGTGATCTGCACCTTCTCGATGTGCGCGGCCTGGCCGTAGGCCGTCAGCAACGCGCCGGCCCCCCCGGGGAAGTTGGTGTACGACGCGGCGGTCGACGCGTCCTGCTTCTCCCAGGCCGCGAAGAACCTCGCCGCCGTCTCCTTCACCTCGGCCGCGCTCGGCGGCCCGGTCTCCACGGGAGCCGCCCCGCCGACGCCCGCGTCGGCCTCGATGGCGGACACGACGTTGAACGCCCCGTATCCGGCCCCACCCACCAGCACCGCGAACACGCCGCCGACGACGGCGGCCTTCGCCCCCTTGCGCATGACGCGCTCCCCTCCCGTTTCGGCCTCCGGCACTCTAGGTGGTCGCCGGGCACCCGGGAGGGCTGTTTCCGGATGGTGTCCGAACGGAGATCAGCGGGCTGACTCTGCCCCGGCATTCAGCCACGTAGGTGAACGCCGGGTCAGACGGCACCACCGGTCTGGTCGGCCGGGTTGGTGCTTGCGTCGATCGGTGGGCGAGCCGGAGGGACCTGGTCGACCGGCTGCTGGCCTGCCGGCACCTGACCTGTCTGCGCTTGACCTGCCTGCGCTTGACCTGCCTGCACCTGACGTGCTGCCGAGACCAGCGCCCTGAAGTCGGGAAGCTTCCTGATGACGAAGATCCCCGCGATGGAGGAAGCCGGGAGGCCGCACAGCAGAACGCCGTAGCCCGCTTCATGCGCCTCGACCATGGTGTGAGCCACCCACAGGAAGGCGGCCACCGCCCCGCCGGCCACCAAGGTCCCCAGTGCGGTCGTGACATGCCCGAGATACATGTCGATGCGCTCGGTGCGAGCCGTGTAGTTGATCCCCTTCAGGGCCTGTCTGAGGCTGGCCTTCTCCACGTTCTCCAGTTTCGTGGCCAACTCGATGAGCTGGTCGACGTCGACCTTCGCACTGGGATCCCCCGCTTCGGACATGCCTACAGCGCCTCCTGCACATCTGCCGCGAGGCGACGCAGCATTCTGACTACGGGGTGGTCTTCACTCGCCGTTTTCATGACCTGCTCTACGCTGAAATGGGGTGAGTGCGCCTCGGAGACGAGAAGGCTTCTGCGGCCCCCTTCGTCGTACTCCGAGAGGATCTCGATGAGCAACGCACTCGCCAGTTCCGGATCCCCCTTGCTGCGGCGGATCAGGCTGTTTGCCTCAAGGGACTGGACCTGATTCTCGGCCATGCGCATCAAGGCTTTGCGCATCAGGTCGAGATCGCGGTGGTGCAGCTCGCGCTCTTTCTGCCTCAATGAGTATTGCAGCGCCGCGAAGAACGCACCGATTCCCACCGTGGCCACGACCGAACTCGCGGATATCACAGCCACAGGCCAGTTGGTGCCGCTCGCCAGCGAAACGAGTCCGAGTGCGGACGTGAGAACTGCCGAGAGGAAACTGGCGGTCACTGCGACGATGCGTAGGCGCGACAAGGACAGCCGCGGACCGAGCCGACGCGCCCACGGTCGGGAACCCTCGGCCGGCTCGGGAGGGCTGTCCCTTTCCGCGTCCAATGCGGAGATCAAGGCATGGACGCCCTCGTCGAAGGAGCGCACTTCGAAATCTGAGTGCGCCGCGCGCGCCGGGAGCGCTTTTCCCGTTGGATCGAGAACGGCACGTGCCCCCGTCCCGATATTGCCCCAGCGCATGACAACCACCCCCGATGAGCTGCCTTAGCCCCATGTGCTGTACCCAAGGTAGCAGATCGATAACCGGCAGTGACGGAATTGCTGCGATGTGGAGAGTCTGCCCCTGGCGGCCGGAGGTCGGTGCGCTGCATTGTCTCGGACTCTGGGATTCGGCCGACGATCGATCAAAAGCGAACGGACCTTTCCTCTCCAGTAATACGAGCGAACAGCTGCCAATGATCAAAAGGATCTTCATACCGCTGTCGGATCACTCTGCGTGGGCCTGTGGGTATTGCCCTCCCTCTTTCCGCAGTGGCCCACCGCCACTGCCGCCGACGGCGGGAACGGCGACGCTCCCCCGTCCCCCGTCGCCCCTCGGTGACCGTGGCGCGGATGTCCCCGGCTGGACCCGGGCGGTCAGACCCAGGTGTCCAGCCACATCCGCGACCGCCACGCGTCGATCGGGATGGCGGTGCCGGTGTAGATCGGCCAGAAGTAGACGAAGTTCCAGGCGATCAGCAGGACCAGGACGCCCGCGCCGGTGGCGCCCGCGACGCGGCGGGTGTCCGTGGCGCCGGGCGGGCCGGCCAGCGCGCCGATCATCATGGCCACCGCCAGGCACAGGAAGGGCACGAACACGACGGCGTAGAAGAAGAAGATCGTGCGCTCCTGGTACAGGAACCACGGCAGGTATCCGGCCGCCACGCCGCAGGCGATCGCGCCCGCCCGCCAGTCACGGCGGAAGAACCAGCGCCACAGGACGTACAGCAGGGCCACGGCGGCCGTCCACCACAGCACCGGCGTGCCCAGGGCGAGGACCTCGCGGGCGCACTTCTCGCCGGCGTCGGCCGGGCAGCCGTCCACGCCGGGCGCCGGCGACTCGTAGAAGTAGGACACCGGGCGGCCGTCGACGAGCCAGCTCCAGGGGTTGGACTGGTAGGTGTGCGGCGAGGACAGGCCGACGTGGAACGTGTAGACCTCGTGCTCGTAGTGCCACAGGCTGCGCAGCCAGTCCGGCAGGAAGGTCCAGCTGCCGCCCCGGCCGTCGGTCGCCGCCCAGTTGCGGAAGTAGCCGCCCGTGCCGTCCGTGGGCGACAGGATCCAGCCGATCCAGGAGACCAGGTAGACGGCGAGCGCCACCGGGACCGTGGCCAGGAACGTGAGCGGCACGTCCCGCTTCAGCACCGCCGCGTACGGGTGCCGGGCGCCGGCCACCCGGCGCGAGCCCACGTCCCACAGCACCGCCATGACGCAGAAGGCCGCCGTGACGTACAGGCCGTTCCACTTGGTGCCGATCGCCAGGCCCAGCATCAGGCCGGCCGCCCAGCGCCAGGGACGCAGGCCCAGGCGGGTGGACTCGGCCGCTTGCGCGTCGGGGCGGACGCGGCCGTCGGCGTCCGCCGGGAGCGCGGCGGCCAGTCTCTCCCGCGCCCGGTCGCGGTCGACCAGCAGGCAGCCGAACGCCGCCAGCACGAAGAACATCAGCACGCCGTCGAGCAGCGAGGTGCGGCTCATCACGAAGTGCAGGCCGTCCACCGCCAGCAGCACGCCCGCCAGGCAGCCGAGGAACGTCGAGCGGAACAGCCGGCGGCCGATACGGCACAGCATCAGCACCGAGAGCGTGCCGAGCAGGGCCGTCATGAAGCGCCAGCCGAACGGGTCGAACCCGAAGACCAGCTCGCCGAGGCCGATCACGTACTTGCCCACCGGCGGGTGCACGACGTACGCCGCGTCGGACGGCACGGAGACGTGACCGCCCGTCTGCAGGATCAGGTCGTTGGCGCTCTTCTCCCAGTTGACCTCGAAGCCGCGGTGGACGACCGCCCACGCGTCCTTGGCGTAGTAGGTCTCGTCGAATATCACCGCCTTCGGGCTGCCCAGGTTCCAGAACCGCAGCACGCCCGCCAGCAGGGTCACCAGCAGCGGACCGCCCCAGCCGGACCAGCGCATGAAGCGGTCGGAGACCGACGGCGGGACGCGCAGGGCCGCCCACAGGCGCGGACCTGGCTCGGCGTACGGCGGCACCAGCCGATCGACGACACCTCTGACGTGGTGTGCGGGCCCCGCCGAGTAGCCGAGACGGCGCAGCCGCTGGGGCCACGACGGCCGGTGGTCGTACGGGGCCGGGCCCTGCCGGGTGTCCGTGGAGGACGCGGTACTGGTCACCGCGCCATCGTAGGGAACCACTCTGTGGGAGTCCCGCGGATGGGCGGTTGTGGGCGAGGGGGCGTAGGCCGTCGCGCCGTCCGCCGGGGCGCGGGCCTGCGGTGATGGGCGGATCACTCCGGTCCGGGTGGTTCCGTGGACCCCTGTGGGCCGGGGCTTGGCGGGTACATGTAGGCCGGGCTGGGCGAGTGCACGCCGGCCGGGGTTCGCCGAGTCTCCGCCGGTTCCGGGATCCGCAGCCCCTCGGGGTCAACGGGACTCGGGCCCTGCGGCGTCGGGGAACCGGGTGCGGCAGGGGCAGGGCGACCGGGTCCCGCGGGGTCCAAGTGGGCCGGTGGGTCCTGCGAGGATGGGAGCGTGACTGGAACCCTTGTTTTGGCTGGCACCCCCATCGGCGACATCCAGGACGCGCCGCCCCGGCTCGCCGAGGAACTGGCCGGCGCCGACGTCGTCGCCGCCGAGGACACGCGGCGGCTGCGGCGGCTGACGCAGGCCCTGGGCGTGCAGCCCAAGGGGCGCGTGGTGTCGTACTTCGAGGGCAACGAGTCCGCCCGCACCCCGGAACTGGTCGAGGAGCTGCTGGGCGGTGCGCGGGTGCTGCTGGTCACGGACGCGGGCATGCCGTCCGTGTCCGACCCCGGGTACCGGCTGGTCGCCGCGGCCGTCGAGAAGGACGTCCGGGTCACCGCCGTGCCGGGGCCGTCCGCCGTGCTGACCGCGCTCGCGCTGTCCGGGCTGCCCGTCGACCGGTTCTGCTTCGAGGGCTTCCTGCCACGGAAGGCGGGCGAGCGGCTGTCCCGGCTCCGGGAGGTCGCGCAGGAGCGGCGGACGCTGGTCTACTTCGAGGCTCCGCACCGGCTGGACGACACGCTCGCGGCGATGGCCGAGGTGTTCGGCGCCGAGCGGCGTGCCGCCGTGTGCCGCGAGCTGACCAAGACCTACGAGGAGGTGCGGCGCGGCGCGCTGGGGGAGCTGGCCGCGTGGGCGGCCGAGGGCGTGCGCGGCGAGATCACGGTCGTGGTGGAGGGCGCGCCCGAGAGGGGGCCGGAGGAGATCGGCGCCGAGGAGCTGGTGCGGCGGGTGCGGGTGCGGGAGGAAGCGGGGGAGCGGCGCAAGGAGGCGATCGCGGCGGTGGCCGCGGAGGCCGGGGTGCCGAAGCGGGAGGTGTTCGACGCGGTGGTGGCGGCGAAGCACACCGGGTGACGCACGCGCTACACCCGGGACGTGCGTGACGGGGGCGGCGCCGCCCGTGGGGCGGTGGCGCGCCGCCGTCCGCGTGAGCCGGGCCGGGAGCGCGCAGGAGCCGCCCCGGCGTCGGCTGGGCGGCCCGTCCCCTCGCCCCGGCGCCCGGTGCGCCGACGGGTCGGCCGGGTGCCCCGGCGGGCGATGGCGGCGCGCACGGCGTACGAGGGTCGCGGGCGCTGCGAGCGGGGCGCGACCTGGGTGAGCGTGCTCCCCATGCCGGGGCAAAGCGGCGGCGCCGGAGGCAAAGCCACACCCCGCCCGGGAGGCGCGGAGGGCAAGCGGACTCCAAATCGGCTCCAACACTCGGCAGGCCTGTCGCCCTCCCGCCGGTGAACGCGTCCACTGGACGGCAGGGACGCACCCGTCCCTCGTCCCCGGCGGCGGGATCCGCGGCAATCCGCCCGCCCGGGGGCGCTCGTCCAGCGGACCCGAGGAGCCGGCATGAGTGAGATACCGGAAGTGACCGGTCCCCGCGACAGCGCGGCCGCCGCCGTCACCGAGTCCTACTCCTTCGCCTGCATGCGCTGCGGGCACGGCTGGGAGCAGTCGTACGAGATCGAGCACCACACGGACGGCGACGGCAACCGGCTCGTGCTGTACGTGGCCGACGACCGCGTCGTGCCGTCCCCGCTCAGCCGCCCCAGCTGCCAGAACTGCGACAGCCGCGTCGTCCGCATCATGCGGGCCGGCCAGGTGTCCTCGGTGCAGCGGCACGACCCGCACCGGCGCCGGCCTCAGGCAGGCCCCGTCGTGGCGCCGGCGCCCCCGTCCGCGCAGGACGCGGTCGGCCGGGAGCGGCACGGGCGCCACCACTGGCACCTGTCCGACCTGCTGCACCCCTTCCGGCGCAAGGCGGTCTGAGGCCCCGGCGCTGCGCAGGGCGGGCCGGGGGTCTCCGGTGCGTGCGGGCCGCAGCCCGGCGCGAGGCGGCCCGCCCTCTCCGGCGCCGGGCGAACCGCGGCCGTCCGTGACAAGGCCCAGCCCTGTCCACCACACCGCGGGCCCGCCCTCGCCCGGCCCGGAACGGCATGCCCCTTCCGTAGGATCGGGGGCATGCCTTCGAACGCCGACAAGAAAGCGGCGCCGCCGCTCCCGGAGCCGCTCCGGGTCCCGGTCGCCGACTCCCACACCCACCTCGACATGCAAACCGGCACGGTCGAGGAAGGCCTGGCCAAGGCCGCGTCGGTGGGGGTGACGACGGTCGTCCAGGTCGGCTGCGACGTGAACGGCTCGCGATGGGCGGCACAGACGGCCGCGGCGCACGGGAGCGTCCACGCCTCCGTGGCGCTGCATCCGAACGAGGCTCCGCGCATCGTGCACGGCGACCCCGTCGAGAAGGCCCCCGGAGGCGACGCGGACCAGGGCGACGGCGCGCGGCGGACCGTACGGCCGCGGCAGGGCGGACGCGGGCCCGGCGGCGACGCGGCGCTGGACGAGGCGCTCGCCGAGATCGACCGGCTGGCCGCGCTGCCGCAGGTCAAGGGGGTCGGCGAGACCGGGCTGGACTACTTCCGCACCGGGCCCGAGGGGAAGGCGGCGCAGGAGCGGTCCTTCCGCGCCCACATAGAGATCGCCAAGCGGCACGGCAAGGCCCTGGTCATCCACGACCGGGACGCCCACGCCGACGTCCTGCGCATCCTCAAGGAGGAGGGCGCCCCCGAGCGCACCGTGTTCCACTGCTACTCCGGCGACGCGGAGATGGCGGAGGTGTGCGCCCGCGCGGGGTACTACATGTCCTTCGCCGGCAACGTCACCTTCAAGAACGCGCAGAACCTGCGGGGCGCGCTCGCCGTCGCCCCGCTGGAGCTGGTCCTGGTCGAGACCGACGCGCCGTTCCTGACGCCGGCGCCGTACCGCGGACGGCCCAACGCGCCCTACCTCGTTCCGGTCACGGTGCGTGCCATGGCCGCCGTCCGGGGTGTCGACGAGGACGCGATGGCGACGGCGCTCGGCGAGAACACGGCGCGCGCCTTCGGCTACTGACGGCCGGGCCGGACGGCGGCAGCCCGGTGCCGCCCACCGGCCGCCCCGTCACCGGCCGTTCGAACGCGACGGTGTGTAGTCGCGTCGCTTTGGAGAGTGACGACCGCTCCGCTAGGTTCTGGGGTTCCGATCCGGACCCCCTCGCCCTCTGGAGCGTGTCGGCGTGAGCAACTCGCAGGACGAGACGACGTACCTGACCTGGGGCCCGGGCGCGAGCCCCGCCGGCCCGCGGCCGCCGGGGCCCCCGCCGCACGGCGGCTCCGGCGGCCCCGGCGGTGCGCGGCCCGGCCTGCACGACGCCGAGACCGTGGCGGCGCCCGGCCCGTACGGGCTGCCCGGCGTCCGCGAGGATCCCTACCGGCCCGCCTACGAGCGGACCGAGCCGGTGCTCCCGCGGCAGACCGGCCGCGGGCCGGCCGAGGACCCGCGGCGGCGCACCTCCGGCGCGGGCGTCGCCGGGACGGGACGACGGGGGGTACGCAGGCGCAGGCCGGCGTACGCCGAGCGCACGGAGGCTGGCGTGCGGCGGCTGCTGCCGCAGGCACTGGTCGTGGCGTTCCTGGCGGGCGGCACCACCGCCTTCGTCGCCCAGGACAAGGCGGTCGAGCTCGACGTCGACGGCACCCCGCGCACCCTGCACACCTTCGCCGACCACGTCTCCGAGCTGCTCACCGAGGAGGGCGTGCGCGTCGGCCCCCACGACGAGGTCGCGCCCGCCCCCGGCGCCGGACTCACCCGCGGCGCCCGGGTCGCGGTGCGCTACGGGCGGCCGGTGCGGCTCACGCTCGACGGGCACCGGCACGAGGTGTGGACGACCGCGCACACGGTGGACGCGGCGCTCCGGGAGCTCGGGGTGCGGGTCGAGGGCGCCCACCTGTCCGTCCCGCGCTCCGGACGCATCGGACGCGCGGGGCTCACGCTCGACGTCCGCACCGAGCGCACCGTGACCGTCATGGCGGACGGCCGCGCCCGCACCGTCCGCACCAACGCGGCGACGGTGCGGGAGGCGGTGGCCCAGGCGGGCGTCACCCTGCGCGGGCACGACGCCACCTCCGTCGCCCCCGACGCCTTCCCGCGCGACGGGCAGACCGTCACCGTGCTGAGGATCACCAGCCGGAGGGAGGTCCGCGAGGAGGTGATCCCCTTCGCCGTCCGGCGCACGGCCGACCCTTCGCTGTTCCGCGGCACGGAAGTGGTGGAGCGGGCCGGCCAGCCGGGGGTCCGCCGCACCACGTTCTCCCTGCGCACCGTCAACGGCGTGCGCCAGCGGCCGCGGCGCCTGGAGTCGGCGGTCGTGCGCGCGCCGCGGGCGCAGATCGTGAAGGTCGGCACCCGGCCGCGTCCGCCGTCCGTGCGGGGCGCCGACCACCTGAACTGGCAGGGGCTCGCGGCCTGCGAGTCCGGGGGCAGGCCCGGAGCGGTCGACTCCACCGGCACCTACGGGGGCCTGTACCAGTTCGACACGCGCACCTGGCACAGCCTCGGCGGTACCGGCCGCCCCCAGGACGCCTCGGCGGAGGAGCAGACGTACCGGGCCAAGAAGCTGTACGTGCGCCGCGGCACGAGCCCCTGGCCGCACTGCGGGGAGCGCCTGCACGGGTAGTGCGCGGCCCGGGCGGGGATCCGGGGGCCGGCGCCCCCGGCCCCACCCGCCGCGCCGCCGGTCGCCCCACCCTCGTCGCGCTCGCCCCGGTGGCCCGCTGCCCGTCACCCCGGCCGCGCGGGGGCCGGCGGGCCGCCCCGTACCCTTGCTCCGTGAGCAGCAGCCCCGCCCCCGACGCCCTTCTGGGCCCCGCCGACGTCCGTGAGCTGGCGGCAGCCCTCGGCGTACGCCCCACCAAGCAGCGCGGCCAGAACTTCGTGATCGACGCGAACACGGTCCGCCGCATCGTCCGCACCGCACAGGTGCGCCCCGACGACGTGGTCGTCGAGGTCGGACCGGGGCTCGGCTCGCTCACCCTGGCGCTGCTGGAGGTCGCCGACCGCGTCACCGCCGTCGAGATCGACGACGTCCTCGCCGCGGCGCTGCCCGCCACCATCGCCGCCCGCATGCCCGAGCGCGCCGACCGGTTCGCGCTCGTCCACTCCGACGCCATGCACGTCGCCGAACTGCCGGGCCCGGCTCCGACCGCGCTGGTCGCGAACCTGCCGTACAACGTCGCCGTCCCCGTGCTGCTGCACATGCTCGACACCTTCCCGAGCCTGGAGCGCACCCTCGTCATGGTGCAGGCGGAGGTCGCCGACCGGCTCGCCGCCGCGCCCGGCTCGAAGGTGTACGGCGTGCCGTCGGTCAAGGCGGCCTGGTACGCCGAGGTCAAGCGGGCCGGCGCCATCGGCCGCAACGTCTTCTGGCCCGCGCCGAACGTCGACAGCGGGCTGGTCTCCCTGGTCCGGCGGACGGAGCCGCTGAAGACGACCGCGACGAGGAGCGAGGTGTTCGCCGTCGTCGACGCGGCCTTCGCCCAGCGGCGCAAGACCCTGCGGGCCGCGCTCGCGGGCTGGGCCGGGTCCGCGGCGGCCGCCGAGGCGGCGCTCGTCGCCGCCGGCGTCTCGCCGCAGGCGCGGGGCGAGTCGCTCACCGTCGAGGAGTTCGCGCGCATCGCCGAGTCCGCGCCGGCCCGGGACGCGGCCCCCGCCCCCACGAACGAGGAGTCCGGCAAGTGAGCGTGACCGTACGTGTCCCGGCCAAGGTCAACGTCCAGCTCGCGGTCGGCGCCGCGCGCCCCGACGGCTTCCACGACCTGGCGAACGTCTTCCTCGCGGTCGGCCTCCACGACGAGGTCACGGCGACCCCGTCGGCCGGCGGACTCCGGATCACCTGCGAGGGCCCGGACGCCGCGCAGGTCCCGCTGGACCGCACGAACCTGGCCGCCCGCGCGGCCCTCGCGCTCGCCGAGCGGTACGGCCGCCCGGCCGACGTCCACCTGCACATCGCCAAGGACATCCCGGTCGCCGGCGGCATGGCGGGCGGCAGCGCGGACGGCGCGGCCGCGCTGCTCGCCTGCGACGCCCTGTGGGGCACGCGCGCCCCGCGGGCGGAACTGCTCGACATCTGCGCCGAGCTGGGCAGCGACGTGCCGTTCAGCCTGGTGGGCGGGGCGGCCCTGGGCACGGGGCGGGGTGAGAGGCTGACGCCGCTGGAGGTGGGCGGCACCTTCCACTGGGTGTTCGCCATGGCCCACCGCGGGCTGTCCACCCCGGCGGTCTTCGGTGAGTTCGACCGGCTCGGCGAGGGCACGGACATCCCCGAGCCGGTGGCGTCCCAGGACCTGCTGGACGCCCTGGCCAAGGGGGACCCCGACGCGCTCGCCGCCGCGGTCTCCAACGATCTGCAGCCGGCCGCGCTGTCCCTCTTCCCCGACCTGGCCGGCACCCTCGCCGCGGGCCGCGCCGCCGGCGCCCTGGCCGCGCTCGTCTCCGGTTCCGGCCCGACCACGGCGTTCCTGGTCCGCGACGCGGAAGCCGCGGACCGGGTCGCCGGGGCCCTGCGCACGTCCGGCACCTGCCGCTCGGCACGCACGGCGCCGGGCCCGGTCCCGGGCGCCACGGTCCTGACCGACCGCCCGGCGTAGGCACCGCGCGGGCACCGCGGGGCGGCGGCCCGGGGGCCCGGCCCTGCCCCGGCGATCGCGCACGACGGCCCCCCGGCCGATCGCGCCCGACCGCCCCGTGGCGGGTCGCCCCGCCCGGCGAGGCGAAGGCCGTTCCCGGGCGGAGCGGCGCGCGGGTGGGGCCCGCCCCGGTGCGGGCGGGAAACCTCCACCACGGAGCACCGCGCGCGCCGACTACCCTGGAGGGTCGATCGATCCCCGGGGCAGGAGTGAAATGGCCGTCAACCTGGTCAATGTCGAGAACGTCAGCAAGGTGTACGGCACGCGTGCCCTGCTCGACGGCGTCTCGCTCGGCGTGTCCGAAGGGGACCGGATCGGGGTCGTCGGTCGCAACGGCGACGGCAAGACCACCCTGATCCGGATGCTGGCGAGGCTGGAGGAGGCCGACACCGGGCGCGTCACGCACTCCGGCGGGCTGCGGCTCGGGGTGCTGACGCAGCACGACTCCCTGGACCCGGAGGCGACCGTCCGGCACGAGGTCATCGGCGACCTCGCCGACCACGAGTGGGCGGGCAACGCCAAGATCCGCGACGTGCTGACCGGTCTGTTCGGCGGGCTGGACCTGCCCGGCTTCCCGAAGGGACTCGACACGGTCATCGGGCCGCTCTCCGGCGGCGAGCGGCGCCGGATCGCGCTCGCCAAGCTGCTCATCGAGGAGCAGGACCTCGTCGTCCTGGACGAGCCCACCAACCACCTCGACGTCGAGGGCATCGCCTGGCTCGCCCAGCACCTGCAGAACCGCCGGTCGGCGCTGGTGTGCGTCACGCACGACCGGTGGTTCCTCGACCAGGTCTGCACCCGCATGTGGGACGTGCAGCGCGGCACCGTCCACGAGTACGAGGGCGGCTACTCCGACTACGTCTTCGCCCGCGCCGAGCGCGAGCGCATCGCCGCCGGCGAGGAGGCCAAGCGGCAGAACCTCGTCCGCAAGGAGCTGGCGTGGCTGCGGCGCGGCGCGCCCGCCCGCACCTCCAAGCCCCGCTTCCGCGTCGAGGCGGCCAACGAGCTCATCAAGGACGTGCCCGCGCCGCGCGACCGCAGCGAGCTGATGAAGTTCGCCTCCTCCCGGCTCGGCCGGACCGTCTTCGACCTGGAGGACGTGACCGTCCAGGCCGGCCCCAAGGTGCTGCTGCAGCACGTCACCTGGCACCTGGGACCCGGCGACCGGATCGGCCTGGTCGGCGTCAACGGCGCCGGCAAGACGTCCCTCCTGCGGGCGATGGCCGAGGCCGCCCGGTCGGAGGGCGAGCAGCAGCCCGTGGGCGGGCGGATCGCCGTCGGCCGGACCGTCAAGCTCGCCTACCTCTCCCAGGAGGTCGCCGAACTCGACCCGAACTGGCGGGTCCTGGAGGCCGTGCAGCGGGTGCGCGAACGCGTCGACCTCGGCAAGGGGCGCGAGATGACCGCCGGTCAGCTCTGCGAGACGTTCGGCTTCAACAAGGACAAGCAGTGGACGCCGGTCGGCGACCTCTCCGGCGGCGAGCGGCGGCGGCTGCAGCTGCTGCGGCTGCTGATGGACGAGCCCAACGTCCTGTTCCTGGACGAGCCCACCAACGACCTCGACATCGAGACCCTCACCCAGCTCGAGGACCTGCTCGACGGCTGGCCCGGCTCGATGATCGTCATCTCGCACGACCGGTTCTTCGTCGAGCGCACCACCGACACCGTCTACGCCCTCCTCGGCGACGGCGCCCTGCGGATGCTGCCGCGCGGCGTCGACGAGTACCTGGAGCGCCGCCGGCGGATGGAGCAGCAGGCCGCCGCGGCCGTTCCCGCCCCGGCCGCCGCGCCGGCCGCCGAGAAGGCCGCGCCGGAGCGGAGCGCCGCCGAGGTGCGCGCCGCGAAGAAGGAACTGCAGAAGATCGAGCGGCAGCTGGACCGGATCTCGGAGAAGGAGTCCACGCTGCACGCCCGGATCGCCGAGAACGCGACCGACTTCGAGAAGGTCGCCCGACTCGACGCGGAACTGCGCGAGTTGGCGGGGGAGCGCGAGGAACTGGAGCTGCGCTGGCTCGAACTCGCCGAGGACGCCTAGGCCGCGCCCGCGGCGGGCCCGGTGCCGCGGGCGTCCGCGGTGCCGCCGTCCCCGCTCCCGGCGCCGCCCCGGGCCGGGCCCCGGCGGCCGCCCGGTGCGCGGCCGGAAACGCTCCCCGGTGTCCGGAAGTACGCGGCGCGCGCCCCCCGTCGCGCGCGCCGCGTGAAAGGGGCGTGAAGGCGCGTAACGAGGGCATCACAGGGCGGTCCTCCCTTGGGAACAGCGGCCGCTCCGGGCCGGTGGACCGTTGGGCTCGAGTGATAGAAAGACCGTCTGAGAACCGCCTGAATACGACTCTGGGTCCACCAACAGCCTCAGGGCGTGGCTAAAAAAATCAGTGAATGAGGGGGATCGCGCTGATGACTCAGCCGCCGGACCAGCAGCCGCCCGGGGGACACCCCGACCAGCAGCCGTCGCAGCCCGGCGGCTTCGGCGATGCCCAGGACCCGCGTCAGGGCACGCCCCCGCCCCCGCCCCCGGTCCAGCCGCCGCAGCCCCGGCCCGGCTTCGGCCACCCGCAGCAGCCCGGCGCCCCCGGCCCCTACGCCCAGCCCGGACCCGGCCCCTACGGCGCGCCCGCCGCGCCCGGCCCCTACGGGCAGCCCGGCCCCTACGCACAGCCGGGACCCTACGGGCAGCCGCAGCCGGGTCCGTACGGGCAGCCGCAGCAGCCGGGTCCGTACGGACCGCAGCCCGGCTACGGCTACCCGCAGCCGCAGTTCCCCGGAGCCCCCGGCACCCCGCCGCCCGGCGGTTCCCGCAACCCGTTCAAGGGCAGGCCGGCCGCCGTCGTCGGGGCCGCGGTCGCGGCACTGCTCGTGGTCGGCGGCACCGTGTGGGCCGTGAGCAGCGGCGACGACGACGGCAGGAAGCCCGTCGCGGAGAAGAGCGGCGACGCCAAGGGCCCCGCCTCCGACGCCCCGGTCGATCCCGGCGACGGCAGCGGCGACGGCGGCGAGGACCCGGAGGACCTCAACGACGGCCGCAAGCCCGGCGAGGCCAAGGTGCTCTGGTACAAGGAGGCGCCGGACGCGCCCGGTTCCGGCGCCGACGCCCCCGGCATGTGGATCACCGGCCGGACCGCGGTGAAGGCGGCCTACAAGCAGCTCTTCGCCTACGCCGTGGGTGACGGGAAGCCGGCCTGGGACCCGGTCGGCTTCCCGCAGAAGATCTGCGCGGTGACCCCGCAGAAGTCGGCCGACGACAAGATCGTCGTGGCCTACATGAGCGGGGCCAGTGACCGCGCCAAGTGCAACCAGCTCCAGCAGATCGACCTGAACACCGGCGCCAAGGGCTGGAGCGGCGAGGTCGCCGAGGGCAGCCTGTTCGACAGCACGCTCAGCGTCGAGCTGTCGATCACCGGCAGGACGCTGATGGTGGGCCGCTCGCAGTCCGGCACGGCGTACGACCTCGGCACCGGCAAGAAGCTGTTCGACAAGCAGAAGTACGGCGAGGCCTGCTTCCCCGCCGCCTTCGCGGGCGGCGCCCGGCTGATCTCGGTCGCCTCCTGCGGCGCCGGCCGCGCCAACGAGCACGACGAGGTGCAGGAGCTCGACCCGACGACCGGCAGGGCCAGGTGGACCAGGAAGATCCCCAAGGGCTGGTCGGTCACGCGCGCCTACTCCGTCGACCCGGTGATCCTCTACATGACCAACGAGGACAAGAAGCACTGGAACATCTCGACCCTGAAGGCCGACGGCTCCGTCCTCTCCCAGGCCGACACCAAGGCGTCCTTCCGGCCCGAGTGCGGCTGGGCCGTCCTGGAGCGCGACCTGCAGGGCTGCAAGGGCGTCGCGTCCGACGCCGGCACCCTGTACCTGCCCACGGAGGCGACCAGCGGCCCCAACGAGATCGTCGCGATCAGCCTGGCCACCGGCAAGGAGAAGTGGCGCGTGAAGTCCCCCGCGGACACCACGATGCTGCCGGTCACGGTGGAGAGCGGCCGGCTCGTCGCGTACGTCGAGCCGTCCTACTCCTCCGGCGGCCGGATCGTGTCCGTGCCGACCGCCGGCACGGCGCACACCGTGACGACGCTGCTGCAGAACCCGCAGGCCACCGCGCAGATCGAGAACGGCTTCTTCTCCCGGGACTTCCACTGGGCCGACGGCCGGTTCTACCTCTCCACCACCCGGCTGAGCGGCAGGGACGAGGCGAAGGAGAAGCTGATGCTCGCCTTCGGCAAGTGAGGCGGGCCGGCCGCCCCGCGGCGGCCGGCACTCCCGCGCCGTTCCGATCACCGGACTTCCGCCCGTCCCCCTTCCCCGAGGTGCCCCTCCGATGACCCAGCCGCCCCCGCCCCCCAACCAGCCCCCGCAGCAGGGCGGTTTCGGCCCGCCGCAGGACCAGCCGCCCCAGGGCTCCGCACCCGCGCAGCACTCGCAGCAGCCGCAGCCGCCCGAGTCCCAGCACCCCGCGCAGCCTCCGCAGCCTCCGCAGCCCGGGCAGGCCCCCGGAGCCGCCCGGGCACCGCAGGGCCCGCCTCCCGCCGGCCCGGCGAACCTCGCCAAGTCGCCCGGGCCCGCTCCGGACCAGGGCCCGTCCCCGCAGCAGCCGCCTGCGCCGCCGGCCCCGCCGGTGCCCGGTCCGCCACAGCCCGGCTACGGCTACCCGCAGGCGCCCCCGCCGCCCCCGCCGCCCGGGTACGGCTACCCGCAGGCGCCGCAGGCCCCGCAGGTGCCGCCGCAGCCCGGCTACGGCTACCCCGCCGGGCAGCCCAACCCCTACGCCCAGCAACCGCACCCCTACGGCGCCCAGCAGCCCGGTTACGGCTACCCGGGCCAGCCGACGGTGCCGATGCACCCGCAGACGGCGCAGCCCGCGCCTCCCGGCGGCAGGCGGGGCCTGAAGGCGCAGGTGGCGATCATCGTCGCGGCCGTCGTGGCGATCGCGCTGATCATCGGCGGCGGCGTCTGGTACGCCAACTCGTCCGGCGGGGACGGCGGGAAGAACACCGCCGGTTCCAGCGGCGGCACCGGCGGCAAGGACGGCAAGGGCGCCGACGGCGGCTCCGCCGGCACCGGCACGGAGAAGGTGCCGGACGACCCGGCCGCCCGCATGCTCTTCCAGATCCCCGCGCCGGCCGTCAAGGACGACCAGATCGACAGCGTCGAGGGCTCCTGGCTGACCGACACCGTGTACGCCAAGGCCGGCGTCAACCAGATCGTGGGCTACGAGCCCGACACCGGCAAGGCGAAGTGGACGCTGCCGCTGACCGGCCAGACCTGCGCGGCCTCCCGCCAGGTCACCGCGGACGGGACGGCCGTCGTCCTCACCGAGGGGGCCAGGCGGAACAGCAAGGGCGACCACGTGCCCTGCACGGAGATCACCGCGTTCAGCCTCGGCACCGGCAAGGCGCTGTGGACGAAGAACGTCGAACTCAGCGGCACCAAGGTGATGTTCGGCGAGGTCAGCATCTCGGGCAGCACGGTCGCCGTGGGCGGGGGCTACAACGGCGGCGCCGCCTTCGACGTCAGGACCGGCAAGGTGCTCTGGCAGCCCAAGGCCGACGGGTGCCGGGACGCCGGCTACGCGGGCGGCGAGCAACTGGTCGCGGTCCGCAAGTGCGGCACCTACGGCAGCGAGACGCTGGAGGTCCAGTTGCTCGACGCCACGACGGGTCGCGTCAGGTGGACGTACAAGCTGCCGGCCGGCATCGACAACGCCAAGATCATCTCCACGAAGCCGGTCGTCTTCGGCGTCGACTCCGGGGACATCACCGCCTCCGGCGCCACCGACGTCTTCTCGCTGGACGACGGCGGCAAGCTCCGGTACAAGATCGCGCTCAGGGACGGCGAGTACGCGCACCGCTGCGAGATCGGCAGGTTCGACGGCTGCAGGGGGATCGTGGTCGGCAACGGCAAGCTGTACGTCCCGACCAAGGAGCACGACGGCTCGGCGCAGTTCAGCAACACCAACGAGATCGTCGCCTTCTCCCTGGCGACCGGGAAGACCACCGGTGACCGCATCGACGCGGGCGACCGCTACACGGTCTTCCCGATCCGGATGGACGGGGGCGATCTCATCGCGTTCAAGGACGGCCCGTACGACAAGGGCGCCCAGGTGGTCTCCGTGAACGGCGGGACGCTGAAGCAGACCAAGCTCCTGGAGACCCCGGCCACCAGGCCGGTCCTGGAGGCGATCAGCAGCATGGTCCCGAGCTCCGCGGAGCTGCTGTACACCGGCGGACGGCTCTTCCTGGGCAAGGACCTGGTGAGCAAGCCCTACTCGGCCGACCAGAAGCGGTACACGGCCATCGGCTTCGGCACCCGGTAGCCCCTCCGTGAGAGGACGGCCCCGCCCCGCATCGGGGGGCGGGGCCGTCCGCGTACCGCGCCCGGTGTCCACGCGTGGTGATTTTCGGCGATCCGGGGCACTTCTCGCCGGTAGGGGCAGCGCGACGTCCCCCGAGCGTGTAGCTTCCGGGGGCATGCGGGGCGGCTGCGCCGGGGGGTCACCGCCCGTGGGGCGGGGTGCGCGTGGGGCCCGGTGGGCATCCGCAGGGGGCATCCAGGGGGAGCTGGGGGTTGCTCATGGGAGTGCGGCTGATGGTGGTCGACGACCACCGCCTGCTCGCCGAGGCGCTGGCCTCGGCGCTGAAGCTGCGCGGACACCGGGTGCTGGCCGCGGCGGCGCCCGTCGCGGGAGCGGCGGACCTGGTGATCACCCGGTCGCCGGAGGTGTGCCTGCTGGGCACGGCGACACCGGCCGGGGCGGGGACGTTCGACCCGGTGGCGCGGATCAAGCGGGAGCGTCCGCAGGTCGCGGTCGTGGTGCTGGGGCCCGTGCCGTCGCCGCGGGGGATCGCGGCGGCCTTCGCCGCGGGGGCCTCGGGCTACGTCCGCCACGACGAGCGCATCGAGGGGGTCGAGCGGGCGATCATCAAGGCCCGCGCGGGTGAGGCGGCGGTGGCGCCGCAGCTCCTCCAGGGGGCCTTCGACGAGCTGCTCCACCCGGCCGCGCAGCCCGACGACGAGGGCCGGCGGCTGCTGGAGCTGCTGACCCCGCGGGAGGTGGAGGTCCTGGTGCGGGTGGCCGACGGCGAGGACACCCGGCTCATCGCGGCGGGCATGGGGATAGCGCCGAGCACGGCCCGCACGCACGTGCAGCGGGTGCTGATGAAGCTGGAGGTGGGCTCCCGCCTGGAGGCGGCGGCCCTGGCGGCCCGGACCGGGCTGCTGGACCGCGCCGGCCCCCTGCTGGAGAAGCGGGCGGAACCGGAGCGGACGTCCCCGGCCCCGCCCCCCGGCGGCCCGTGAGCGAGGGGGCCGGCCGCGGGAAGGCCCGCGGCCGCTCCCCTTCGGATGCGGGGGAACCCGGCGGGCCCGTGCCCGCCGTCCCGTGTCACTCGGCCGGTTCGTCCTTCCGCGGTGCCGCCGGCGCCGCCGGGCGCAGCTTCAGCCACACCAGGAAGAACACGCCCAGGGCCAGCATCCCGATCCCGGTCCACAGGTTGATGTTGACGCCCTGCGCCTTGTCGATCGCGGCCTGCGAGTCCGTCAGGCCCGTGATCGTCACGATGATCCCGTAGAGGACGAACAGCCCGCCGATGATGCGCCGCAGGTCGAAGATCCGTGCGGCGGTCGCGGACGTGGTCTCCAGCTCGGTGACCTCCCGCTGGACGTCCTTCTCGGAGAATCCGTGCTTCTCGGTCATGGTCTCTCAATCCTCCCGCGTCAGAACGAGAACGGGATGTAGCAGAGGGCGGCGAGGACGATCGCTCCCCAGCCCAGCAGCGCGGGCCTGCGGTACCAGGCCTCGTCACCGGGGGCGGCGGGCTCGGCCACGCCGGGGGAGGTGGTGCCGTAGACCAGGCCCTGCAGCTCCTCGGCGGGCTTGGGCCGGGTGAACAGCGACACGGCCACCATGACCACCGCGCCGGCGACGAAGCCGGCGATCGCGGAGACGAAGTTGGCGCCCTGGTCGGTGGGGATGTCGATGATGCCCTGCTTGTAGATCACGAAGTAGTTCACCATCGCGGTCACGGTGCCGGCGAGCAGGCCCCAGAAGCCGGACTTCATGGACGCGCGCTTCCAGAACATGCCGACGATGAACACCACGAACATCGGCACGTTGAAGAAGGAGAAGAGCGTCTGCAGGTAGGCCATGATGTTCGAGAACGACGAGGCGAGGAACGCCGTGCCGATCGAGGCGAGCACGCCGATGGCGGTGATGAGCCGCCCGAACCGCACGTAGTAGCCGTCCTCGCGGTCCTTGACGACGTACTTGGCCCAGATGTCGTTGGTGAACACCGTGTTGAAGGACGACACGTTGGCCGCCATGCCCGCCATGAAGGCGGCGAGCAGACCGGTCACCGCGATGCCGAGGACGCCGTTGGGCAGCAGCTCCTGCATCAGGTACGGGATGGCGTCGTTGTACTGCAGCCCGGAGCCGGCGGTGCCGATCGTGGGCACGAGGGCGGCGGCGGCCAGGCCCGGGATCATCACCAGGAAGACGATGAAGATCTTCGGGTACGCGGCGATCAAGGGGGTGCGCTGGGCGGCGGAGAGGTTCTTCGCGGACAGCGCGCGCTGGACCTCGGCGAAGTTGGTGGTCCAGTAGCCGAAGGAGAGCACGAAGCCGAGGCCGAGGACGATCGTCAGCCAGTTGGCACCCAGCGGGTTGGCGCTGCCGATGCCCGTGCCGCCCCAGGCGGTCACGAAGTTGTCGCCGTGCTGCCTGGTGAGGGTGTCGGTCAGGCCGTCCCAGCCGCCGACCCGCTTCAGGCTGAGCACCACGATCGGGATCAGCGCCGCGAGGATGACGAAGAACTGCAGCACCTCGTTGTAGATCGCGGACGACAGGCCGCCGAGGGTGATGTAGGCGAGGACGAAGAAGCCGGCGACCACGATGGCCACCCACTGCGGCCAGGCGAGCAGTGCCTCGACGACGATCGCCAGGGCGTAGAGGTTCACGCCCGCGATGAGGATGGCCGCGAAGGCGAACAGGATCGAACTCAGCAGGTGCGCGCCCCTGTCGAAGCGCAGCAGCAGGAACTCGGGGACCGAGCGCACCTTGGAGCCGTAGTAGAAGGGCATCATCACCAGGCCGAGGAAGACCATGGCCGGGATGGCGCCGATCCAGTACCAGTGCACCGTGTAGGCGCCGTACTGGGCGCTGTTGGCGGCCATGCCCAGGATCTCGGTGGCGGCGAGGTTGGCGGAGATGAACGCCAGGCCGGTGATCCAGGCGGGCAGCGACCGTCCGGAGAGGAAGAAGTCGAGGCTCGTGCGCACGGAGCGGCGGGCGGCGAAGCCGATGCCGAGCACCACGACGAAGTAGATGCCGAGAATCGTGTAATCGAGCCAGTTGGTGGGGAGTCGTAGCTCCGCTGCCAGGTACGTGGGGGTATGCATAAGAACTCGCTTCGTTGCGCGAACTGATCCAGCGTGGAACCTACGCCTCCGCGTTCGGGAATTGAACACTTGTGTTGGGTGTCTTTGTTTGATTGTGATGTGCCGCAACGGATGATCGGTTGTGGCGTGTTATGTTTGATTGTGTTGAGTGATTGGGTCCGGGCACAGGGAGTCCGAAGTGAAGAAGACCTCGACCCGCCTGGCCGACGGTCGCGAGCTCGTCTACTACGACCTGCGGGACGACACCGTGCGGGACGCGGTCGACCGGCGCCCGCTGGAGCCGACGGTGACCGCGTCCGAGATCCGCGAGGACGTGCTGCTCGGCGACGCGGTCGCCGTGGCCTCGCACCGCCAGGGCCGCACCTACCACCCGCCGGCCGACGAGTGCCCGCTGTGCCCGTCGCGCGGCGAGCGGCTGAGCGAGATCCCCGACTCCTCCTACGACGTGGTGGTCTTCGAGAATCGCTTCCCGTCGCTGGCCGGCGACTCCGGCCGCTGCGAGGTCGTGTGCTTCACCTCCGACCACGAGGCCTCCTTCGCCGACCTGACCGAGGAGCAGGCGCGGCTCGTCCTGGACGCGTGGACGGACCGGACCTCGGAACTGTCGCATCTGCCCTCCGTCGAGCAGGTCTTCTGTTTCGAGAACCGCGGGGCCGAGATCGGCGTGACCCTGGGTCACCCCCACGGTCAGATCTACGCCTACCCCTTCACCACCCCGCGCACCGCGCTCATGCTGCGGTCGCTGGCGTCCCACCGGCGGGCCACCGGCGGGGAGAACCTGTTCGACGCCGTCCTGGAGCGCGAGCTCGCCGGCGAGCGGGTCGTCCTGCGCAGCGACCACTGGGTCGCCTTCGTCCCGTACGCCGCGCACTGGCCGTACGAGGTCCACCTGTACCCGCGCCGCCGCGTGCCGGACCTGCTGGCCCTCGACGAGGCGGCGCGCGCGGAGTTCCCCCGGGTCTACCTGGAACTGCTGAGGCGCTTCGACCGGATCTTCGGCACGGCGGGGAGCGGTGAGCGGTCCGCGGGCCGGCCGCCGACGCCGTACATAGCGGCCTGGCACCAGGCCCCGTTCGGCGCGCTGAGGGAGTTCGACGGCGTCAGCCGGGACGACTTCGCGCTCCACCTCGAGCTTTTCACCATCCGACGCACCGCCGGCAAGCTGAAGTTCCTCGCGGGTTCCGAGTCCGGCATGAACGTGTTCATCAACGACGTGCCGCCGGAGCGCGCGGCCGAGCGACTGCGAGAGGTAGCGAGTTCATGAGCGGGAAGTACCTGGTGACGGGCGGCGCGGGCTACGTCGGCGGCGTCGTCGCCCAGCACCTGCTGGAGGCCGGCCACGAGGTGACCGTCCTCGACAACCTCTCCACCGGCTTCCGCGAGGGCGTCCCCGCGGGCGCCGCCTTCGTCGAGGACGACATCCGCCACGCCGCCAAGTGGCTGGACCCCTCCTACGACGCCGTGCTGCACTTCGCCGCGTTCTCGCAGGTCGGCGAGTCGGTGGTGCAGCCGGAGAAGTACTGGGACAACAACGTCGGCGGCACCATGGCGCTGCTGACCGCCATGCGCGAGGCCGGCGTGCGGAGGCTGGTGTTCTCGTCCACGGCGGCCACGTACGGCGAGCCGGAGCAGGTCCCGATCGTCGAGACCGCGCCGACGAAGCCCACCAACCCCTACGGCGCCTCCAAGCTCGCCGTCGACCACATGATCGCCGGTGAGGCCGCCGCGCACGGCCTGGCCGCGGTCTCGCTGCGCTACTTCAACGTGGCGGGCGCCTACGGCCCCCACGGGGAGCGCCACGACCCCGAGTCGCACCTCATCCCCCTGGTGCTCCAGGTCGCGCAGGGCCGCCGGGAGGCTATCTCCGTCTTCGGCGACGACTACCCGACGCCCGACGGCACCTGCGTCCGCGACTACATCCACGTCGCCGACCTCGCCGAGGCCCACCTGCTGGCGCTGAAGGCCGCCGCCCCGGGCGAGCACCTGGTCTGCAACCTGGGCAACGGCAGCGGCTTCTCGGTCCGCGAGGTCGTCGAGACCGTCCGGCAGGTCACCGGCCACCCCGTCCCCGAGGTCGTGGCCCCGCGCCGCGGCGGCGACCCGGCCGTCCTGGTGGCCTCCGCCGAAGCCGCGCGCGAGAAGCTCGGCTGGACCCCGTCCCGCCCGGACCTCGCGGGTATCGTCGCGGACGCGTGGACGTTCGCGCAGCAGGTCGCAGACACGGCAAGGGAGCAGTAGTGCGGGCACAGCAGGTGCGGGACGGCTTCGTGGAGCTGTACGGGGCCGAGCCCGAGGGCGTCTGGGCGGCGCCGGGCCGGGTCAACCTGATCGGCGAGCACACCGACTACAACGACGGCTTCGTCATGCCGTTCGCCCTGCCGCACGTCACGGTCGCCGCGGTCTCCCGGCGCACCGACGGCGTGCTGCGCCTGCACTCGGCGGACACCGAGGGCGGCGCGGGCGACGGCGGCGACGGCGGCCCGGGAACGGCCGTCGAACTGCGCGTCGACGAGCTGGCCCCCGAGTCCGCCAAGGGCTGGACGGCCTACCCGGCCGGCGTGGTGTGGGCGCTGCGCGAGGCCGGCCACCGGATCACCGGCGCGGACGTCCACCTCGCCTCGGCCGTGCCGGCCGGCGCCGGCCTGTCGTCGTCCGCCGCGCTGGAGGTCGTCGTCGCCCTCGCCCTGAACGACCTGTTCGCCCTCGGGCTCAAGGGCTGGCAGCTGGCCCGCCTGTGCCAGCGCGCCGAGAACGTCTACGTCGGCGCCCCCACCGGCATCATGGACCAGACCGCGTCGGCGTGCTGCGAGGCCGGCCACGCCCTCTTCCTCGACACCCGCGACCTGTCGCAGCGTCAGATCCCCTTCGACCTCGCGGCCGAGGGCATGCGCCTGCTGGTCGTCGACACCCGCGTCAGGCACGCCCACAGCGACGGCGAGTACGGCAAGCGCCGCGCCGGCTGCGAGAAGGGCGCCGCGCTGCTCGGCGTGGACGCCCTGCGGGACATCCCCTACGGCGAGCTGGACGCGGCGCTCGAGCGGATCGGCGAGGACGAGGAGGTGCGCCGCCTGGTGCGCCACGTCGTCACCGAGGACGAGCGGGTCGAGCGGGTGGTGTCGCTGCTGCGCGCGGGCGACACACGGGCGATCGGGCCGGTGCTGACCGAGGGGCACCTCTCCCTGCGGGACGACTTCCGGATCTCCTGCCCGGAGCTCGACCTGGTCGTCGACACCGCGAACGCCGCCGGCGCGCTGGGCGCCCGCATGACCGGCGGGGGTTTCGGCGGCTCGGCGATCGTGCTCGCCGAGGAGGGCGACGTGCCCGCGATCACCAAGGCGGTCGAGGACGCCTTCGCCGCGGCGGGCTTCCGGGCGCCGCGCGTGTTCGAGGCGGTGCCCTCGGCGGGGGCGCGCCGGCTCAGCCCAGCGGCTTGATCAAGGTGTACTCGGTGATCCCCGGCGGGTAGTCGGGGATCGCGCACACCACCTTGTAGCCGTGCCTGCGATAGAACTCCGGCGCCTGGAAGTCCCAGGTCTCCAGGCGGGCGCCCCGGCAGCGGCGTTCGTGACGCGCCGTGCGCTCCGCCCGCGCCAGCAGCCGGGAGCCCATGCCCCGGCCCCGGTGACGGGCGTCGACCCACAGCAGGTCCACGTGCAGCCAGGTCGTCCACGTGTGGCCGACCAGGCCGCCGGCCAGGTTCCCCGCCTCGTCCACCGCCCAGACGTGCAACGGGACTTCGCGTTCGGCGGGGGTGCCGCGCAGCGCGGCGAGGACCGGCGAGGCCGCCGTGTTGGTGTCGCGGAGGCGGGAGCGGAGCAGAGCGTGCCGCTCTTTGTCTACTTCTGCCTCGATTCGGAACATGCGGCACACCCTAAACGCGCCCGGTGGTCAGTTCTGTGAATTGCCTTCCGCTCCTGCCCCCCGTCCGTAGGCTGAAAACAGCACCGGTGGGGGCCGGTGCCGATCAGGGGGCGAGACAGCCGGGTACGACGTCCCGAGTGGGGGTAGCTCTTCCGCATGGCGGCGGCCGTGCGGTCGTGACCACGGGGCGCCGTACCCGCGTGTCGGCGTTCTCCGGACGATGGGGCGTCCCCGGCTCTGCACAGGGCGTGGGGGAGGGGGGTTTTCAGTGGTTCGCATCCGAGTGCTGGTCGTCGACGACCACCGCATCTTCGCCGAGTCCCTCGCCGCCGCCCTGGCCGCCGAGCCCGACGTCGAGGTGGCCGCGGCCGGCTCCGGTCCGGCGGCGCTGCGCTGCCTGGAGCGGGCGGCCGCCGAGGACCGCCGCTACGACGTGGTGCTGGTCGACGCGGACCTGGGCGGGGGCGTGCCCGGCGGGCGCGCGGCCGTGCCGGTGCGGGACGGCGACGCGGACGGCGTGGTCGACGGGCTCTCCCTCGTCGCCGGCGTCCGGGGCGCGCAGCCCGGGGTGCGCACCGTCGTGCTCGCCGAGAAGGACGACCCCCACCGTGCGGCGCTGGCCCTGCAGGCCGGGGCCTGCGGCTGGGTGGCCAAGGACTGCTCCCTGTCGCGGCTGCTGACCGTCATCCGGGGCGTGCTGCGCGACGAGACGCACCTGCCGCCGGCCCTGCTGACGGGGGTGCTGCGCGAGCTGACCGCCGCACGCCGGCACCGCAGCGAGAGCGAGCGGCTGGTGGAGTCCCTCACCCCGCGCGAGCGCGAGGTGCTGCGCTGCATGGTCGCCGGGCTCGGCCGCAAGGCCGTCGCCGAACGGCTCTACCTGTCCCCGCACACCGTGCGCACCCACATGCAGAACGTCCTGGGCAAGCTGGGCGTGCACTCGACGCTCGCCGCCGTCGCGCTCGCCCGGCGGGCCGGGGTCGGACCGGCCGAGACGGCACCCGCCGCGCCGCTCGGGGTGAGGCTCACGGAGGGCAGCAGCGCCTGAGCCCGCGGCGGCCGGCAGACCCTGGAGGTCCTGTCCGACCCTGCGCGTCGTCGCCCGGAGGGCGGCCGCGCGTCGTCCGGTGCGTGCTCTCGGCGTGCCGCCCCCAGGCCTCCGTACGGGACGTGCTCGGGTCCGGGGCCGGTGCGGCGAGTGGGGGTATACCCCTTGCTCGAGCGAAGCCGAGAGCCTGGGGGAGCGTGCAGGGCGTCGCGCGGCAGACGCGCATGGTCAGACAGGGCCTAGCCTGGGATGTTGTCGAACGGGGCGGTCAGCTGACGCAGCAGGGCGGCCAGTTCGCTGCGCTGGGCGTGCGACAGCTCGCCCAGAATCGCCCTCTCCTGGTCGAGCAGGCCCGCGAGCGCCTGGTCCGCACGGTCCCGCCCCTCCACCGTCAGCCGGACCAGCACGCCGCGCCGGTCGCTGGGGTCGGGCAGACGCTCGACCAGGCCCTTCTTCGCCAGCCGGTCGATGCGGTTGGTCATCGTGCCCGAGGTGACCAGGGTCTGGGTCAGCAGCTGCCCCGGCGAGAGCTGGTACGGGGACCCGGCGCGCCGCAGCGCCGTCAGCACGTCGAACTCCCAGGGCTCCAGGCTGTGCTCGGCGAAGGCGAGCCGGCGCGCGCGGTCCAGGTGCCGGGCCAGCCTGCTCACCCGGCTGAGCACCTCGAGCGGTTCCACGTCGAGGTCCGGGCGCTCCCGGCGCCACGCTGCGACCAGCCGATCGACCTCGTCCTCCATGGCGATCAGTGTAGTGGTTGTGTCGATGTGAAGTCTCTTGACATCGACTGTCTTGATGTCAAGATATCTCCGGGGGACGTGATGGCAGCGGGCCGCACGACCCCGAGGGCACCGCGGTCACCGACCGCCGAGGACATCCAGGAGGCCGCCATGCCGTCCCCCGTGACCCCCCGCTGGGACCCCGCCCAGTACCTGCGCCACGCCGGGCACCGCGCCCGCCCTTTCACCGATCTGCTCGCCCGCGTCCCCGATCCGCCCGGCGGCCGTCCCCGCGTGGCCGACCTCGGCTGCGGGCCCGGCAACGTCACCGTCCTCCTCGCCGACCGCTGGCCCGCCGCGCACGTCACCGGGTACGACAACTCGCCCGAGATGCTCGACGGGGCCCACGTCGACCACGAGGGCCCGACCCGCGGCGGCGGCCGCCTCGACTTCGCCCACGCCGACCTGCGCACCTGGACGCCGCCGGAGCCGTACGACGTCATCGTCTCCAACGCCACCCTGCAGTGGGTGCCCGGGCACGCCGGCCGCTTCGCCGACTGGATCGCGGCCCTGAGGCCCGGCGGCACCCTCGCCTTCCAGGTCCCCGGCAACTTCTCCGCCCCCAGCCACCGCCTCATGCGCGACCTCGCCCACTCCGCCCGCTGGCGCGGCCGCCTCGCCGGAGTCCTGCGCCACGACGACGCCGTCCTGACCCCGGCCGCCTACCTGGAGCGGCTGACCGGCCTCGGCTGCACGGCGGACGTGTGGGAGACGACGTACCTGCACCTGCTGAAGGGCGAGGATCCGGTCCTCGACTGGGTGAAGGGCACCGGCCTGCGCCCGGTCCTCACCGCCCTCGCCGACGACCCCGGGGCGCGGGAGGCGTTCGTGGCCGAGTACCGCGACGCCCTGCGCGAGGCCTACCCGGCCGGCCCGCACGGCACCCCGTTCCCCTTCCGCCGCGTCTTCGCGGTGGCCACGAAGGAGGCCTGAGGAGATGCTCACCGCCCTCGACCACGTGCAGCTCGCCGCCCCGCCCGGCGCGGAGGACCTGCTGCGGGCGTACTACGCCGGCGTCCTCGGGATGACGGAGGTCCCCAAGCCGCCGGCCCTGGCGGCGCGGGGCGGGTGCTGGTTCCAGGCCGGGGCCGTGCGGCTCCACCTGGGCGTCGAGGAGGACTTCCGGCCCGCCCGGAAGGCCCACCCGGGGATCGCGGTGACGGGCATCGAGGCCTACGCCTCCCGGCTGGCGTCCCGCGGCGCGCGGGTCACCTGGGACGACGGCCTCCCCGGCCACCGCCGCTTCTACTCCGAGGACCCGGTCGGCAACCGCCTGGAGTTCCTGGAGCCCGCCGGCCCTCAGGCGTGAGCGCGCCCGCGCCCCGTCAGCTCTTGCGGTGGCCGATCAGCCGCGGCTTCTGCTCCAGGCCGTCCAGGCCGTGCCAGGCGAGGTTCACCAGGTGCGCGGCCACCTCCGCCTTCTTCGGGCGGCGCACGTCCAGCCACCACTGGCCGGTCAGCGCGACCATGCCGACCAGGGCCTGCGCGTACAGCGGGGCCAGCTTCGGGTCGAAGCCGCGGTTCTTGAACTCGCGGCCCAGGATGTCCTCCACCTGGGTGGCGATGTCGGAGATCAGCGAGGCGAAGGAGCCCGTCGACTGGGGGATGGGGGAGTCGCGGACGAGGATGCGGAAGCCGTCCGTGTACTCCTCGATGTAGTCCAGCAGCGCGAACGCGGCCTGTTCGCACAGCTCCCGCGGGTGCCCCGCGGTCAGCGAGCTGGTCACCATGTCCAGCAGGCGCCGCATCTCGCGGTCCACGACGACCGCGTACAGGCCCTCCTTGCCGCCGAAGTGCTCGTAGACCACCGGTTTGGAGACCCCGGCCCTCGCCGCGATCTCCTCCACCGACGTGCCCTCGAAACCCTTGGCGGCGAACAGGGTGCGACCGATCTCCAGCAGCTGCTGGCGGCGCTCGGCACCGGTCATGCGGGTGCGCCGCGCGCGCCGCGGCTTGTCGTTGCTCGGGGTGCTGGAGTCGGTCGCCACGGCGACCATCATGCCGCCTTCGCGGTCTTCCTCCGGCGCCGGGAGCCGCCTTCACCGGTGTTGCGGCGGGAATCGATACGGGAGCGTGACGGCCAGCGCACGTCGTACGCCCAGCCCAGCTGCTCGAACCAGCGGATCAGACGGGCGGAGGAGTCCAGCTGGCCGCGCTCCACACCGTGCCGCGCGGAGGTCGGGTCGGCGTGGTGCAGGTTGTGCCAGGACTCGCCGCAGGACAGGATCGCCAGCCACCACACGTTGCCCGAGCGGTCGCGCGACTTGAACGGGCGCTTGCCGACCGCGTGGCAGATCGAGTTGATCGACCACGTCACGTGGTGCAGCAGGGCCACCCGGACCAGGGAGCCCCAGAAGAACGCCGTGAACGCCCCCCACCACGACATGGTGACCAGCCCGCCGATCAGCGGGGGCAGCCCCAGCGACACGACCGTCCACAGCGCGAACTGGCGGGAGATCGTGCGCAGCGTCCGGTCCTTGATCAGGTCGGGCGCGTACTTGTCCTGCGGGGTCTGCTCCTCGTCGAACATCCAGCCGAGGTGGGCCCACCACAGGCCCTTCAGCAGCGCCGGGACCGTCTCGCCGTAGCGCCACGGGGAGTGGGGGTCGCCCTCGTGGTCGGAGAACCTGTGGTGCTTGCGGTGGTCGGCCACCCAGCGGACCAGGGGCCCCTCGACCGCCATCGACCCCATGATCGCCAGCGCGATCTTCAGGGGCCGCTTCGCCTTGAAGGAGCCGTGCGTGAAGTGCCGGTGGAAGCCGATGGTGATGCCGTGGCAGCCGAGGAAGTAGAAGAAGACCAGCAGGCCGAGGTCCAGCCAGCTCACACCCCATCCCCAGGCCAGCGGCACGGCGGCGACCAGCGCGAGGAACGGGACGGTGATGAACAGCAGGAGCGTGATCTGCTCGATCGAACGCTTCTGCTCGCCACCCAGCGTCGCGGAGGGCAGCGAGCCGGTCGCCTTCGGGGCGTCTGCGATCACATCGGAGCTTGTGGTCATGGGCGTCCCCCGTGGGGTCGAGGATTACGGCAGGTGCCGCGGGCCGCGGAACCGGTCAGCTCCCGGGGAGTTCCCTACGGTTCCGTAACCTACGGCATCGTAAGTATGTCAGTGCGTCGCCTCGCGGCAAGAGCCCCTAGCCTGCGCGTCCGGGTCGACACCTAGACTTGGACTCGGTCGGACAGCGCGGTCCGCTCTGTTTTCTTCCCGGCTGCCCCCTCACTCAAGCGGCACCGCCGCGGGTGTGGATGCCCGGGTTCCCTCCCAGACGAGCTTCAACACTGCAAGGAGCCGCACCTGTGAGCAGTGCCGACGACCAGACGACGACCAGCAGCGAGCTGCGCGCCGACATCCGCCGACTGGGCGACCTCCTCGGTGAGACCCTCGTCCGGCAGGAGGGCCCCGAACTCCTCGACCTGGTCGAGAAGGTGCGCCGCCTGACCCGGGAGGACGGCGAGGCCGCCGCTGAGCTGCTGCGCGGCATCGAACTGGAGACCGCGGCCAAGCTGGTCCGCGCCTTCTCCACCTACTTCCACCTGGCCAACGTGACCGAGCAGGTGCACCGCGGCCGTGAACTGCGCGCCCGGCGCGCCGCCGAGGGCGGCCTGATCGCCCGCACGGCCGACCGCCTGAAGGACGCCGACCCGGAGCACCTGCGCCAGACGGTCGAACACCTGAACGTCCGCCCGGTGTTCACCGCCCACCCCACGGAGGCCGCGCGCCGGTCGGTCCTGAACAAGCTCCGGCGCATCGCCGCGCTTCTGGAGACCCCCGTCCTCGACTCCGACCGCCGCCGCCACGACACGCGCCTGGCGGAGAACATCGACCTGGTCTGGCAGACCGACGAGCTGCGCGTCGTCCGGCCGGAACCGGCGGACGAGGCCCGCAACGCCATCTACTACCTCGACGAGCTGCACGCCGGCGCCGTCGGCGACGTCCTGGAGGACCTGACCGCCGAGCTGGAGCGGGTCGGCGTCAAGCTGCCCGACGACACCCGCCCCGTCACCTTCGGCACCTGGATCGGCGGCGACCGCGACGGCAACCCCAACGTCACCCCCCAGGTGACCTGGGACGTGCTGATCCTCCAGCACGAGCACGGCATCAACGACGCCCTCGACATGATCGACGAGCTGCGCGGCTACCTGTCGAACTCGATCCGCTACACCGGCGCCACCGACGAACTCCTGCAGTCCCTCCAGGCCGACCTCGAACTGCTGCCCGAGATCAGCCCCCGCTACAAGCGGCTCAACGCCGAGGAGCCCTACCGGCTCAAGGCCACCTGCATCCGGCAGAAGCTGGAGAACACCAAGCAGCGCCTGGCCCGCAGCACCGCCCACGAGCCCGGCCGCGACTACCTCGGCACCTCCGAACTGCTGCGCGACCTGCGGATCATCCAGGACTCGCTGCGCGCGCACCGCGGCGGCCTGTTCGCCGACGGCCGCCTGGGCCGCACCATCCGCACCCTGGCCGCCTTCGGCCTCCAGCTGGCCACGATGGACGTCCGCGAGCACGCCGACGCCCACCACCACGCCCTCGGCCAGCTCTTCGACCGCCTCGGCGAGGAGTCCTGGCGCTACGCCGACATGCCCCGCGAGTACCGCGCCAAGCTGCTCGCCAAGGAGCTGCGCTCCAGGAGGCCGCTCGCCCCCACCCCCGCCCCCGTCGACGCGGCCGGCGCCAAGACGCTCGGCGTGTTCGAGACGGTCGGGCGGGCACTGGAGGTGTTCGGGCCGGAGGTCGTCGAGTCGTACATCATCTCGATGTGCCAGGGCGCCGACGACGTGTTCGCCGCGGCCGTCCTCGCCCGCGAGGCCGGCCTGATCGACCTGCACGCCGGCTGGGCGAAGATCGGCATCGTGCCGCTGCTGGAGACCACCGACGAGCTCAAGGCGGCCGACACGATCCTGGAGGACATGCTCTCCGACCCCTCCTACCGGCGGCTGGTCGCCCTGCGCGGCGACGTCCAGGAGGTCATGCTCGGCTACTCCGACTCCTCCAAGTTCGGCGGCATCACCACCTCCCAGTGGGAGATCCACCGCGCCCAGCGCCGCCTGCGCGACGTCGCCCACCGCTACGGCGTCCGCCTGCGCCTCTTCCACGGCCGCGGCGGCACCGTCGGCCGCGGCGGCGGCCCCAGCCACGACGCCATCCTCGCCCAGCCCTGGGGCACCCTCGAGGGCGAGATCAAGGTGACCGAGCAGGGCGAGGTCATCTCCGACAAGTACCTCATCCCCTCCCTGGCCCGGGAGAACCTGGAACTGACCGTGGCGGCCACGCTGCAGGCCTCCGCCCTGCACACCGCCCCCCGCCAGTCCACCGAGGCCCTCGCCCGCTGGGACGCGGCCATGGACGTCGTCTCCGACGCCGCCCACGCCGCCTACCGGCGCCTCGTCGAGGACCCCGACCTGCCCGCCTACTTCTTCGCCTCCACCCCCGTCGACCAGCTCGCCGACCTCCACCTCGGCTCCCGCCCCTCCCGCCGCCCCGACTCCGGGGCGGGCCTGGACGGCCTGCGCGCCATCCCCTGGGTGTTCGGCTGGACGCAGTCCCGGCAGATCGTCCCCGGCTGGTTCGGCGTCGGCTCCGGCCTGAAGGCCCTGCGCGAGGCCGGCCTCGACACCGTGCTCGACGAGATGCACGAGCAGTGGCACTTCTTCCGCAACTTCGTCTCCAACGTCGAGATGACCCTCGCGAAGACGGACCTGCGCATCGCCCGGCACTACGTCGACACCCTCGTGCCCGACGAGCTCAAGCACGTGTTCGACACCATCAGGGCCGAGCACGAACTGACCGTCCGTGAGGTCCTGCGCATCACCGGCGAGAAGGAGCTCCTCGACGCCCATCCCGTCCTCAAGCAGACGTTCGCGATCCGCGACGCCTACCTCGACCCGATCTCCTACCTGCAGGTCACCCTGCTGAAGCGGCAGCGCGACGCGGCGGCGGCCGGCGAGGAGCCCGACCCGCTGCTCGCCCGCGCCCTGCTGCTCACCGTCAACGGCGTGGCGGCCGGCCTGCGCAACACCGGCTGATCCGGCCGCACGGCACGAACGGGGGTGCCCCCGGGCTCCGTACGAGCCCGGGGGCACCCCCGTGGGAAGAGAACGAACCGGCCCCGCACACCCGGGGGCCGGCTCACAACGTCACGAACGCCCCCGTCAGCAGGGCCACCCCCGCGCCCGCCAGTACCCAGGCCGCCCGCGTCCGCCGCAGCCCGCCCGCGACCACCACCGACGCCAGCAGCAGCGCGCCGCCGAGCGGGGCCCAGGCGTACAGGATGCCGGCGGGTCCCGAGCGCACCACCTCGTCGGTGCCCGGCTTCACGATCACGCTGTACGTCTGTCCCAGGCGCACCCCGGCCGTGTGGGCGACCACGACCCGGTCCCGCGCCGTCGACCCCTGCGACACCGGCGCGTACGGGCCGCTGCACGTGTCCTCACCGCACCGCGTCACCCGCACCGTGCCGCTCTCGCGGCCCTTGGTCAGCATCACGTGCTGCGCCGTGCCCCACGACGCCCACACCCCGGCGACCAGGATCAGCGCCGCGACCGTGCCCATCGCCGCCGTGCGCCCGAACCGCAGCACGGCGGACGAGGCCCGGCGGGCGGTGGTGGTGGCGCTGGCAGGCATGGCCGGGATCATTGGCCACACCCTTGCGCCAGGTCAACTCGGCGGGGGACAAGTCAGGAGTTGTACGCGCTTTGCGCCCGCTCCAGGCCCTCCGTGACCAGACACTCCACCGCGTCCGCCGCCCGGTCCACGAAGTAGTCCAGCTCCTTGCGCTCCGCCGGGGAGAAGTCCTTGAGCACGAAGTCCGCCACCTGCATCCGGCCCGGGGGACGCCCGATCCCGAACCGCACCCGGTGGTAGTCCGCGCCCATCGCCTTCGTCATCGACTTCAGGCCGTTGTGCCCGTTGTCGCCGCCGCCCAGCTTCAGCCGCAGCGTGCCGTGGTCGATGTCCAGCTCGTCGTGGACCGCCACGATGTTGGCCACCGGCACCTTGTAGAAGTCCCGCAGCGCGTTCACCGGGCCGCCCGACAGGTTCATGTACGACATCGGCTTCGCCAGCACCACCCGCCGGCTGCCCGGCCCCGGCGGACCGATCCGGCCCTCCAGCACCTGGGCCTGCGCCTTGCCGGCCCGCTTGAACCGTCCGCCCATCCGCTCGGCCAGCAGGTCCACCACCATGAACCCCACGTTGTGCCGGTTCATGGCGTACTCCGGTCCGGGATTGCCCAGCCCGACGACCAGCCAGGGGGCGTTGGCGGGGGTGGTCACGTCCGTCTCTCCTTGATACGCGCCGGCCGCCGCCCCCCGTGCACGAGCACGGGAGAGCAGCGGCCGGCGAAACGATGGGGACTCGAGGGATCAGGCCTCGGCGGCCTCTTCGCCCTCGCCTTCCTCGCCTTCCTCGGCCTCGACCTGCGCGGCCACGACCTGCAGCACCACGGCGTCCTCGTCCACGGCCAGCGTCACACCGCTCGGCAGGGCGATGTCCTTGGCGTGGACCGAGGCACCGGCCTCCAGGCCCTCCACCGACACGGTCAGCGCCTCGGGGATGTGCGTGGCCTCGGCCTCGACCGGCAGCGCGGCCAGGATGTGCTCCAGCAGGTTGCCGCCGGGGGCCAGCTCGCCCTCGGTCTGCACCGGGATCTCGACCGTGACCTTCTCGCCGCGCTTGACCAGCAGCAGGTCGACGTGCTCCAGGAAGCCCTTCAGCGGGTCGCGCTGCACGGCCTTCGGGATCGCCAGCTCGTTCGACTTGCCGTCGATGTCGAGCGAGATCAGGACGTTGGGCGTACGCAGCGCCAGCAGCAGGTCGTGGCCCGGCAGCGTCAGGTGCAGCGGCTCGGAGCCGTGCCCGTACAGCACACCCGGAACCTTGTTGTCGCGGCGGATACGGCGCGCGGCACCCTTGCCGAACTCGGTGCGCGTCTCGGCGGCGAGCTTCACCTCGGACATTGCTCACTCCTCGTAGTGGTACGTGGAAAACGGTCGGGGTCACCCGGCCAACGAACGGCCTGCTACGAAGAGCGCGTCGATTACGGACCGCCGGTCCCGCCGAAAACGGGAACGGCCTCCCTCGCCGAGCAACTCCAGCAGTTTACTCGGAGAAGGAGGCCGTTCCCAAAACGATCTCCACGGGCGCGGGGCCTCGGGCGGACCCGGTGCCGGATCCTTCCTGCGCGGGACCCCTACTGCTCGTCGAACAGGCTCGTGACCGAACCGTCCTCGAACACCTCGCGCACCGCGCTCGCGATCGTCGGCGCGATCGACAGCACCGTGATCTTGTCCAGCTCCAGCTCGCCCGGCGTCGGCAGCGTGTTGGTCAACACGAACTCGCTCACCTTCGAGTTCTTCAGCCGGTCCGCCGCCGGACCCGACAGCACACCGTGCGTCGCCGTCACGATCACGTCCTCCGCGCCGTGCGCGAACAGGGCGTCGGCAGCGGCGCAGATGGTGCCGCCGGTGTCGATCATGTCGTCGACCAGGACGCAGATGCGGCCCTTCACGTCACCGACGACCTCGTGCACGGTGACCTGGTTCGCCACGTCCTTGTCGCGCCGCTTGTGCACGATCGCCAGCGGGGCGCCCAGCCGGTCGCACCAGCGGTCCGCCACCCGCACCCGGCCGGCGTCCGGGGACACCACCGTCAGCTTGGAGCGGTCCACCTTGTTGCCCACGTAGTCCGCCAGCAGCGGCAGGGCGAAGAGGTGGTCCACCGGGCCGTCGAAGAACCCCTGGATCTGGTCCGTGTGCAGGTCCATGGCCAGGATCCGGTCGGCACCCGCGGTCTTCATCAGGTCCGCGATCAGGCGCGCCGAGATCGGTTCACGCCCGCGGTGCTTCTTGTCCTGCCGCGCGTAACCGTAGAACGGCACGATCACCGTGATGGAGCGGGCCGACGCGCGCTTCAGCGCGTCGATCATGATGAGCTGCTCCATGATCCACTTGTTGATCGGAGCCGTGTGGCTCTGGATCAGGAAGCAGTCCGCGCCACGGGCGGACTCCTGGTAACGGACGTAGATCTCGCCGTTGGCGAAGTCGAAGGCCTTCGTCGGGACGAGCCCGACACCTAGCTGCTGGGCGACCTCCTCGGCAAGCTCGGGGTGGGCGCGGCCGGAGAAGAACATCATCTTCTTCTCGCCGGTCGTCTTGATCCCGGTCACAGCACTGTCTCCTCAGAGGTGTTCTCAGCCGGCTGTCGAGGGACCTCTCCAAAGCGCCTGAGAGGCCGTCTCGGCTGGTGGGGGTGCGGATGTGCACTTATCACGGTACGCCGTCCCAGACGTACGTGTTTCTGGTCAGGCTTCGCCTTCCGGCTCCCGGGACGCCGTCTCGGCCGCCTTCGCCGCCGCGCTCCCCGGGCGCTTGCGGGCCACCCAGCCCTCGATATTGCGCTGCTGACCACGGGCCACGGCCAGCGAACCCGGCGGCACGTTCTTCGTGATCACCGAGCCGGCCGCGGTGTACGCGCCGTCTCCGACCGTGACAGGAGCCACAAACATGTTGTCCGATCCGGTCCGGCAGTGCGACCCGATCGTCGTGTGGTGCTTGTCCTGGCCGTCGTAGTTCACGAACACGCTGGCCGCGCCGATGTTCGTGTACTCGCCGATCGTCGCGTCGCCCACGTACGACAGGTGCGGCACCTTCGTCCCCTCGCCGATGCGCGCGTTCTTCGTCTCGACGTACGTGCCGACCTTCGACTTCGGGCCCAGCCGCGTACCGGGCCGCAGGTACGCGTACGGACCCACCGACGCCTCCGGGCCGATCACGGCGCCGTCCGACACCGTGTTGTCCACGCGCGCGCCCCTGCCGACCTTCGTGTCCGTCAGCCGGCAGTTCGGCCCGACCACGCTGCCCTCGCCGAGCTGCGTCGACCCGTGCAGCTGCGTGCCCGGCAGCACCGTCACGTCCTGCTCGAACGCCACCGTGACGTCGACCCACGTCGTCGCCGGGTCGACCACCGTGACACCCGCGAGCATCGCGTTCGTCAGCAGCCGGTCGTTGAGCGTCCGCCGCGCCTCGGCCAGCTGCACGCGGTTGTTGATCCCCGCGATCTCGCGGTGGTCGGCGGCCACGCACGCGCCCACCCGGTGGCCCGCCTCGCGGAGGATCCCGAGCACGTCCGTCAGGTACTCCTCGCCCTGGCTGTTGTCCGTGCGCACCTTGCCCAGCGCCTCGGCGAGCAGCCGCCCGTCGAAGGCGAACACCCCGGAGTTGATCTCGCGGATGGCGCGCTGCGACTCCGACGCGTCCTTGTGCTCCACGATCGCGGTCACCGCGCCCGACGCCTCGTCCCGCACGATCCGGCCGTACCCGGTCGCGTCCGGCACCTGCGCCGTCAGCACCGTCACCGCGTTGCCGTCCTCGTCGTGCGTGGCCGCCAGGCTCCGCAGCGTCTCGCCGGTCAGCAGCGGGGTGTCGCCGCACACGACCACCACGGTGCCGTCGACGGAGCCGCCGAGCTCCTCCAGCGCCATGCGGACGGCGTGACCGGTCCCCTTCTGCTGCTCCTGCACCGCGGTGCGCACCTGCGGGTCGGCCTCGGTGAGGTGCGCGGTGACCTTCTCGCGGGCGTGCCCGACCACGACGACCAGGTTCTCGGGCTCCAACTCGCGCGAGGCGGCGAGCACATGGCCCACGAGGGAACGGCCGCAGATCTCGTGCAGGACCTTGGGTGTGGCCGACTTCATACGGGTGCCCTCACCCGCTGCGAGAACGACGACGGCTGCCGGGCGAATGGCGCTCACGGAGTTGCCCTTCGGCTGTGGATGGGTGGGGGTTGGACATCCGCAGGATACCGGGGCGTTTCCGGGGGGAGACGGGAGCGGCCGGACTCGGCGGCCGGGGCCCGGACCGCCGGTGACCGGCTGTGGCTCCCCCGCAAGGATTCGAACCTTGTCCTGCTGGTACCAAAAACCAGTGTGCTGCCGGTTACACCACGGGGGACGGCGCTTCAGACCTTACCGGAGACGCGCCCGCGCCCGGGCGGTGATTCCGCGCTGCCGGCCCGGACAAGCGCCCGGATCCGCACCGTCCGGGCCGCCCGGCGCGGATCCGCGGCGGGATGCGGCCCTCACGTCGCGGACCCACCGCGGGACGGGGCTTTCGCGTCGTGGCGCCGTCGTCCGCTCCCGCGCGCCGGCGAAGTCGGCCCGGCTGCGCGGGAACGCACGCCGCGCGGGCCGTTCGGCCGGAATGGGCCGTTCCGCGGTATACCGTCCCGGGCTCGGCAGTTCGGTGGACAGCGGTTGTTTTCGGTGCTGTTCGATCACCGGGCGCGGTGTGGGGTGGTAGCGGAAACTCGCCGGAAAAGCCGGGGGCGGCGCCCGTAGGCTGGGAGGCATGACCACGACGGGGGAAGAGCACGCGGCGGCCGTGACCGGGCCGTGGTGGTGGGCACGGTGGCGCAGCGCGACGCTCGACGGGACTCTGGCGCTGGTGTCCGCGCTGGAGTGCGCGGCGGAGGGTGTTCCGTTCGCCCGGGACGCGGGGATCCCGGTGTCCGCGGGGATCGTCTTCGGACTGCTGGCCGGCTCGGTGCTGCTGGTGCGGCGCCGCTGGCCGATCGCGGTGGTGCTGGTGGCGATCGCCATCACGCCGGCCCAGATGGGCTTCCTGCTAACCATAGTCGGCCTGTACACGCTGGCGGCCTGCGAGCTGCCGCGCCGGGTCATCGCGGCGCTGGCCGGCATGTCGCTGGTCGGGACGATGATCGTGACCTTCGTGCGGGTGCGCCAGGACACGGCGCGCGGTGACCTGACGCTCGGGGACTGGTTCGTGCCGTTCGCGGCGGTGACGACGTCGCTGGGGCTGACGGCGCCTCCGGTGCTGCTGGGCCTCTATGTCGGGGCGCGGCGGCGGCTGATGGAGAGTCTGCGGGAGCGGGCGGACAGCCTGGAACGGGAGTTGCAGCTGCTCGCGGAGCGGGCGGAGGAGCGGGCGGAGTGGGCCCGCAACGAGGAGCGGACCCGCATCGCGCGGGAGATGCACGACGTCGTGGCGCACCGGGTGAGCCTCATGGTGGTGCACGCGGCCGCGCTGCAGGCCGTGGCCCGCAAGGATCCGGAGAAGGCGGTGAAGAACGCCGCGCTGGTGGGGGACATGGGCCGGCAGGCGCTGACCGAGTTGCGCGAGATGCTCGGGGTGCTGCGCAGCGGCGACGGGGGGCAGCGGCGGGCGCGGCGGGAGCCGTCCGGGGCGCCGTTGGCGGCGGTGGGGGTGGCCGCCGCGGCGGCGGCCTCCCGTGCGGTCGGGGCGCCCGTGGGGTTTGCGCCGGAGGGGCCGGGGCCGAGCCTGTCGGAGCTGGACGAGCTGGTCGAGCAGTCGGCGGCGGCCGGGATGGTCGTACGGCTGTCGGTGGAGGGCCGGGCGCGCCCGTACGCGGCGGAGGTGGAGCAGACGGCGTTCCGGGTGGTGCAGGAGGCGCTGACGAACGTCCACAAGCACGCGGCGGGAGCGAAGACGCATGTGCGCCTGGCGCACCGGGTGTCGGAGATCGCGATGCAGGTGGAGAACGAGCCGCCGCCGGAGCCGGGGTCGGCGGACGCGGCGCGGCTGCCGTCGGGGGGGAACGGCCTGCTCGGGATGAGGGAGCGGGTGCTGGCGCTCGGGGGCGTGTTCGTGTCCGGGCCGACGGAGGCGGGGGGCTTCCGGGTGTCGGCGGTGATCCCGGCGTCGTGAGGCCGGGCGGTGGCGGACCCGGGGGCGTCGGGAGGCCAGGTCTGGTGCGACCTGTGGGCGGCGTGAGGTAGGGCACCGTGCCCGGACCGGAGCGTGGAGGGTCGGGCGTTGTGGGCCGGGCCGGACCGGACCCGTGGGGGCGGGTGCCGGCGTGCCGGGGGTGCGGCGGCCCGGGCTCTCAGCCCGCGGTCAGGCGTACGGGTGCTATGCCGGAGATCAGCGCGGACAGGGCCTGGTCGACGTCGGGGCCGAGGTACCAGTCACCGGTGTGGTCCAGGGCGTAGACGCGGCCCTCGGCGTCGACGGCGAGGAGGGACTCGGTGTCGGTCTCGGCGCCCAGGGGGCAGACGTCGGTGCCGAGGGCGCGGCCGAGGTCGCCGAGGGTCCGGGCCATGTGCAGGCCGTGCAGCGGGTCGAGGTGGAGCGCGGCGGGGGCGACCTGGCGGCCGGGGCCGGCCGCGGTGACGTGCAGGCCGCCGAACTCGGCCCACGCCTCCACGGCGGCCGGGAACACCGTGTGGCGGTGTCCGGCGGGCGAGGCGTGTTCGCGCAGGGTGTCGGCCCAGATCTCGGCCTGCTTCATGTCCCAGCGTCCGGGGTGCCAGCCGGCGGCGCGCAGGGCGGCGTCGACGGGGACGGCGAAGCGGGACGGAGGTCCGCCCTGTGCGGGCGGAGCGGGGAGCCTGGGGGGCGTGGAGCGGTCGGTGTGCATCTGCCCTTCGTTCGTCGAGGTCGTCGGGGTCGTCGGGGTCGTCGAGCCGCGGCTTCGGCCCGCGTGGGGTGGTCGCCGCGGTGTCGTGCCACCGGTCGCGCCGTGGTGCGGGGTCGTGGAGCGGCCCGCCGGGTCAGCCGTCCGTCGGCGTGGGGTCGACGATGCGGACGCCGAAGTGGGCGCTGAGCGCGGTGCAGGCGCGGCAGGGCGCGGCGAAGCCGCCGTGCAGGGGGTCGCCGTCCTCGCGGATGCGCCGGGCGGTCAGCTTGGCCTGCTTCAGGGCCTTGCGCGCTTCGCCGTTCGTCATGGGTTTGCGGGAGGCGCGTTTGCTGCGGGCGGCGTCGGCGACGGTGATGTGCCGGGAGATGAGGATGGTCTCGGCGCAGCGGCCGGTGAAGCGGTCGCGCTGGGCGCTGGTGAGCGCGTCGAGGAAGTCCTGGACGAGGGGGTGCAGCGCGGGGGGCTGGTCGCCGCGTGCGGCGGTGCCGGTGAGCGTGGCGCCGCGGACGGACAGGGCGGCGGCCACGGTGGGGAGTATGCCGTCGCGGCGGTGGCGGAGGGCGGGAACCTGGGGCGTTCCGGTGCCGCTCCAGCCGATCCGCGGGTCGCCGGAGGCGGTGCCGTGCGGTTCCGTCTGCGTCGCGTTCATGATCGTCTTTCCCTCCGGAGCATCCCCCCGAAGGACACAGAGTGCCAAATGCCGTGGGGGGTGCGGAAGCTGGGGCGGTGCGACACGCCCGGTCGGGTCGGTGCGTCACGGCGGGGTGACGGCTGGTCACGGAAGTGGTGGGCCGGTGACCGGTGTCCGCGTACCGCATAGGCTGTCGGCACCCGCATGCGTGCGGTCAACGCGTTGGAGAGAAGTAGTCGATACGGGCCGCGGTGGGCCGGTCTGGGACCGGTGGCCGCGGGCCGTACAGAGTGCCGCAGGGGGCAACCGCCATGACGACAGGTCGGCTCGGGCTGGGGGTACCACCACCCGGCCGCCAGGCCGGGGGAGACGCCGTGCCGCCGAACGCGGCCTATGCGGGGCAGGTCGTGCACTTCCCGGATCCGGTGCGGGCGGCACGTCACCCGGGAGGGGTGCGGGTCGACGACCGGGGCTACCCCGACTTCTCCGCGTACGCGCGGGCGGCCGTGGAGATCGCGGAGCCGCCGGAGGGTTTCGGCGTCGACGAGTTGCGGCTGACGGACTACGTGTCGGCGAACGCCGCGCTGGCCGCGTCGGGGCACGAGCTGTGGGACACGGTCGGCTACGTCGCGACGCCGCACGGCTGGACGTGGCACCACGTGGCGGGCGGGCGGCGCCTGGAGCTGGTCCCGGTCGAGGTGAAGGCGCTGCTGCGCCACCACGGCGGGATCGCGACCGCGAACGTCGACCAGGGCAAGCGCGGCACGCGGCCGTTGCAGGAGACGCGGCCGGCGCACTTCGGGCTGCCGAAGTCGGGCGTCGCGGTGTCGGAGCAGCAGGTGCAGGGCGTCGAGGAGGACCTGGGGTACCGGCTCCCGGGCGCGTACCGGTCCTTCCTGAAGGCGGCGGGCGGCTGCGCGCCCGTCGGCACGGCGCTGGACGCCCAGTTGGGGCTGCTGATCGACCAGCCGTTCTTCACCGTGCGGGAGGAGGCGGCGGTCAACGACCTGGTCTACGTCAACAAGTGCCTGCGGGATCACCTGACGAAGGACTATCTGGGTGTCGCCTTCGTGCAGGGCGGTCTGCTCGCCGTGAAGGTGAGGGGCGACCGGGTCGGATCGGTGTGGTTCTGCGCCTACGACGACGTGCGGGACGTCGATCCGTCGTGGACGCAGGCAGAGCGCGTGGAGCGGCTGTTGCTGCCCTGCGGTGAGGACTTCGACGCGTTCCTGTCCCGGCTGGCGGGTTCCCCGCCGGAGCTGGAGACGGTGGCGAACCTGATGGTGGACGGCGGTTTCGCGCGTGCCGTCCCGGTTTCTTCCGCGGGGGAGTGAGCTTCGGCGATGGTGACGTTCGCGCAGGCGCAGGAGCGCGCGGAGGAGTGGGTCAACGGCGACGTGCCGTCGTACCAGCATCGTGAGGTGCGGGTACGGGAGTTCGAGCTCGGATTCGTGGTGTGGGCCGAGGACCGCGCCGACGGGCCGCGTTCGGACGGGGGCGCGCAGCGGCTGGTGATCGCCCGGGACAGCGGCGAGGCCACGCTGTGGCCCGCGCTGCCGGTGGGCGAGGTGATCCGCCGGTACGAGGAGGAGTACGGCCGCCCGGACGTGCCGGCCGGGCCGGCGGTGGCGCCGCCGGCGCGGGTGGACCTGAACCAGACGTCGTTCCTGCTGAGTCCGCCGGAATGGCTCCAGGAGGCGGCGGACAAGCTGGGCATCCCGGATCGGCGTCCCGGGGCGGACGCCGGGGCCGGGAGCGGCTCGACGGCCGGCGCCGGGGCCGGCGGTGATGCGCCGGCTGGTGGTGGTGGCGCCGTTGCCGCGTCCGCGGGGCCGGGGTCCGCCGAAGGCGGCGCGCTGCCGTGGACGCAGGCCGGGATGCCGGGCGCCGCGCCGGCCGCTCCGGGCCCGGACGCCGGCCCGGGCTCCGCCGCCGGGTCGTACACCCCCGGTGCGCAGGGCTCGCCGGCGACGCCCGCCGGGGCCACGCCCTGGGCCGGGACGGACACCAACGCCGAGACCGGTGACGACCGTTCCGTGCCGCTGCCCGCGACCGTGTTCGCGCCGCCGCTCAGCGGCTCCGACGACGACACCCCGCCGCCTGCGCCCACCGCCGCTCCCGACGCGAAGACGGCGCTGATGGCGGGCGGCAGCCACCTGCCGCGCACCACGACGGCACCGGCGCTCGGCGACTCCGGCACCTCCCCCGCGGCGGGTGCTCCGACGGCGCAGCCGGCACCCGGCGGTGCGGCGGGAACGTCCGGCGGTCCGGCCGCCCCCGGTGCGCCGGGCTCCGCGCAGGGCAGCGTCCCGCCGCCTCCGCCCCCGGGCGGACCGTCGTACGGCCATCCGCAGGGTCCCGGTGCTCCGGTGCCCCCGCCCGCGGACGGCTCGACGGGGTCCGGACGGCCGCTCGCGGCGAATGCCGGCGACATCGCCGATGCCGCGACCAGCAAGGCGGCGCCTCCGCCGCGACGCGGGGCGACTCCGCCTCCGCCGCCTCCGCCTCCGCCGGGTGCCCCGGGGACTCCCGGCGCGCGACCGGGCGTGCCCGCGCCGCCCCCGCCCGGTGGTCCCGGTGCGCCGGCGGGCGGGTACGCGCCGACCCAGCTCGTGTCCTCGCTCGGACGGGAGGGGCCCGAAGGAGCCCCGCAGCCGCCGGGTGCTCCGGGGACGCCGGGTGCGCCGGGTGGTACGCCTCCCGGTGGCGTCCACCATGCGGCGACGATGTTCGCCGACCCGAGCCGACCGGGCGGCGCGCCGCAGCCCCCCGGCCCGCCGGCTCCCCCCGGCGCGCCCGGCGCTCCGGGTGTGCCCCAGCCGCCGGCCGCTCCGGGCCTGCCCGGCGTGCCCGGGCCCCACCCCCCGCAGCCGCCGGGCGCGCCGGGTGGTACGCCTCCCGGTGGCGTCCACCACGCGGCGACGATGCTCGCCGACCCGAACCGGCTCGGCGGCGCCCCGCAGCAGCCCGGCCCGCCCGGCGTGCCGCCGGGTGCGATGCCGCCGCCACCGCCGCCCGCGCCCGGCCAGGTCCCGCAGCCGATGCCGGGTCAGCCGATGCCGGGTCAGCAGCCGCCGGCGTACGGCTATCCGCAGCAGGGTCAGCCGACGGTCGGTCCCGGCTACCAGGCCGTGCTGCGCTACCGCGCGCACGACGGGTCCGAGCAGCAGCTGATCCGGCGTTCGGCGCCGGGTGTTCCGCACCCGGAGTGGCAGATCTTCCACGAACTGCGCGCCATGAACGTCCCGCCGGACCAGGTGCTGGAGCTGCACACGGAACTGGAGTCGTGCGAGCTGCCGGGCGCCTACTGCGCGCGGATGATCCGCGAGCAGTGGCCGCAGGCCCGGATCACGAGCATCGCCCCCTACGGCACGGACCACGCGAGCCGCCGGCAGGGCATGCAGCAGCTCCTGGCGCACCAGGGCGAGCTGCACCAGGTGGCCGACGGCCCCGCGCGGCCGGGTCCGGTGCGGGCGCCGCTGCCGCCGGTGCAGCCCGTGCCGCCCATCCCGCCGGAGGGCGTCGCGCAGGAGCTGGCGGGCGCGTTCGGGCCGGGCGTCCACCGGTTCGAGCAGGCAGCGGTCTCCCGCCAGGGCGTGCCGCCGATCGTGGCGCACACCCTGGTGGTGGCGGGGCTGCCGCTGGACATGGGCCCCTTCTTCTGGGCGCAGGCCCAGCCGGGGCGGCCCGTGCCGACCCTGGCGGAGCTGGCGGCCGAGCGCGGGGTGCGGCCGGCGCCGGACGCCGGCTCGTACCTGGTGATGGGCAGCGACTTCGGCAAGGCCGTGTGCGTGCAGTACGGCACGGCGAACATCGTCGCGGTGCCGGTGGAGGCGGGGCCGGGCGGTACGTCCGTGCCGCCGCAGTTCGTCAACACCGGGCTGCCGGAGTTCGTGCGCTGCCTGGCGCTGCTCGGGCGGATGTGGCGGCTGCGGTTCGGCCTCAACCAGGAGCAGGCGGGCCGCTGGACGGTCGACTTCCAGGCCCAGCTCGCCGCGCTCGACCCGGCGGCGCTGGCGTCTCCCGAGAGCTGGTGGTCGGTGCTGCTGGAGCAGATGTGGGACGGACTGCTGTGAGCCGCTGACGCGGCGCCGCGCAGGGACGAACGGCGCGCAGCGCGTGGTGGACGAGGGCCGGGCCCGGTCGTGCGACCGGGCCCGGCCCTCCCGCGTTCCGTTCCGGCCGATGGGGGACGGGGCGGTCCGGCTTGGCCCCGGTCGCCGGCGGCCCGCTCACGGACCCGCCCCGGCAGGGACGCGCGTCCGAGGCCGGTGCAGGTCAGGACGGGGGCTGCGAGGCCGGTGCGTGGGCCGGCGCATCCGCGTCCGATGCGTCCGGCTCCACGAGCTCGATCCCGGCCGCTCCGGCCAGGTCGTTCGGCGCCGGCGCCGTCGGCGGGAGTGACCGGCCGTCAGCACGGACGCTGGCTACGTCCGGAGTGTCGCGTTATGAGTATTTACGCCCTATAGCTCAAGATGTCCGCGCAGTCATCCTTACGCGTCCGTTCGGCGGAGAGGGGTTCCAGGATGAGCGGCCCATCGGTGTCGCCCCACGGCTTCGTGGTCGTGCGGCGGCGCGGTTACCGTCCCGACCAGGTCGACGCGTACGCGGACGCCCTCTCCGACGACCGCGACGCCGCCTGGGAGCGCGCGGCGCGGCTCACCGTCCTCGCCCGGCACATGGAGGCGGAGGTCGTCCGGCTGCGGGAGGCCGTCGAGGCGCTCGTCCCGCAGGACTACGCGTCGCTCGGTGACGGTGCCCGGCGGCTGTTCGCGGCCGGGCAGGACGAGGCGGAGGCCGTCCGGGAGCGGGCGCGGCGGGAGGCGCGGCGCATGGAGGAGGAGGCGCGGGCGCAGGCGGAGGGCGTGCTGCAGGCCGCGCGCAAGCAGGCAGACGCGGTGCGCGCCGAGGCCGACGAGCACGCCCGGCGGCGGCTTCTCGCGGCCGGTGCGGAGGTGCACGACATCCGCGTCGCGGCCCGGCGCCAGGTGCGCAGAAGCCGCGCCGAGGCGCTGGCCGACCTGCGGCACAAGCGGCAGCTCGCCGAGGCGATGCTGGCCGACCAGGCGCGCGAGCACGCCCGGCGGCTGGCCGCGGCTGAGCGGGAGGAGGACGGGCGCCGGGCCGCCGTCGACGCGAAGTACGCCGAGCGGGCGGCGCGGGCCGAGGCGGCGCTGTCCGCGGCGGCGCGTGCGCTCGCCGACGCGGAGGAGTCGGCGCTGCGCGGGCAGGAGGAGGCACGGGCGCGGGCGGCACGCGTGCTCGCCGACGCCCGGCGCCACCGGGAACGGATCGCCCGGCAGGCCGAACGGATGCTGGGCGAGCACGGCGAGCTCTGGGACGGCCTGCGCGAGCCGACGCACACGGTGCACGGCGACCTCGCGACGCTCACAGGCCCGACACGGCCGACGTAACGGTCGACACGCGAGCAGGCCCCTCGGCCGACCGGGTGCGTGCGCGCCCCCGACCGGCCAGGCGTGCGAGCACACGCCCGACCGGCCGCGCACCTCCCCGGCACTGGCGACCGGCCGTGCGGCTGCGGCCGTTCGGACAGGCCTCTTCCGAAGGGGTGAGGCAGACTCAGCCGTACGGCTGAACGCGCCCGCCGCTTCCCCTTCGTGCGTACCAGGGGCCGCGGCCGCACCGAACGGGCGGCCGCCTTCCCGCTCAGCCGCCCCTGCGGACCGCGCCCGCCAGGATCAGCCCCTCCACCGCCTCGTACTGCCGGCGTTGTCCGTCCGTCTTGGCGCGGCCGGAGGCGAGTGTGCCGAGCCAGCCGCAGAGGAAGCCGAGGGGGATGGAGACCAGGCCGGTCGTCGTGAACGGGAAGTAGGCGAAGTCGGCGTCGGGGAACGCCGCGACGGGGGAGCCCGAGACCAGGGTGGTGCCCGGCATCAGCACCAGGACCGCGAGGCTGCCGCCGATCAGCGTGCACATCAGGCCCGTCCGGGTGAACCGGCGCCAGAAGAGGCTGTAGACAAGTGCGGGGGCGATGGCGGAGGCGCCCAGGCAGAAGCTCAGGGTCACCAGGTGCTGCAGGCTGCGGTGCTGCACGAGGGTCGCCAGCGCGATCGTCGGGACGCCCACGGCCAGCGCCGAGACACGCGCCAGCGTCATCTCCCGGCGCGGCGGCATCTCCTGCACGCGGGCCGCGAAGACGTCGTGGGCGAGGGAGTTGGCGCAGGCGAGGATCATCCCCGAGACGGAGGCCAGCAGGGTGAGGAAGATGGCCGTGGTGACCGTGGTGAAGAGGAAGGTCTCCACCGGGGAGACCTCCGCGCCGAACACCGCCCTGGACCCCAGCAGGTAGGCGGTGTTGCCCTGCGGGTCGGCCTGCGCGATGGCCGCCCGCCCGATCAGCGCGGTCGCGCCGAAGCCGACGACCGTGATCACCAGCACGAACAGCGCCACGCTCGACACCGCCCACGACATCGACCGGCGGACCTGCCGGGCGCTGGAGGCGGTGTACATGCGCATGGTGACGTGCGGCAGGCACGCCCCGCCCAGGACGATCGTCAGCTCCGAAGTGATCATGTCCAGGCGGGGGCTGGCGCCGCCGGCGAACTCCAGTCCCGAGTGCAGGAAGGCGGGCCCGACCCCGCTCTGCCGCGCCGCCGCGTCGAACAGCGCGCCCGGGTCCCAGCCGAACCGGTGCAGGATCAGCAGGGCGACCACGACGCCGGAGCCGAGCAGCATCACGATCTTCAGGATCTGGATCAGGGCGGTGCCCTTCATCCCGCCGATCGCCGCGTAGCTGATCATCAGCACGCCCAGGCCGATCACGCAGCCGGTCTGCAGGGAGTCCCCGGAGAAGCCGAGGAGGTAGGCGAGCAGCTGCCCGGTGCCGGCCAGCTGCACCAGCATCAGCGGCATCAGCGCCGCGATGGTCACCGCGCACGCCGTGATGCGCACGCCCCGGCTCGGCATCCGCCGGGCCAGCACGTCGCCCATGGTGAACCGGCCCGCGTTGCGCAGGGGTTCGGCCAGCAGGAACATCAGCAGCATCAGGGACAGCGCCGTGCTCAGCGCCAGTACGACCCCGTCGTAGCCGCACAGGGCGATCACGCCGCCGGTGCCCAGCACGGACGCCGCGGAGATGTAGTCGCCCGCGATCGCCAGGCCGTTGCGCAGCGGGGACAGGGAGCCGTAGCCGGTGTAGAACTCGTCGAGGTCGTCCCGGTCGGGGCCGGTCATCACACACAGCAGCAGCGTGAGCGTGGCGACGGCCGTGAACGCCACCAGGGACGTCGTCTGCGCGGATCCGCCGAGTTCGGTCGTCATCGGGTCGCCTCCCGCGGGGCGTCCAGGCCGGCCTGCCGGCGGATCCGGTCGGCCAGCGGGTCGACGGAGCGGCGGGCGGTGCGTTCGTAGAGGACGATGGCCAGCCAGGTGACCGGCAGTTGGACCAGGGCCAGCAGCAGCCCGGTGGTCAGGCCACCGGTGACGGTGCCCGTCATGAACGACGGTGCGTACGCCGACAGGACGAGGAAGAGGACGAAGTAGCCGAGCGCGGTGAGCGTGGCGACCCGCCGCTGCCGGCGGTAGGCGCCGCGCAGGACGCGCAGGTCGCCGTGGTGCTCGGGCGCGGCCCCCTGGGGCGAGGACCATCGGGCGGCTTCGGGCCGGTGCGCCGGCGGCTGCCAGGGGTGGGCCGGGCGCGACGCGAACGCGCCCGGCACGGGGTACGGCCCGGACGCCGGCGGGCCGGACGGGGGAACGGCGGACGACGGCGGCGCGTCGTGCGACGGATACGGGTACGGGTGCGACATGTCGCGGGGTGGACGGAACTGCGACGGGGAGGGGTCGTAGGACATCCCGGTGCTCCTTCTGGCTCCTTGCACGGCTCGGTCCGGTGCGGCGGACCACAGGGAGTGGGGGGCTGAGCGAGTGACGCACGCTACTCGGCGAGCGGGATCTCCGTGGAGTTTTCGCCAAACTGGCCGGTCGGTATGCCCTTGTGCCGCCGCTTGGGCGCCGCGCGGCCTTGACCCTCACGCGGCGGCAGGGTGGAGCCTGGATGGGCCGCAGGGTGGAGACGACCCCGAGGCGCCTCCGCCTGCCGGTGGACGGCCCCTAGGGGTTGCTCCTTACCCGGGGTCGGGGAGGGGTCGTCCCGACGGAGGACGAGAAGGCGGGGGCCTCGTCCTTAACCTGGCTTTACGCCGTGGGGGCGGCGCACCGGACCGACGGGGGTGGGGTTTTCCCCAGCGCGGGACTGCGCTGGGCACCAGCGCGCCGGAACCCTCCGCCGACCAGAATCATCGACGTACCACCTCGCACGGCACGAACCCGTGACACCGCTCGGCGTCCGCGGGCCTCGCGCACCTCATCGCCGACCGACTTAGGAGACTTACCGTGACATCGGCTGTGACCATTCCCAGGCACGGGGGCACTGGAGGGCCTACGGCCGTTGCCGCGCGGGCGCGGCAGGTCGTGAAGGCGTACGGGGCCGGGGAGACCCGCGTCGTCGCCCTCGACCACGTCGACGTGGACATCGCCCGCGGCCAGTTCACCGCGATCATGGGTCCCTCGGGATCCGGCAAGTCCACGCTCATGCACTGCCTCGCCGGGCTCGACACCGTCACCGGCGGCAAGATCTACCTGGACGAGACCGAGATCACCGGCCTGAAGGACAAGAAGCTCACGCAGTTGCGCCGGGACCGGATCGGCTTCATCTTCCAGGCGTTCAACCTGCTGCCGACGCTGAACGCGATCGAGAACATCACCCTGCCCATGGACATCGCCGGCCGGAAGCCGGACCGGGCGTGGCTGGACCGTGTGGTGGAGACGGTCGGGCTCGCCGGGCGGCTCAGGCACCGGCCGAACCAGCTCTCCGGCGGTCAGCAGCAGCGCGTCGCCGTGGCCCGCGCGCTCGCCGCCCGCCCCGAGATCATCTTCGGGGACGAGCCGACCGGAAACCTCGACTCCCGCGCCGGCGCCGAGGTGCTGGGCTTCCTGCGCCGCTCGGTGGACGAGCTAGGCCAGACGATCGTGATGGTCACGCACGACCCGGTGGCCGCCTCCTACGCCGACCGCGTGCTGTACCTCGCCGACGGCCGGATCGTGGACGAGATGCAGCAGCCGACGGCCGAGCAGGTCCTGGACCGGATGAAGGACTTCGACGCCCGGGGGCGCACGTCATGACGGTCCTGAAGACCTCGATGCGCAACTTCCTCGCGCACAAGGGACGCATGGCCCTGTCCGCGGTCGCCGTGCTGCTGTCGGTGGCGTTCGTGTGCGGCACGCTCGTGTTCACCGACACGATGAACACGACGTTCGACAAGCTGTTCGCGGCCACGTCCTCGGACGTGACCGTCAGCGCCAAGGGCGCCTCGAACACCGGGGAGACCACCTCCGACACCGGCAGGCCGCCGGTCGTGCCGGCCTCCGTGCTGACCCAGGTGCGCGCGGCGGACGGCGTGAAGTCGGCCGAGGGCGCCGTGTTCTCGACCGCGGTGACCGTCGTCGACGCCGACAAGGAGAGCCTGTCGCCCTCCAGCGGCGCCCCGACGATCGTCGGCAGCTGGAACGCCAACGAGGCCCGCACCATGAAGATCACCTCGGGTGCGGCGCCGCGGAACGCGGGCCAGATCATGGTCGACGCCGACACCGCGGACAAGCACGGCCTGCGGCTCGGGGACACGATCGGCGTGATCACCGCGGTCGGCACGCACACCGCGAAGCTGTCCGGCATCGCCGACTTCACCGTCACCAACCCCGGTGCGGCCATCTTCTACCTGGACACGGCGACGGCGCAGCGCACGCTCGTCGGACGCACCGGCGTCTACACGAACGTCAACGTCACCGCCGCCCCGGGCGTGAGCGACGCCCGGCTGAAGGCGAACGTGCTGGCAGAGCTCGGCGGCGCGTACAAGGTGCAGACCGCCAAGGAGACCGCCGACGCCAACCAGAAGGACGTCGAGAGCTTCATGAACGTCATGAAGTACGCGATGCTCGGCTTCGCCGGGATCGCCTTCCTCGTCGGCATCTTCCTGATCATCAACACCTTCTCCATGCTGGTCGCCCAGCGCACCCGGGAGATCGGCCTGATGCGGGCGATCGGCTCCTCCCGCAAGCAGGTCAACCGGTCGGTCCTCACCGAGGCACTGCTCCTCGGCGCCGTCGGCTCGGTGCTCGGCGTCGGCGCGGGGGTGGGTCTCGCGATCGGCCTGATGAAGCTCATGGGCCAGATGGGCATGGAGCTGTCCACGGACGACCTCACGGTGGCCTGGACGACCCCGGTGGCCGGCGTGCTGCTCGGTGTGGTGGTCACCGTCCTCGCCGCCTACCTGCCCGCCCGGCGCGCCGGGAAGATCTCGCCGATGGCCGCGCTGCGCGACGCCGGCGCCCCGGCCGACGCCAGGGCCGGCCGGGTGCGCGCCGTCCTCGGCACGCTCCTCACCGGCGCCGGCGCGTACGCCCTCTACCTGGCGGCCGACGCCGCCCGGGCCACGGAGGGCTCCCTGTGGCTCGGCGTGGGCATCGTCCTGTCCCTGATCGGCTTCGTCGTCGTCGGCCCGCTGCTCGCGAGCGGCGTGGTCCGCGTCCTCGGCGCGGTGCTGCTGCGCGCCTTCGGCCCGGTGGGCCGGATGGCCGAGCGCAACGCCCTGCGCAACCCGCGCCGCACCGGCGCGACGGGCGCCGCGCTGATGATCGGCCTCGCGCTGGTGGCGTGCCTGTCGGTGGTCGGCTCCTCCATGGTCGCCTCCGCCACCGACCAGCTCGACAAGACCGTCGGCACGGACTTCATCGTCCAGTCCGACAGCGGCCAGCTGATCACCGCGCAGGCGGTACGGGCCGTGCAGTCGACACCGGGCCTGGAGCGGGTCACCGAGTACCGGTGGACCAAGGCCGACTTCACCACCCCCGACGGCAAGACGCTCAAGGACACGGCGATCACCGCGGCCGACCCGACGTACGCGACGGACCTGCGCACCGAGACGGTCGCCGGCAAGCTGGCGGACGCCTACCGGCCCGACGCGATGTCCGTGCACGAGAAGTTCGCCGAGGACCACGGCATCACCCTCGGCTCGAAGATCACCGTCGCCTTCCGGGACGGCCGCACCGCCCGCCTGACCGTCCGGGCGATCACCAGCAGCGACGTCGTGATCGACGCGGGCGCGATGTACACGTCCATCGACACGCTCGCCCGGTACGTCCCGGCCGACCGGATGCCGCTGGACACGCTGGTCTTCGCCTCGGCGAAGGAGGGGCAGCAGGATGCCGCCTACAAGGCCCTCAAGTCGGCCCTGCACGACTACCCGCAGTACACCGTGCGCGACCAGACCGACTACAAGCAGGCGCTGAAGGACCAGATCGGCCAGCTGCTCAACATGATCTACGGCCTGCTGGCACTGGCGATCATCGTCGCCATCCTCGGTGTGGTGAACACGCTCGCCCTGTCGGTCGTGGAGCGCACCCGGGAGATCGGCCTGATGCGGGCGATCGGCCTGTCCCGCCGCCAGCTGCGCCGCATGATCCGCATGGAGTCGGTGGTGATCGCCCTCTTCGGCGCCCTGCTGGGCCTGGGGCTCGGCATGGGCTGGGGCGCCACCGCCCAGAAGCTCCTCGCACTGGAGGGGCTGACCGTCCTGGAGATCCCCTGGCCGACGATCATCGCGGTCTTCGTGGGGTCGGCCTTCGTGGGCCTGTTCGCGGCCCTGGTCCCGGCCTTCCGCGCCGGCCGGATGAACGTCCTGAACGCGATCGCCACGGAGTAGCGAACAGCTCGCGGCCACCGCACACGGGGGTTGCGGGGGACGGGCGCCCGGTGCCGGGGAGTACACCGACGTACTCCCCGGCACCGGGCTTCCCGCGAGCAGACGACCGCCCACGACGGATACGGCGTGCCGTTCCCCGCACGGTCCCGCGGCCGCGGTGCCCGGCAGTTCCCGCAGCCGCCCACGAACGATGCCGTGTGCCGTTCGCCGGACGGTCCCGGAGCCGCCCACGAACGACGCCGCGTGCCGCTCGCCGGACGGTCCCGCGGCCGCCCACGACGGATGTTGCGTGCCGTTCGCCGGACGGCGCCGCAGCCGCCCACGGACGGGAGGGGGCGTGTCGGGGGGTGCCCGCCCGCAGCGGCCGGCGCGTCGACGCCGGGTGCGCTCCTGGAGAAACCGAGCTCGCGCCGGTCCGAGGACGGGCACCCCCCGGCGCGCCCCCGGCACCCCCGACTCGCGGCGACCACCCACACCGCTCGCACATGCCCAGCACCGCCCGCACACGCCCCGGACTGCCCGCACCGCCCGCACACGCCCCGGACTGCCCGCACCGCCGGCACCGCCCGCACCGCCCGCACACGCCCCGGACTGCCCGCACCGCCGGCACCGCCGGCACCGCCCGCACACGCCCCGGACTGCCCGCACCGCCCGCACACGCCCCGCACCGCCCCGCCGAACCGGGCTTCGCCGCCCACGCCGGACCACCACCGCCCACGGCGCACCGCCGCCGCCCACCGCGGACGGCACGTTGTCCACAGCCCCACCAGCCGCCACTCCGGCGTCGTACGCTGGAAGTACCCCCGGCCCGCAGCGCGTGCCGGGCCGTTCGTGTTGCCCACCCCCCGGGACGGAACCCACTTCATGAGCCTGCACGGTCTGCTGGACGCCGTCGTCAAGGACCCCGCCCTCGCGGAAGCGATCACGGCGGCAGCGGACGGCAACCGCATGCACGTCGACCTGGTCGGCCCCCCGGCCGCCCGCCCCTTCGCGGTCGCCGCCCTCGCCCGCGAGACCGGCCGCCCGGTCCTCGCGGTCACCGCCACCGGTCGTGAGTCCGAGGACCTGGTCGCCGCCCTGCGCTCGCTGCTGCCCCCGGAAGGCGTCGTGGAGTACCCCTCCTGGGAGACGCTTCCGCACGAGCGGCTCAGCCCCCGCAGCGACACCGTCGGCCGCCGTCTCGCGGTGCTGCGGCGGCTGGCCCACCCCCGCCCCGACGACCCGGAGACCGGCCCCGTCTCCGTCGTCGTCGCCCCCGTGCGCTCCGTGCTCCAACCGCAGGTCAAGCGCCTCGGCGACCTGGAGCCGGTGTCCCTGAGGACGGGCCAGAGCGCCGATCTGAACGACGTCGTCGAGGCCCTCGCCGCCGCCGCGTACTCCCGCGTGGAGCTGGTGGAGAAGCGCGGCGAGTTCGCCGTGCGCGGCGGCATCCTGGACGTGTTCCCGCCCACCGAGGAACACCCCCTGCGCATCGAGTTCTGGGGCGACGACGTCGAGGAGATCCGCTACTTCAAGGTCGCCGACCAGCGGTCCCTGGAGGTCGCCGAGCACGGCCTGTGGGCCCCGCCGTGCCGCGAGCTGCTGCTCACCGACGAGGTCCGCACCCGCGCGGCCGCGCTGGCCGAGCGGCACCCGGAGCTCGGCGAACTCCTCGGCAAGATCGCCGAGGGCATCGCGGTGGAGGGCATGGAGTCCCTCGCCCCGGTCCTCGTCGACGACATGGAACTGCTGCTCGACGTGCTGCCGAAGGGCTCCATGGCCGTCGTCTGCGACCCGGAGCGCGTGCGCACCCGCGCGTCCGACCTGGTCGCCACCAGCCAGGAGTTCCTGCAGGCGTCCTGGGCGGCCACGGCCGGCGGCGGGGAGGCGCCCATCGACGTCGGCGCCGCGTCCCTGTGGTCCATCGCCGACGTGCGGGACCGCGCCCGCGAGCTGGACATGATGTGGTGGTCGGTGTCGCCGTTCGCCGCGGACGAGACCGCCGAGGACACCGACACCCTCAAGCTGGGCATGCGCGCGCCCGAGGCCTACCGCGGCGACACCGCCCGAGCCCTCGCCGACACCAAGGGCTGGCTCGCCGACGGCTGGCGCGCCGTCTTCGTCACCGAGGGCCACGGCCCCGCGGCCCGGACGGTGGAGGTGCTGGGCGGGGAGGGCGTCGCCGCCCGTCTGGACGTCGACCTGGGCGAGCCGACCCCGTCCGTGGTGCACGTGGCGTGCGGCTGCATCGACCACGGCTTCGTCGACCGCGGGCTGAAGCTGGCGGTGCTCACCGAGACCGACCTGACCGGCCAGAAGACGGCCAGCCGGGACGGCACCCGCATGCCGGCCCGCCGCCGCAAGACCATCGACCCGCTGACGCTGGAGTCGGGCGACTACATCGTCCACGAGCAGCACGGCGTCGGCCGCTACATCGAGATGGTGCAGCGCACGGTCCAGGGCGCCACCCGCGAGTACCTGGTGGTGGAGTACGCCCCCGCCAAGCGCGGCCAGCCCGGCGACCGCCTGTACATCCCCACCGACCAGCTGGAGCAGATCACCAAGTACGTCGGCGGCGAGCAGCCCACGCTGCACCGGCTCGGCGGCGCCGACTGGACGAAGACCAAGGCGCGTGCGAAGAAGGCGGTCAAGGAGATCGCCGCGGACCTGATCCGGCTGTACTCCGCGCGGATGGCGGCGCCCGGCCACGCCTTCGGCGCGGACACGCCCTGGCAGCGCGAGCTGGAGGACGCCTTCCCCTACGCGGAGACGCCCGACCAGCTCACGACGATCGCCGAGGTCAAGGACGACATGGAGAAGACGGTCCCGATGGACCGCCTGATCTGCGGCGACGTCGGGTACGGCAAGACGGAGATCGCGGTCCGGGCCGCCTTCAAGGCCGTCCAGGACGGCAAGCAGGTGGCGGTCCTGGTGCCGACGACGCTGCTGGTGCAGCAGCACTTCGGCACGTTCTCCGAGCGGTACGCGCAGTTCCCTGTGAACGTGCGGGCGCTGTCCCGCTTCCAGACCGACACCGAGGCGAAGGCGGTCCTGGAGGGCCTCAGGGACGGTTCGGTGGACGTCGTCATCGGCACCCACCGCCTGTTCTCCTCCGAGACGAAGTTCAAGGACCTGGGCCTGGTCGTCGTCGACGAGGAGCAGCGCTTCGGCGTGGAGCACAAGGAGCAGCTGAAGAAGCTGCGGGCGAACGTCGACGTGCTGACGATGTCCGCGACGCCGATCCCGCGCACCCTGGAGATGGCGGTGACGGGCATCCGCGAGATGTCGACGATCACCACCCCGCCGGAGGAGCGCCACCCGGTGCTCACCTTCGTGGGGCCGTACGAGGAGAGGCAGATCGGCGCGGCGATCCGCCGTGAGCTGCTGCGGGAGGGTCAGGTCTTCTACATCCACAACCGGGTCGAGTCGATCGACCGGGCGGCGGCCAGGCTGCGGGACATCGTGCCGGAGGCGCGCATCGCGACCGCGCACGGCCAGATGTCGGAGCAGGCGCTGGAGCAGGTCGTCGTCGACTTCTGGGAGAAGAAGTTCGACGTCCTCGTCTCGACGACGATCGTGGAGTCGGGCATCGACATCTCCAACGCCAACACCCTGATCGTCGAGCGCGGCGACACCTTCGGCCTGTCGCAGCTGCACCAGCTGCGCGGCCGGGTCGGCCGTGGCCGCGAGCGCGGCTACGCCTACTTCCTGTACCCGCCGGAGAAGCCGCTCACGGAGACCGCGCACGAGCGTCTGGCGACCATCGCCCAGCACACGGAGATGGGCGCGGGCATGTACGTGGCGATGAAGGACCTGGAGATCCGCGGCGCGGGCAACCTGCTCGGCGGCGAGCAGTCCGGCCACATCGCGGGCGTCGGCTTCGACCTGTACGTGCGCATGGTCGGCGAGGCGGTCGCCGACTACCGCCGGCAGCTGGAGACGGGCGAGCCGATGGAGGAGGCGCCGCTCGAGGTCAAGATCGAGCTGCCCGTCGACGCGCACGTCCCGCACGACTACGCCCCCGGTGAGCGGCTGCGCCTCCAGGCGTACCGGGCCATCGCCTCCGCCAACTCGGAGGAGGACGTCAAGGCCGTCCGCGAGGAACTGACCGACCGCTACGGCCCGTTGCCCGAGCCGGTGGAGAACCTGCTGCTGGTGGCGGAGCTGCGCATGCTCGCCCGCGCGTGCGACGTCGGCGAGATCGTCCTGCAGGGCAACAACATCCGCTTCGCACCGGTGGACCTGCGCGAGTCGCAGGAGCTGCGGCTCAAGCGCCTGTACCCGGGCACGGTCGTCAAGCCGACCGCCCACCAGGTGCTCGTGCCCCGCCCCAAGACCGCGAAGATCGGCGGCAAGCCGCTGGTCGGACGGGAACTGCTGGGCTGGGTCGGCGAGTTCCTGACGTCGGTCCTGGGCTCGTGACCGGGCGGCCGGACGGCGCGCGGCGCCGCCCGGCCGCCGCGGTCGCGGGCCGGGCCCGCCTGGTCCGCCTGGTCCGCCGGCCGGACCCGGATGGCGCGCCGGTGGACTCCCGTGGCGCCGCCGGCCGGGCCTCGCAGAGCGCGCCGGTAAGCCCCCGGGAGCCGCGGCCCCGCACGGCGCGCCGCACCGCCGTGCGCGCCGTGTGACGCTGCCGCCCGTCCGCGCCTCCGCCGCCGTTGCACGCGGGGACGCCGTCCGCGACAGGCGCGGGCGGCGTCCGTGCCGGTGGTTCACGACGGCCGCGCACGGAGACGTGACCGCCCGTTCCGCCGGCCTCCGTTCGGCTGGGGTCCGTGGTCCTACGGCTCGTCGTCGGGCCGGCGGTCGCGGTGGGTGCCGAACCTGCCCTCGATGTTCTGCTGGGCGTCGTCGATCTGGCTCCCGTACCTGTTGCCCGTCCTCTCGTTGGTCTTCCGCTCGGCTGTGTCGGACATGCTCTTGGCCCGGTGCTGTACCTGGCGCTTGAGCTTGTCGAAGATGCCCATGCAGGAGCTCCTTCCGGACGTCACTCAGAACGACGATACGACCGGTAAGGGAGCATCTGCACCTTTACGGGTGATATGGTCTGGACATTTTCGCTGCTCCGGCGGGCATCCGGACCACGAGCGCCCCACCGGGGCGGCGACCGGGGAGGCAAGGGGAGGGACGCACCGTGGCGCGTCAGAGGGGCGGGACGGCCGTAGCGGCGTGCGCCGTGACGGTGGAGGGGCACATGAGGCGCGGGGGAGTGCGGAAGGCGCGCTTCCTGCGCGCGGCGACGATGTCGGCGGCCGCCGTGCTCCTCGTGACGGGATGCGAGGACCTCGGCACGGACGACCCCGCCGCACGGCCGGGTCCGGCCGCTGAGGACGGGCGGGCGGCCAGTCCGCTCGACAATCCGGAGGGCACGAAGCCGGGTCTCGCGCCTCTGACGACGGACGCGGACAGGGCCGCCGCCCGCAAGCTCATCGAGAAGGTGCCGACCAAGGGGCGCGGGCCCAAGACGGGCTACGACCGGGACGAGTTCGGCTACGCGTGGATGGACACGGCCGACGGCGTGCCGTTCGCGAGGAACGGATGCGACACCCGCAACGATCTCATCCGCCGCGACGGCCAGGGCCTTCGCTTCCGAACCGGCTCCGACTGCGTGGTCGTCGCCATGACGCTGGACGACCCGTACACCGGGACGACCATCACGTGGCGCAAGCAGAAGGCCGCCGAGGTGCAGATCGACCACGTGGTGCCGCTGTCCTACAGCTGGCAGATGGGTGCCTCGCGCTGGTCGGAGAGCAAGCGCGAGCAGCTCGCCAACGACGCCCTGAACCTGATTCCGGTTCAGGGCCGGGCCAACTCCGCCAAGAGCGACTCCGGCCCCGCGTCCTGGCTGCCGCCGAACCAGCGCATCCGGTGCTCCTACGCGGTCCGGTTCGCCCAGGTCGCCCTCGAGTACGAGATGCCGGTCACCGCGCCGGACAAGCAGGCGATGCTGCGCCAGTGCGGCGGCTGACGGGCGGACGGACGTGGGGAGCAGCGGTAGAAGACCGTGCCGGTCCCGGAGGTCCGGTACCGGCACGGAGGAGGAGAGCGGCTGACGCCGGATCCGGTGGTCCGGACCCCGGTGCCGGCGGGTGGCGGCGCCGCCTACCGCCCGTACGGGTAGCCGTACGGGCTGCCCTGCGGTGCGACGGGCGCCGCCGCGTACCCGGCCGGACCCGTCGCCCGCTTGTCGAACAGGGCGAACAGCAGCATGCCCGTCCCCAGCAGCAGGCACAGGATGATGACGAGGCCCAGCATCGCGTCGCCGTCGGCGTCCTCCGGCGTGAGGGCCAGCCACGGCAGGGTCACGCACTCGTAGACCACGAACGAGGCGAAGGCCCCCCAGTCCGACCCCCGGCCGCGGCGGATCGCCACGTACAGGAACGGCACCCAGGCCAGCAGTCCCAGCGAGCCCCACAGCAGGACCGACCACGCGGCCCGCTGGAACCAGCCGGCCTCCAGACGTTTGTTCATCGAACCCCCCAAACAGATCCGTCGCGCGGGGACGGAGGCGAAGCAAGGGGGCAAGATTAAGCCACGCACGCCTCGCCGGACCGGGGCGGGAGGAGCGAACGCCCCGAAGGACCGGTCAGTTTGCCTTGCGCAGCGCCCCGACGATCCGCTCCGTCAGCCTGCGCGCCGTCGCCGCCCCGTTGTCGTGGCCGTCCGTCGACATGACGCTGACGACGTTGGTGCCGACCCGGGCCGCCACGAGCGTCGTGCCGTTCACCCAGGCGGGGTCCGTCAGAGTGAACGTGTAGGCGGCGTCGCCCAGGCCGGGCGTGGGCCGCCCGGCGACCTTCACCTTCGTGTGGGTCTGGGAGTCGGTGAAGCCGGTGCAGGCCGTGGCCACCCGCTCCAGCGCCTCCAGGACGTCGGCCGCCGCCGTGCCGCGGTAGGCGTCGATCTCCTGGGCGATGTCCTCGGAGGTGTCCTGGCTGACGTAGTCGTTCTGCGCGAACGACACCCCGGTGACGCCGCTGACGTCGATCCAGCCGGTGCCGCCCAGCCGCGTGCAGTCCGGCTTCCCGGCGGGCGCCGTGGAGGGGGGAACGTAGGTGTCGCCGGAGTCCCGCTCCCCGCTCGGGTCCACGGCGAACCCGGAGGGGAAGAACGACGCCGGGGCGAGCGCCTTCTTCAGCTGGGCGCCCGTGAGCAGACCCGCGTTCGGGCTCTTCGGCGAGGGCGCCGAGGACGGGGCGCCGGAGCCGGCGGGGTCGCAGGCGGCCAGGGCCAGCGGAAGCGCCGCCACGGCGAGGGCGCGGGCGGTGCGGGACGTGAGGTGCATGGAAGTCCTTGCGGTGGGCCACAGGAGTGGGGGTGGCCAGCGGACCCTACGGCAGGCGCGAGGGGCACGGTTCATCTCCGGGTCAGCATTCGATCAAGGGTTCGCCAAGATCGTGCGGGGAAGGGGGCGCGCCGGCCGACGGCGGCACGCGGACCGGCGGCGCGGCGGTGCCCCAACGGGCGGGCAATCGTTGGTCCAATGGGTTGGCCGCAGACCGGCCGCTGCCTACCATCGATCTTCGCAAGACTCTGTGCGCCCGCCCGTCGCCCGACCAGCGCCGCTGGTGGAGGCGCCGTGCGACGCACCCGTTGTGGCAACAGCCTCGGGAGGCCTCCTTGCACCGCCGCCGTCGCACCGCGCTCCTTCTGTCCGCCGCGATCGCCGCGGCGGCACCCCTGCTCACCGCCTGCGGGAACGACGCGCATCCGGGCGCGGCGGCCGTCGTCGGGGGGCAGCGGATCACCGTCGCCCAGCTGCAGAGCCGGGTGGACGAGGTGCGCCGGGCCCAGCGGGCCGCGGTACCGGACGCGACGCAGTACGAGCACGCCGTCGCCGGCACCGGCACCCTGACCCGGGAGACGCTGCACGGCATGATCCTCGACCGCGTCGTGCGCCGCGCCGCCGAGGACGCCGGGATCACCGTCACCCCGCGGGAGGTCCAGCAGATGCGCGCCGGCCTCGAACGGCAGGCGGGCGGGTCCAAGGGCCTCAAGGCGACCTGGCTGCAGCAGTACAACATCCCGCCGGAGCGCCTCGACGCCAATCTCCGCCTTCAGATCGAGGCGCAGAAGCTCGCGGCCGGGCTGAACACCCAGCCCGGTTCGCCGGTCTTCTGGCAGGCACTGTCGAAGGCCTCCCGCGAGCTGGATGTCGACCTCAACCCGCGCTACGGCGGCTGGGACGTGCAGAAGAGCGTGGACGCGAGGACGCCGTGGCTGCGGGACGTCTCGGCGACGGGGACGCAGCAGACGACGTGACGCGCGCGGCGGGGGTTCGCCCCCCGCCTGTGGACAACGGCTCGGGGTGCGCGCCAGGGCCTGTGGACAACTCGTGGGCCGGACGGTGGTGTGCGTTACGTTCGGAGGGTGAACGCAACCAGCTCCGCACCCGCCCCCGGCCGCGTCGTCCTGCTCACCACCAGCCACCGCGTCGCCCCCGGCCTGCTGTCCTGGCCGGCCTGGCAGGCCCTGCGCGCGGCCGATCGCGTGCTGTGTGCGGACGGGGCCCATCCGCAGGTGCCGTACCTGCGCGAGGCGGGCATAGCCGTCGACGAGGCGTCGCCGACGGCGCGGGAACTGGTCGACGCCTGCGCCGGCGGCCGCACCGTCGTGGTCGTGGCGACCGGCGAGGGCGAACCGGCCCTGACCGACGGCCTGGCCCGGCTGGCCGGCTCCGGCCGGGTGCGGATGCCGGACCTGGAGCTGCTTCCCGCCTCCTACGACCTGCCGGGCGCCCGGCTGCTCGACCTGGTCCAGGTCATGGACCGCATCCGCGCCGAATGCCCCTGGTCGTCGCGCCAGACCCACCAGGGCCTGGCGAAGTACGGCATCGAGGAGGCCTACGAGCTGGTCGAGGCGATCGAGGACGGCGACCGGGAGGAGCTGCGCGAGGAGCTGGGCGACGTGCTGCTCCAGGTCGTCTTCCACGCCCGCATCGCCGAGGAGGACGCCGACGCCCCGTTCTCCATCGACGACGTGGCCGGCGGGATCGTCGCCAAGCTGATCCACCGTCATCCGCACGTCTTCGGCGAGGAGACGGCCGCCACGCCCGAGGAGGTCAAGGAGCACTGGCTGCGCACCAAGGCGGAGGAGAAGCAGCGCACCTCCGTGACGGAGGGCGTCCCCCTCGGCCAGCCCGGACTGGCCCTGGCCGCGAAGCTGGCGTCCCGCGTGCGCACGGCCGGCCTGGACGTGCCCCTGCCGAGGGCCGAGGGCGTCGGCTACGAACTGCTCGCCCTCGCGGCCCGCGCCGAGGCGGAGGGCGTCGACCCGGAGGCAGCACTGAGGGCGGCGGCACGGACCTACCGCGACGCGATCCGTAGGACGGAGGGCGTGACGACGGAGCCGGCGGTGCGCCCGGACGCGGAGGAGCACCCGGACGAGGGGGAGCGCCCGGACGACGAGTAGCACGGACGACGAGTAGCACGGGGGCGAGCAGAACCGGCGGAGGGGGGAGCGGAACGGGGGCGCAGAACGGGGGCGAGTGGAACGGGGGTGCTGCGGCCGGGCGCGGCGGGCGGCAGGGGCGGGTCCGCCTCAGGGCGTACGCCGTGAGCGCCCGCACCGCTCGTGAACGCGCTGTCGTGAACGCGCTGTCGCGAACGCGCAGCCGCGAATCCGGCGGCGACGCCCGTGCCGGACGTGCGGGGGAACGTACGTACGCGGCCGGATACGGTCGAGGAGTGACCGATCAGCCCGCCTCCGACCAGCCCACGCCCGACCACCCCCGGTCCGACCGGGCCACCGGCAGCCCCGCCCCCGACCGGCCCGTCCCCGGCCGGCCTCCGTCCGGCCCAGCCACCGTCGGCGGCCCCGCTCCCGTCCGGCCTCCGTCCGGCCCGGCCGTCGCCGGCAGTCCCGCCCCCGACCGGGACCCGTCCGCCCCGGCCACCGCCGGCAGTCCCGCCCCGGGCCGGGACACGTCCGGCCCAGCCACCGTCGGCGGCCCCGCCCCCGAGCTCTTCACCTGGGAGTTCGCCGCCGATCCGTACCCGGCGTACGCCTGGCTGCGCGAGCACGCCCCCGTGCACCGGACGCGGCTGCCGAGCGGGGTCGAGGCCTGGCTGGTCACCCGGTACGCCGACGCCAAGCAGGCCCTGGCCGACCAGCGGCTCAGCAAGAACCCGGCGCACCACGACGAGCCCGCGCACGCCAGGGGCAAGACCGGCATCCCGGGCGAGCGCAAGGCCGAGCTGATGACGCACCTGCTCAACATCGACCCGCCGGACCACACCCGGCTGCGCCGCCTCGTCAGCAAGGCGTTCACCCCCCGCCGCGTCGCCGCGTTCGCGCCGCGCGTGCAGGAGCTGACCGACGGCCTCATCGACCGGTTCGCCGGGCGGGGCAGCGCGGACCTCATCCACGAGTTCGCCTTCCCGCTCCCCATCTACGCCATCTGCGACCTGCTCGGCGTCCCCCGCGAGGACCAGGACGACTTCCGGGACTGGGCGGGCATGATGATCCGCCACGGCAACCCGACGGCCGCCGGCCGGACGCCGTCGTCCGCCGGGGGCGGCGGGAGGCGGGCGGGCGGGTCGCGTGGCGGCGTGGCCCGGTCGGTGAAGATGATGCGCGGCTACCTCGCCGACCTGATCCACCGCAAGCGGGCGGCCCTGCCCGCCGAGCCCGAGCCGGGCGAGGACCTCATCTCCGGTCTCATCCGCGCCTCGGACCACGGCGAGCACCTCACCGAGAACGAGGCCGCCGCCATGGCCTTCATCCTGCTCTTCGCGGGGTTCGAGACCACCGTCAACCTCATCGGCAACGGCACCTACGCCCTCCTGACCCACCCCGGGCCGCGCGACCGGCTCCAGCGGGCGCTCGCGGCCGGCGACACCGGCCTGCTGGAGACCGGCGTCGAGGAACTCCTGCGCTACGACGGCCCGGTGGAGATGGCCACCTGGCGCTTCGCCACCCGCCCCCTCACCATCGGAGGGCAGGACATCGCCCCCGGCGACCCGGTCCTCGTCGTCCTCGCCGCGGCGGACCGGGACCCCGAGCGGTTCGCCGACCCGGACGTGCTCGACCTCGGCCGGCGGGACAACCAGCACCTCGGGTACGGCCACGGCATCCACTACTGCCTCGGCGCGCCGCTCGCCCGGCTGGAGGGCCGGCTGGCCCTCGCCACGCTCCTCACCCGGCTGCCCGATCTGCGACTCGACGCGGAACCGGCCGACCTGCGCTGGCGGGGCGGGCTCATCATGCGCGGCCTGCGCACGCTGCCCGTCCGGTTCACGCCGGCCGCTTCCTAGCCTCCTGCTTCCCAGAGGAATACGCGGGCGAAGAAGCGTTTGTTCATCCCCTCGTTGACGAAGGCAAAGGTGACACACGCTCAACTCTGTGATGTTCGCGTGATCTACGCGGCATTAACTTGTGACAGGCGATTGTCAGCCGATACGTTCACGCATCAGCGCGGCGCCCTGCCTCATCCGCCGCGCAGCTCATCGCTGTCCCACGAAAGGTTTCCGCATGCTCTCCGGGAACGGTCGTCACCGGCGGCCCCGTCAGGCCCCGGCCGTGCTCGTCGCGGCCGGAGTGACCGGATCCGCCATCGCCATCCCGCTGCTCGGCGCCAGCGGCGCCAGCGCGGCGGAAGGCACCACGTGGGACAAGGTCGCGGAGTGCGAGAGCGGTGGCTCCTGGAGCGCCGACAACGGCAACGGCTACTACGGCGGGCTGCAGTTGTCCCAGGAGGACTGGGACAAGTACGGCGGGCTCACCTACGCGCCGAGCGCCGACCAGGCCAGCCGCTCCCAGCAGATAGCCGTCGCCGAGAAGATCCTCGACGACCGGGGCCCGGGCGCCTGGCCCACCTGCGGACTCCTCTCCGGGCTGCACAAGGACACCGGTTCGGCCGACGTGGACACCGGTGTGGGCAACGACTCGTCCTCCTCGTCCGGTTCATCCCGTTCCACCGGCTCGCCCCGGACGCCCGACTCGGGGCTGTCCGGCGAGGCCGGGGACTCCACGCGGTCGCCCGGCGACGCCCGGCCCTCGTCCGGCGCCGATTCGTCCCCCTCGTCCGGCTCCGCGGCTGATTCCCGTCCGAAGGCGCCCTCTTCGGGCTCTTCCGCCTCTTCATCCGCCAAAACGGACGATCCGGCCGAGTCCGGCACGTCCGCGCCCGCCGCACCCCGCGACACGCAGGCTCCCGGCAGCTCGCCGTCCGTGCCGCCCCGATCGGACGACTCGGACAACTGGGAACAGACCGGCGGTTCTTCGGCCCTCGTGGACACCGGGGCGCTCGGCACCGGCCGCCATCGCGGCGGCAGCGCCGCGGAGGACCCGGCCGAGAACCTCACCGCCGCGTCGGCCGGCCGTCACGCCGTGCGTGAGACCGACGACACGCCCGCCGCCGGAGGTTCCTACATCGTCCGCGCCGGCGACTCCCTCGCGTCCATCGCCGACTCCCTTGACCTCGACGGCGGATGGCATGCGCTGTACGCGGCGAACAGGGCGGCGATCGGCTCCGACCCGAACAGCATCGTCACCGGTCAGACGCTGGATGTAGGCACCGAAAACGCCCGAAAGTAGGGGCAGTTCACGTCAGTATTAGTGCTGAATGTCCGTTTCGGTGAAAGTGTGGGATGAGTCTCAGAAGCCCTGATCGTCTTTGAAATTCCGCGGCAGCCGTGTCTACGGTCGTGATCGCTCGTCACCGCGAGCCCCGGCTGCCGCAACGCCGAATCCTGCCAGCGGCCGCACGGGAACAGTCGTCGCATCATGCGCCGCAGGCAGGAGCGGGGGACCCAAGGTAAGTGCCGTACCGGGCTGTTGCCCGGAGCGGCTCGGGGTGAAGCCGCGTCCCGCACAGGGACGCGGCCGGGCAACTCAACCGGCCCGAACCCGACAGCTCACCTCGCAGGCGTCGGTGAGGGGATCCAACCATGCTGTTTTCCGGCAAGGGCACGCACCGTCGTCCGTCCAAGGCCACCCGTGCCATCGCGCTCGCCGGTGTCGCCGGCACCGCCGTCGCCGCCCCGCTGATGGCGGCCGGCAGCGCCTCCGCCGCCACCGCCTCCCAGTGGGACGCGGTCGCCCAGTGCGAGTCCGGCGGCAACTGGTCCATCAACACCGGCAACGGCTTCTACGGCGGTCTGCAGTTCACCAACTCGACCTGGGCCGCCTTCGGGGGCACGGCCTACGCGTCGCGCGCCGACCTGGCCACCAAGGCCCAGCAGATAGCCGTCGCCGAGAAGGTCCTCGCGGGCCAGGGCAAGGGTGCCTGGCCGGTCTGCGGCAAGGGCCTGACCAACGCCGCCTACAACGGCAGCGCCCCGTCCTCGTCGGACAGCGGCTCCGCCAAGAGCGGCAGCACCGTCAACCGCTCCACCGAGCAGAAGGCCTCCCGCTCCGCCGAGCGCCCGGCCGCCAAGAAGACCGTCACCACCCCGACCGGCAAGAAGGTCGCCAAGGGCGACGGCGAGTACAAGGTGGTCGCCGGCGACACCCTCAGCAGGATCGCGGCGAAGCAGAACGTCCAGGGCGGCTGGAAGAAGCTGTTCGACCTCAACAAGGACATCGTCGACAACGCCGACCTCATCTACCCGGGCCAGCAGCTGCACCTGAAGTGACAGCCGGCCGCTGACCGGGCCGCCGGACCCCGGCGGGCGCGGCCCCCGCACCGCGGGGCCGCCCCGGTGCCCCCGGTCCACCCCGTCCCCCGGGCTCCCCGCTCCGGTGCGTGTTCCCCCGTACGCACCGGAGCGGGGCTTTTTTCGTTTCCGCCCGCCGCCCGCCGCCCGCCGCCCGCCGCCCGCCGCCCGCCGCCCGCCGCCCGCCGCCCGCCGCCCGCCGCCCGCTCGCCCCTCCTCCGGTATGGCCCGGACTCGCCGGGGCCCTTTGTTCCGAGCAGAAACAATGTGTACCGTCAGCTTGTCCACGGGGCGGTCGGTCGGCTGCCGGCGGCCCCGGGACGGTTAGGCTCTAGTCGCAAGGCACACCAGCCCCGCACTTCCAGCGTCACATCCAAGAAGGAGATGCTCGTGCCGTCGATCGACGTCGTCGTAGCCCGGGAAATCCTGGACTCCCGAGGCAATCCCACGGTCGAGGTCGAGGTCGGCCTCGACGACGGCAGCACCGGGCGTGCCGCCGTCCCCTCCGGCGCCTCCACCGGCGCCTTCGAGGCCATCGAGCTCCGCGACGGTGACCCCAACCGCTACCAGGGCAAGGGCGTCGAGAAGGCCGTCCTCGCCGTGATCGAGCAGATCGGCCCGGAGCTGGTCGGCTACGACGCCACCGAGCAGCGCCTGATCGACCAGGCGATGTTCGACCTCGACGCCACCGACAACAAGGGCTCCCTCGGCGCCAACGCCATCCTCGGCGTCTCCCTCGCCGTCGCCCACGCCGCGTCCGAGGCCAGCGACCTGCCGCTGTTCCGCTACCTGGGCGGCCCGAACGCGCACCTGCTGCCGGTGCCGATGATGAACATCCTGAACGGCGGCTCGCACGCCGACTCCAACGTGGACATCCAGGAGTTCATGATCGCGCCGATCGGGGCGGAGTCCTTCTCCGAGGCCCTGCGCTGGGGCGCCGAGGTCTACCACACCCTGAAGAAGGTCCTGAAGAGCAAGGGCCTGTCCACCGGCCTCGGCGACGAGGGCGGCTTCGCCCCGAACCTCGGCTCCAACCGCGAGGCCCTCGACCTCATCCTCGAGGCCATCACGGAGGCCGGCTACACCCCCGGCGAGCAGATCGCCCTGGCGCTCGACGTGGCCGCGTCCGAGTTCCACAAGGACGGCTCCTACCTCTTCGAGGGCAAGGAGCGCTCCGCCACCGAGATGACCGAGTACTACGCCGACCTGGTCGAGGCGTACCCGCTCGTGTCCATCGAGGACCCGCTGTTCGAGGACGACTGGGAGGGCTGGAAGACCATCACCGCCAGGCTCGGTGACAAGGTCCAGCTCGTCGGTGACGACCTGTTCGTCACCAACCCGGAGCGCCTGGCCCGCGGCATCGAGGAGGGCGCCGCGAACGCCCTGCTGGTCAAGGTCAACCAGATCGGCTCGCTGACCGAGACCCTGGACGCCGTCGAGCTGGCCCAGCGCAACGGCTACAAGTGCATGATGTCCCACCGCTCCGGCGAGACCGAGGACGTCACCATCGCCGACCTGGCCGTCGCCACCAACTGCGGCCAGATCAAGACCGGTGCCCCGGCCCGCTCCGAGCGCGTGGCCAAGTACAACCAGCTGCTGCGCATCGAGGAGATCCTCGACGACGCCGCGGTGTACGCCGGCCGCAGCGCCTTCCCGCGCTTCAAGGGCTGAGCCGTCCGGCAGGAAGGCCCAGCCAGTCGTACGTACGTCCCCGTACCCGGTCCCGTACCGTGTGCGGGGACGTACGCACGTGCGGCGTGGCCCGCGGGCCGGCGGGGGCGATGGCCGCGCCGTCCCGGGACACCCACCGGACCACCGGCCGACGAGAGAGGTGACCGGCGTAGTGAGGCGAGGTGACATGCCGTGACCGACCGGGACCGGTTCTCCACCGCGACCAGGCTCAGGCTGCTCGGCGAGCAGACGGCGGCCCGCGTCTACCGCTCCCAGACGCGGCGGCAGGCCCGCCGCTCCCGGCTCACCGGGCGCGCGGCGCTGCTCGCGCTCGTCGTGTGCTCGATGGTCGTCGCGCTGGCGTACCCGATGCGGCAGTACTTCTCCCAGCGGGCCGAGATCGCCGACATGCAGCAGCAGAAGCGGCAGGCCCAGCAGCGGGTGCGGCAGTTGCGCGACCTCAAGGCACGCTGGCAGGACGACGCCTACGCCCAGCAGCAGATCCGCCGCCGGCTGCACTACGTGCTGCCGGGGGAGACCGGATACATCGTCATCGACCCGGGCACGGCCGAGCAGTCGCGCGCCGACCTCACCACGGCACGCCGTCCCTGGTACGCGAACGTCTGGGAGGGCGTGGACAAGTCCGACGCCTCCGCCCAGTGAACCCGACACAGACCTCAGAGAGACTTTCGTACGGCATGCAGACCCCTCCGCCGCCCACCCCGCGCACCGAGCCCACCGACAGGGACGTCGAGGCCTTCCAGCAGCAGCTCGGGCGGCCGCCGCGCGGACTGCGCGCGATCGCCCACCGGTGCCCCTGCGGGCAGCCGGACGTCGTCGAGACGGCGCCCCGGCTGCCCGACGGCACGCCCTTCCCGACGCTGTACTACCTGACGTGCCCGCGCGCCGCGTCCGCGATCGGCACGCTGGAGGCGAGCGGCGTGATGAAGGAGATGACGGAGCGCCTCGCCACCGACCCCGAGCTCGCGGACGCCTACCGGGCCGCGCACGAGGACTACATCCGGCGCCGCGACGAGATCGAGGAACTGACGGGCTTTCCGAGCGCGGGCGGCATGCCGGACCGCGTCAAGTGCCTGCACGTGCTGGTCGCCCACTCGCTGGCCGCCGGCCCCGGCGTCAACCCGCTCGGGGACGAGGCGCTCGCGATGCTGCCGGAGTGGTGGCTGAAGGGGCCGTGCGTCACGGTTCCCGGGCAGGACTGCGGCGCCCCGTCCGCCACCGGTGACGAGGCCGCCGGCACCGCCGAGGAGGACCAGAAGTGACCCGTGTCGCCGCCGTCGACTGCGGTACGAACTCCATCCGGCTGCTCGTCGCCGACGCGGACCCCGCCACCGGCCGGCTGGCCGAGCTGGACCGGCGCATGACCATCGTGCGGCTCGGCCAGGGCGTCGACCGCACCGGGCGGCTCGCGCCCGAGGCCCTGGAGCGGACCTTCGCGGCCTGCCGCGAGTACGCCGCCGTCATCGAGGAACTGGGCGCCGAGCGTGTGCGGTTCGTGGCCACCTCGGCCTCCCGGGACGCCGAGAACCGGGACGAGTTCGTGCGCGGCGTCGTGGACATCCTCGGTGTCGAGCCCGAGGTGATCTCCGGCGACCAGGAGGCGGAGTTCTCCTTCACCGGCGCGACCAGGGAGCTGACGGGGCGGGACGACCTGGCCCGGCCGTTCCTGGTGGTGGACATCGGCGGCGGGTCGACCGAGTTCGTCGTCGGCGACGACCACGTGCGCGCGGCGCGCTCCGTGGACGTGGGCTGTGTGCGCATGACCGAGCGCCACCTGGTGCGGGACGGGGTGGTCGCCGACCCGCCCACCGAGGAGCAGATCGCCGCGATAAGGGCCGACATCGAGGCCGCCCTGGACCTCGTCGAGGAGACGGTGCCGCTGCGGGAGGCGCACACGCTGGTGGGTCTGGCCGGGTCGGTGACCACCGTGTCGGCGATCGCGCAGGACCTGCCCGAGTACGACTCCGCGGCGATCCACCACTCCCGGATCTCCCACGACCGCGTCCGCCGGATCACCGAGCGCCTGCTGCACTCCACGCATGCCGAGCGCGCGGCCGTCCCGTCCATGCACCCCGGCCGGGTCGACGTGATCGGCGCGGGCGCTCTGGTCCTGCTGGCGATCATGGAGCGCATCGGTGCCCGCGAGGTCGTCGTCAGCGAGCACGACATCCTCGACGGCATCGCCTGGTCGCTGGCGTAGGGCTGCGTGAGGCGGGGGCTCCCGGGCCCCGCAGCCGCGGAGCCCTCGCGGGTGCGGGGCCGGGTCGCCGTGGCGCGGGTCTCCCGCGGCCGGTGGCGTGCGTCTCGTTTGCTACTGACCAGTAGCCTCCGCTGAGCAGGTCCGATAACGTATGAGCACGTTTCCGGGGCCCGGGCCGTGGCCCCCGGCAGTGTTCGCCGGGAAAGTTCGTGAAGTTCTTCACAAGAACTGCCGTCCCGGCGGCGCGGAAGGAGGGCCGAATGGGCCCTTCCGAGGGTGCGCGGAGGCTGGGACGCTGTGCTGAGCGGTGGTGTCCGGCGACTCGTGAAGGAGGGTGCCGACGCCCGGTCCGACGGCCTGTCGGCCCGGAGGGGCAGCTCACGCGGCATTGACAACGGACTGTGAGGCGGCGTGGTTCCCTGCCGCCGCCATGATCTGCGTCACGCGGGGCGCGGAGTGTAGCACAGGGCCTGCCCGAGCTTGTGAAGGGGCGCACGAGCCACCCCCCTGGGGCAGGTGGATACTCGATGCCATGAGCACCACGGAGCGTCCCAGGATCCTCGTAGTAGGCGGTGGGTACGTAGGCCTGTACGCAGCTCGGCGCATTCTCAAGAAGATGCGCTACGGCGAGGCGACCGTCACGGTCGTCGACCCCCGGTCGTACATGACCTATCAGCCCTTCCTCCCCGAAGCCGCCGCCGGCAGCATCTCCCCGCGTCACGTCGTCGTCCCGCTGCGGCGCGTGCTTCCCAGGGCGGAGGTCCTCACCGGCCGGGTCACCACCATCGACCAGGACCGCAAGGTCGCCACGATCGCCCCGCTCGTGGGCGAGGCGTACGAGCTGCCCTTCGACTACCTGGTCGTCGCGATGGGCGCGGTCTCCCGCACCTTCCCGATCCCCGGCCTCGCCGAGCAGGGCATCGGCATGAAGGGCATCGAGGAGTCCATCGGCCTGCGCAACCACGTCCTGGAGCAGCTGGACAAGGCCGACTCCACGACCGACGAGGAGATCCGCCGCAAGGCGCTCACGTTCGTCTTCATCGGCGGTGGCTTCGCCGGCGCCGAGACGATCGGCGAGGTCGAGGACATGGCCCGGGACGCGGCCAAGTACTACCGGAACGTGTCCCGCGAGGACATGCGCTTCATCCTCGTCGACGCCGCCGACAAGATCCTGCCCGAGGTGGGGCCGAAGCTCGGCACGTACGGCAAGGAGCACCTGGAGGGCCGCGGGGTCGAGGTCTACCTCTCCACCTCCATGGACTCCTGCGTCGACGGCCACGTGGTGCTGAAGAACGGCCTCGAGGTCGACTCCAACACGATCGTGTGGACGGCGGGCGTCAAGCCGAACCCGGCGCTGTCCCGCTTCGGCCTCCCGCTCGGCCCGCGCGGGCACATCGACTGCGAGCCCACGCTCCAGGTCAAGGGCACGGACTACATCTGGGCCGCCGGCGACAACGCCCAGGTGCCCGACCTCGCCGCCCGCCGGGCCGGCGTGGAGAACGCCTGGTGCCCGCCGAACGCCCAGCACGCGCTGCGCCAGGCCAAGGTCCTCGGCGACAACGTGGTGTCCGGCATGCGGGGCTTCCCGCAGAAGGAGTACAGCCACGCCAACAAGGGCGCGGTCGCGGGCCTCGGCCTGCACAAGGGCGTCGCGATGATCGTCATGGGCAAGATGAAGATCAAGCTCAAGGGCCGTCTCGCCTGGTACATGCACCGCGGCTACCACGGTCTGGCGATGCCGACCTGGAACCGCAAGATCCGCATCTTCGCCGACTGGACCCTCGGCATGTTCCTCAAGCGCGAGGTCGTCTCCCTCGGCGCCATGGAGAACCCGCGCGAGGAGTTCTACGAGGCCGCCAAGCCGGCGCCGGTCGCCGCCGCGCCGAAGACCGAGGAGAAGGCCAAGGCCTCCTGACCCGGCGGTCACCGAACGACCCGAAGGGCCTCCCGCCATCCGTGGTGCGGGAGGCCCTTCGGCATGTCCGCCCCTTGCCGGTGGTCCGGGCGGGGACGGACACGCCGACGGCCGGTGGTCCGGGCGGCTGCCTCCGGCCGGTGATCCGGACGGGTGACACACAGTGTGTGGCCGCTACAACTGTTTTGCCCGGCCGTAACTCCTTTGCGGGACTGCCCGGTAGGCCTGGCGGCGTTTACGTGGTAACCCCCCATCGGGGTTCCTCACCACGGAGGTGTGCGCCATGGCCGATGCCGCGCCGCGGCTCAAGAGTCTGCTCGAACAGGCACTGGGAGCTCCGCTCCCCGTGCGCATCCGCGCCTGGGACGGTTCGCCGGCGGGCCCGTCGCACGGGCCGACGCTGGTCGTCCGTAACCGCCGCGCCCTGCGCCGGCTGCTGTGGAAACCGGGGGAGCTGGGCCTCGCCCGGGCCTGGGTGGCGGGCGACCTCGACGTCGAGGGCGACCTGTACGCCGCCCTGGACCTGATGTCGGGGCTCGTCTGGGAGCGCGGCGAGGACGCCCGCACCCTGACGCAGGCGCTGCGCGACCCGGAGGTGCGGGCCGCGATCCGGGGCCTGGTGAAGCTGGGCGGCCTCCCGCTGCCGCCCGTGCCGCCCCGCGAGGAGGTGCGCCGCCGCGGCCACCTGCACACCAAGCACTCCGACCGGCGCGCCGTCAGCCACCACTACGACGTCGGCAACGACTTCTACGAGCTCGTGCTCGGCCCGTCCATGGTGTACTCCTGCGCCTACTGGCCGGCCCCGGAACCCGACGCCACCCTCGAACAGGCGCAGCGCGACAAGCTGGAACTGGTCTGCCGCAAGCTGGACCTGAGGCCTGGTCAGCGGCTGCTCGACGTCGGGTGCGGCTGGGGCTCCATGGCCCTGCACGCGGCCCGCGAGCACGGCGTGAGCGTCGTCGGCGTCACCCTGTCCCAGGAGCAGGCCGCGTACGCCCGCAAGCGGGTCGCCGACGAGGGTCTCACCGACCGGGTGGAGATCCGCGTGCAGGACTACCGGGACGTCCGGGACGGCCCGTACGACGCCGTCTCCTCCATCGGCATGGCCGAACACGTCGGCGCCCTGCGCTACCTGGCGTACGCCCGCGACCTGTACGCGCTGCTCGTGCCCGGCGGGCGGCTCCTCAACCACCAGATCGCCCGCCGCCCGCAGAACGACGAGTCCGCCTACACGGTAAACCGGTTCATCGACGCCTACGTCTTCCCGGACGGCGAACTCGCGCCGATCGGCACCACCGTCACCCAGCTGGAGCGCGCCGGTTTCGAGGTGCGCGACGTGGAGTCGATCCGCGAGCACTACGCGCACACCCTGCGCCGCTGGGTCGCCAACCTGGAGGCGGACTGGGCCCGGGCCGTGGACCTCACCAGTCCCGGCCGTGCCCGCGTCTGGCGCCTGTACATGGCGGCCTCCGCCGTCGCCTTCGAGCGCAACCGCATCGGCGTCAACCAGGTACTGGCCGTGAAGACCCCGGCGTCGGGCGACGCGGGCATGCCGCTGCGGGCCCGCACCTGGGGAGCCGCACGGCCGTAGGCCGGGCCCGGCGCGCGGCCCGGCCGCGCCCGCGCCGCGCGGGGGGCCGCCCGCCGCCCGGCGCGCACGCACCCGCAGGGCCCCCGTTCCGCACCGGATGCTGTTGGCATCCGCACCGGAACGGGGGCCTGACGCGGCCGGGGTGACCCGGGGCGGACCACGCGTTCTTCTGCGGGCTACTCCGACTTGATGGCCTGGAGCATGTTCAGCCGGGCCGCCCGCCGGGCCGGCCACAGCGCCGCCAGCACGCCGACCGCCGCGGCCAGCAGCAGGAAGACACCCATCCGGGCCCAGGGCAGGACCAGTTCGTAGGTCGCCATCCTGGTGCCGAGCAGCTCACCGGCCGCCCAGCCGAAGAACACGCCCAGCCCGATGCCGAGCACACCGCCGAAGAGGGAGATGACCAGGGACTCCAGACGGACCATCCGCTTGACGCCCCCGCGGTCCAGGCCGATCGCGCGGAGCATGCCGATCTCCTGGGAGCGTTCGAACACGGACATGGCCAGGGTGTTGACGACACCGAGGACCGCCACGATCACCGCCATCGCCAGCAGGCCGTAGAGCATGTTCAGCATCAGCGTGAACATCCGCGCGATGTCGTCGGAGAGGTCCTTCTTGTCCTGGACCCTGATGGCCGGGTTGGAGCCGAGGGCCTTCTCCAGCCGGTCCTTGACCGTGTCCGTGGCGCCGCCGGCCGTCTTGACCATGACCTGCATGTCGGACGGGTCCGGCTGGTGCGGGGCGAGGGTGGCGTTGTCGAGCATGATGCCGCGCATCATCTCGTTGCCCTGGTACACCCCGGCGACGGTCAGCCGCTGCTTGCGGCCGTCCTCGTAGGCGACGGTGAAGGAGGAACCGGCGTGCCAGCCGTGGGAGCGGGCGGTGTCGTCGTCGACGACGGTCCTCGTGCCGTCGACCGTGAACGAGCCGTCGTCGACCGGGAGGTCCGTCAGCCGGCCGATCACGGCGCCGTTGACGCCGGTCAGGTACTCGGTCCCGCCGTCGACGCGGGCCGGGGCGTTGCGCAGCGGGCTGGTGGCGGTCACCCCCTCGGTGGCCCGCAGCCTCCTGTCCACCTCCGGGGAGAGGGGGGTGCCGCTGGCCATCGACACCACGTAGTCGGCCCTGATCGCGGCCGACGCCATCCTGTCGATCGACGTCTGCAGGCTGCCCGCCATCACCGTCATGCCGGTGATCAGGGTCAGGCCGATCATCAGCGCGGACGCCGTGGCCGCCGTACGGCGCGGGTTGCGCACCGAGTTCCGGCGGGCCAGCCTGCCCGAGACGCCGAAGGCGCGCAGGACGGGTGCCGCGGCCGCGACCAGCGGGCGCGACAGCAGCGGGGTCAGGACGAACACGCCGGTGATGAGGAGCACCGCGCCGACACCCATGGGCGCCTCGCCGTCCGAGCCGTCCATGGTCGTGGCCGCCAGGACCACCGCGACACCCGCGGCCGAGAACAGGGCGCCGATCGTGTTGCGCAGCACCAGCGACCTGGTGGTCGCCTTCGCGTGCATGCTGCTCATCGCCGCGACCGGCGGGATCTTCGCCGCCCTGCGGCCCGGCAGCCAGGCCGCCAGCATGGTCACCAGGATGCCGACCGCGAGGGCGGCGCCGACGGTGCCGGGCGTGACGACCAGCGGCCCGCCGGGCACCGTCGCGCCGAAGGAGCCCATCAGCGAGCGCAGCCCGGCGCCGATGCCGACGCCGGCGACCAGGCCGGTCACGGCGGCCACCGCGCCCACCACGAACGCCTCGGTCAGCACCGACCGGGTGACCTGCCGCCGCGAGGCGCCCACCGCCCGCAGCAGCGCCAGTTCCCTGGTGCGCTGGGCGACCAGCATGGTGAAGGTGTTGGCGATGATGAAGGTGCCGACGAACAGCGCGATGCCGGCGAACACCAGCAGGCCCTGGCGCATGCCGCTCATGGAGGCGGCGATCGCCCGCGCCTGGTCGTCGGCGAGCTGCCGGCCGGTGGTGGTCTGCGTCCGGCCCTTCGGCAGCGCCCGGTCCAGCTGCGCCTTCAGCGCGGCCTCGCCGACGCCCGCCTTCGCCGTCACGTCGATCTCGTCGTACGTGCCCGGCTTGCCGAACAGCCGCTGGGCCGTGGCCGTGTCGAAGAGGGCGAGGCTGCCGCCGGCGGCGACGTTGCCGTCGTCGGTGGTGAAGACGCCGGTGATCGTCGGCTTCAGGACGGGGCCGTCGACCGAGAGGCGGACGGTGTCGCCGACCGCGTATCCGGCGCGCCGGGCGGTCCCGGAGTCGACGAGCACCTCGCCCGCCCCGTGCGGGGCGCGGCCCTCGGCGAGCGGGTACCGGGGGTCCTTCGTGCCCCAGTAGTTGCCGCCCTGCGACTGGAAGCCGTCGCCGATCAGCTTGCCGTTCTTGCCGGCGATGGCGGTGAAGCCGCGGACGACGCCGACGGCGGACGCCGCGCCCGGAACGCGGGCGCTCTTGTCCAGCTCGGCGGAAGTCAGTTCGGCGCGCTTGCCGAGGCGGTCGCCCGAGCCCTCCTGGTAGGCGGGCTCCACGGCCACGTCGACCTGGTCGAAGCCCTTGGCGGAGCTCTTCCGGTACGCGTCGGAGATGGTGTTGGTGAAGACCAGGGTCCCCGACACGAACGCGACGCCGAGCATCACGGCGAGCACGGTCATGAGGAGCCGGGCCTTGTGCGCGAATACGGTGCGCAAGGCGGTGCGGAGCATGGGTTGTCTCAGTCCAGTGGGAGCGTGGGAGTACGGGGACGTCAGCTGGTGCGGCCCTTGGCGTCGAACCGCTTCATGCGGTCCAGCACGGACTCCGCCGTGGGTCCGTGCACCTCGTCCACGATCCGTCCGTCGGCGAGGAACACCACCCGGTCGGCGTACCCGGCGGCCACCGGGTCGTGCGTCACCATGACCACCGTCTGGCCCAGTTCCCGCACGGAGTTGCGCAGGAAGCCCAGGATCTCGGCGCCCGAGCGTGAGTCGAGGTTTCCGGTGGGCTCGTCGCCGAAGACGATGTCGGGCCTGGAGGCCAGGGCGCGGGCGACGGCGACGCGCTGCTGCTGGCCGCCCGACAGCTGGGAGGGCCGGTGGCGAAGCCGGTCGGACAGCCCCACCATCCCGATCACGGTGTCCAGCCACTGCCGGTCCGGCTTGCGGCCCGCGATGTCCATCGGGAGGGTGATGTTCTCCAGCGCGGTCAGCGTCGGCAGCAGGTTGAACGCCTGGAAGATGAAGCCGATCTTGTCCCGGCGCAACTTGGTGAGCTGCTTGTCCTTCAGCGCGCCCAGTTCCGTCTCACCGATCCGCACGGAGCCGGAGGAGAACGTGTCCAGGCCGGCCACGCAGTGCATCAGCGTGGACTTGCCGGACCCGGACGGGCCCATGATGGCGGTGAACTCGGCCTGCCGGAAGTCGACGGAGACCCGGTCGAGGGCGACCACCTGGGTCTCGCCCTGTCCGTAGATCTTCGACAGATCCGTGGCGCGTGCGGCCACGGCGGTGGTCCGGCCGGCGATGGATGAGGTGGTCACGTGCGGGGCTCCTGACGGTACGGCGAGGTGCGGGACGAGGACGTTGTCCATCGTGTCCGCCGCCGGCGCCCGTGGAGTCAGCCGCTGTTCCCGTTCCGGGGGGCGACTCGGGTCGGACCGCACTGGTTCGCGTCATACCTGGGGATGACGGCCGTCCCTGACCGGGGGGACGTCAAGAACAGGTGGAGCTCCCTGGTTCGGACGGTGAAATCCCGTCATTCCGCATGCACCATCGCCCACCGCGCGGAAGGCTACTGGCAAGTGCCTATGGCCCACTCGAAGTTCTGATGCTCCCTCAGACGCCAATAAAATAAGACAACGTCGGCCCGGCGTACCGCAGTTCGGAGGGAGCCGTCCCGATAGGCTCGAACCTCGACGCGGAGCCCATGGCCTGCCCGGATGGTGGAATGCAGACACGGCGAGCTTAAACCTCGCTGCCCCTCGCGGGCGTACCGGTTCGAGTCCGGTTCCGGGCACCACTCCCCTTACCGTGAGTGACCAGCGCAAACGCCGTGTGCCCGCTCGCGGCTCGGCTGGGAGTGGGAACGCGGCGGGAACACCGTCGCCGGTGCGCCGTCATCGCCGCGTACCGGCCGGCACCGTCCCCCGGACCGAGGCGTCAGGCTCCAGGAGTGCGCGGAGGACGTCGCCGAGTACCCACCGGCTCTGACCCGGACTCACGCCCGGCCGACGCCGGCAGCGGAGTTCTCCTGCTCCGGGCTGTGCGGCACGGACGCCACGGCGCCGGCCACTCCATGGGTGCACCACCATGGGAGTGCCCGTGGGCAGCGGCGGTCCCCGGAAAGTCCCGATCAACACTTTCGCATCTCTCAGAAATCGCCGGGGACCTGGCCGGTGCCCGACAGGTGTTCCACGGAGGAACCCTGTCGCGGTTGACCGGTCCTGACTGCCACGATTGCCCCGGTTTGCGGCACAGTCAAGAGGGTCGGCTGAACTACTGGGCGGAGTTCGGCTGCGGGGGGAGTTCGAACCGCAGCAGGGCTCCGGCCTGCTGCGTGCGCAGTTCCGTCTCCGTGTCCACGTGCCGCACCTCGCCTCCGTCGTCGATGACGGCCCCGGCCAGTTCGTCGATCACGTCGGGCACCTCGCGCAGCGCCTCCCCGCAGAGCGGGCAGGTCTTCCCCGAGCGGGTCAGCAGCCCGTCCCGGTCGCAGACGAAGCCCGGTACGACGGCCTGCTCGTCCACCGCCAGTGCCCGGATCGCGGCCAGGGACGCCGCCCACAGCGTCTCGTCGAGCCCGACGGCGGCAGGCCTGCCGGCCGCCTTGGCCTCGAGGATCTCGCCGACCAGCCGCCGCTGCTCCTCCTCGGCGTGGCCGGCGACGAGCTCCCGCACCTTCTGCCGGATGTCCTCGGGCGTCGCGCCTTCCCGGTCGAGAGCGAAGGTCCCGGCGAGGCGGTCCGTCAGCTCACCCGGCAGGAAGCCGACGAAGACCGGCACCTCGTGCGACTCACCGCCGACGGCGAGCAGGTCGTAGCCCCCGCCCGCGAACAGTTGCCTGAGCTCGCCGACCAGCCGTCGGTAGTGCTTCTTGCTCAGCTCGTCCGCCTTGTTGCGGACGCGGTGCTCGGAGTACGCCTCGGCGTAGGCGTGTTTGTGCAGCACGCGGTCACGGATCGCCTCAAGCTCGCGGACCTCGTCGAGGTAGTACTCCCAGACCTGGCCCTCCCTCTTGTCGACCACGACGACGCAGGTGCGGTAGTACTCGTCGAGCACACCCAGGAGAGGCCGGACATGCGGATCGGCGTCCACCACGAGGCTCTCGCGCGTCCTGCGGGGCAGCCACACCTGTTCGTAGATGTCGTGGCCGGCGCAGGAGAAGACCGCGAGGGTTCCCGGCCGGAGGGGCTCCTTATTCAGTGTCTTCCCGATCCTGGACATGTCCTCGCGGAGCGAGAGCCGCACGGCGTGCTCGGCCGACGCGTCCTCCGCGAGCGGCCGGATGCGGTTCAGCAGGCTCGACAGGCGACTGTCGTATTCCCGGCGGTCGGGCCCGGGCCTGCCGGGGTTCACCGGGATGTACAGGGACACCAGGGGGAGTCCGTTGCCTCTCAGCCGCAGGATTCGCTCGATCTGCTCTTGCGTGATCATCGCCGCTCCTCGTCGCCCGTCGGGCCTCGCCCCTCGTTCCAGCTAACGAGGTGGGCGGGGCGGCGGCAACCGCAGCGCGACGGCCGCGGGCGGACCCGGGAAGCACCTCCCGCTCGGACCGTCGAAGCTCGCGCGGGCCACCGGTGTGCCGGCCGGGTCCGCCCCGAGCGGCGCGGCCGAACGGCCCGGCCGGGTCCGGCGCCCCCGGCGGCGTCCGCGGTGCCGGGCCGTCGTCCTTCCGGGGGAACCATTGACATCGGGTGAGGGCGGACGGAAACTCATGCGCGACGTCAGTGAAGGAAAGTTCACCACACGAACAGGAGGGCGGGCGCAAGCTCGCGAACGCCCTTCGCGACCATCGGCGAGCGGACCCCGGCTGACTCCCCCGGCAAAGACGCCTCACCCGAAGGGAACGACGATGCGCACGACCGTCGGCATCATCGGAGCCGGCCCCGCCGGCCTGCTCCTCGCCCGGCTGCTCCACCGGGCCGGGATCGACTCGGTCGTCCTGGAGAGCCGCGACCGCGCCTACGTCGAGCAGCGCCAGCGGGCCGGGATCCTGGAGCAGGGCACCGTCGACGTGCTGCGCGCGGCCGGCGCCGGGGAGCGGATGGACCGGGAGGGGCTGCGGCACGACGGGATCGAGCTGCGGTTCGACCGGCGACGCCACCGCGTCGACTTCCCCGCGCTCACCGGCGGCCGGTCGGTGACGGTCTACGCCCAGACCGAGGTCTGCAAGGACCTCATCGCTCTCCAGCTCGATCAGGGCGGCCCGCTGCTGTTCGGGGCCGAGGCGCTGGCCGTGGAGGACGCGGAGGGCGACCGGCCCCGCGTGCCGTTCCGGTACCAGGGGCGCGAGGAGGTGCTGGAGTGCGACTACGTCGTGGGCTGCGACGGCTTCTGGGGTGTGGCCCGCAAGGCGGTGCCCGCCTCGCTCTCCCGCGTCTTCGAGCGCACGTACCCCTTCGGCTGGCTCGGCATCCTGGCCGACGTCGCCCCCTCGCACGACGAGCTCGTCTACGCCCGCCACGACCGCGGCTTCGCCCTGCTGTCCATGCGGTCCCCCGCCGTCTCCCGGCTCTACCTCCAGGTGCCCGCGGGCACCGACGCCGGGGCGTGGGGCGACGCGGAGATCTGGGACGAGCTGGAGCGGCGCTTCGAGACCGCCGACGGCTGGGAGCTGCGGCGCGGCCCCGTCACCCAGAAGTCGGTCACGCCGATGCGCTCCTACGTGCACGAGCCCATGCGCCACGGCCGCCTCTTCCTCGCCGGGGACGCCGCCCACATCGTGCCGCCCACGGGTGCCAAGGGGCTGAATCTCGCCGTCGGGGACGTCGTCACCTTCGCCCGGGCGCTGACGCACCTCGAGGAGACCGGCTCGACGGAGCTCCTCGACGCCTACTCGGCGACCTGCCTGCGCCGGGTCTGGCAGGCCGAGCGCTTCTCCTACGACATGACGACGATGCTGCACCGCGACCCGGACGCCACCCCCTTCGACGACCGCCTGCAACTGGCCCGCCTGGACCGGATCGCGACCTCCCGCGCGGCCGGGACCGAGCTCGCCGAGGCGTACACCGGCTTCCCGATCGGGTGAAGGCCCGCCGCCGGGACCGGACGACTCCCCGGTGCCGGGGTCGCGATGATCTCCGGCTGGTTCCGGACGTGTCCCGGATCGGTCATGAATGAGGCCGCGCACTGGCGGGAATCACCAGCCCGGTTAGCGTGTTCCGCAGCAGCACGAGGGAAAGATCCTCCCCAGGTACCAGAGTGGATCCTTTGCCTTTCCATTACTCTTGAGCCAAGGCCGCGCAGCGCGGCCATGGAGGAGTGAGATGAGGAGCAGAAACCCGGTCTTCTCGCGACGGGGGTTCAGCCGCGACAACGGCTACGCGGGCTTCGACGCCGCGCCGCAGGCCGGGGGACCCGCTGTCGGCACGCAGGGCAGTCCGTACGCGCAGGGCAACCCCTACGCCCAGCCGAGCGGCAGCCCCCACGGACAGAACCCGTACGCCCAGAACCCGTACGCCCAGCAGGACGTCTACGCCCCGCCGCAGGCCCCGGTCACCACCGGCCGGATGACGATGGACGACGTCGTCGTGCGCACGGCCTCGACGCTGGGCACGCTGATCGTCACGGCCGCCCTCGCCTGGGCGCTGCTGCCGGTCGACACCGCCAGCCTCGGCCGCTCCTACGGCATCGGCATCGGCGCCGCGCTGATCGGCATGGTGCTGGCGCTGGTGCAGTCCTTCAAGCGCAAGGCCTCGCCCGCGCTGATCCTGACGTACGCGGCCTTCGAGGGCGTCTTCCTCGGCGTCGTCTCCAATATCGTCGACACCCACATCGCGAGCGGCGCGGCCATGCAGGCCGTGATCGGCACGATGGCGGTCTTCGCCGGCGTGCTGGTGGCGTACAAGGCGGGCTGGATCCGCGTCAACCGCCGGTTCTACGGCTTCGTGATGGCGGCGGCGCTGGGCTTCGTGCTGCTGATGGCGGTCAACCTGCTGTTCGCCGTCTTCGGCGGCGGTGACGGCCTCGGCTTCCGCAGCGGCCCGCTCGGTGTCTTCTTCGGCATCGTCGGCATCATCCTCGGCGCCTGCTTCCTCGCCCTGGACTTCAAGCAGGTCGAGGACGGCATCGCCTACGGCGCCCCGCGCGAGGAGGCCTGGCTCGCGGCCTTCGGCCTCACCCTGACGCTGGTGTGGATCTACATGGAGTTCCTGCGGATCATCGCGATCCTCAACAGCGACGACTGACGCCTGCCGCGACAGGCCGGCCGGTCCGCGCGGCCGTCCGACCGATCCGGACACACAGCGGGCGAAGGGCCCCGGGTTCCCCCGGGGCCCTTCGCCGTACCCGGCGCTCCGGCGTGGACGGGCGGCCGTGTGCGCTCAGCGCAGCTTGCGCGCGGCCCTTCTCAGGTCGTACTCGTGGATGATCGCCTTGGCGTGGCCGTACGCGAGGTCGTGCTCGTGGCGGAGCCAGCTGACCTTCTCCTCGAAGCAGAGGGCGGGGCCTTCTTCGACGGTGCGCAGCCAGTCGGAGACTTCACGACCGGTGCAGCGGGGGATGCGGGCGAGCAGGTTGCGATGGGTCTCCTCGGAGAAGACTTGGGACATCGGCGCCTCCGGACGCATTCGATGAAGCCGGTCCTTCAGGTCACCGTGCCTGAGCGGTAGCCCGTTGGCAACAGTCCCGCTGCGACGCGTAATCTCACGGCGTGGTTGACACGACACCTCTGACCCGGGCAGTGGATCACTTCGCCGACCGTCTGCGGGCCGCTCCGCAGAGCCGGCTCCAGCGGGGCGCCGCCGCCGAGGCGCTGGCGCTGGCCCGGGAGCTGGCGCGGCGGGCGCAGTTGATCGAGGACCCCGGAGCGCAGCCGCGGGAGATGCCCGACGCCGGGATGTTCGCGGCCGCCGACCAGGTGACGGTCGCCGTGCACGATCTGGCGCTGGTGCTGCGCAGCGAGGCGGAGGTGGCGGAGGCGGTCGAGCTGGTGCGGGAGGCGCAGCAGCGGGCGGGCGTGTGAGCTGACGGAGCCGCCCGGTGGGCCGCCCCTCACCGCCTCACAGTGAGGCGATGACCCGGTCCGCCAGGATGTACACGTTCTCCTCGCCGCAGGCGAAGGTGAGGCTGTAGGCGCCGGAGACGCCCGAGCCGCCGAGCAGCGTCGGGGTCTGGCCCGCCCGCAGGGCTTCGGCCAGGCGCTCCGCGGTCTCGCGGTGGCCCGGGGTCATGCACAGGGTGGTGCCGTCGGCGAAGACGTAGACGTCGAGGGTGCCCAGCGGGCCCGGGCGGACGTCGGCCAGCCCGACGCGGGACTCGGCCAGCTCCTCCAGCGTGGCGACCGTGCGCTCGTGGTCGCCCACCACCGGCGACGGGGACGGGCTGAAGTCCGGGTGCGAGGGGTGGCGGCGGCGGGCCGCGGCCAGCTCCGGCGACTCCCCGGACAGCTCGTCGGCGTCCTTGCCGGCCTCGGTCACCGGCTCCAGCGAGTCCAGCCCCACGAGGTCGGCCTGGCGCGGCAGGAACAGTTCGCTGTCGGGCAGTCCGAGCAGGGTGGGACCGTCGGAGGCGTCGCGGGCCTCCTGGGCGGCCCAGAACGCGCGCGCCTCGGCCAGCTCGCGCTCCCGCTCCTCGGCGAGTGCCTGCGCGACGGCGGCGCGTATCTCGTCGGCGTCCGCGTCGGCGCGCGCGGCGGGCACGTGTGCGCCCGTGGCGGCGTGGTTCTCGGCGAGCTGCGTGTGCAGCGCCGCGACCTGGCGGCGCAGCACCATGAGGCTGCGCAGGACGGCGACGCCCACGGCGCCGGTGGCGGCCGTGGTGAGCAGCAAGGCGATCGGCATGGCGCTCACTGACGTACTCCCGGGTTCAAGGTAGACCCCCGACTTCCTACATCAGCTTGAAGGGTGAACTGACCGGCTGTCAGTGCGTAACGTCACGAAACGGACAGGACTTCGGTCGGGGGCCACCTGGCGAAACGGTGCTGACCTGCGCTGACCTGCGTCGTCCCTCCCCTCGGGAGATAGGTCACATCCTGAGGGAGATTGGATCACAAAACGGCCCGGATCCAAGTCGTTTCCTGGAATCCGGGCCGTTCCGTCACCGTGGGTGGTAAGGCGGCCACCGACGGTTCACCGGTGACACGCCGTGTGCTGCCGCCGCCGGCGCTCTGCCGTGGCGGCGGGGGTCAGCTGAGGCGCTCGATGACCATCGCCATGCCCTGGCCGCCGCCGACGCACATCGTCTCCAGGCCGAACTGCTTGTCGTGCCACTGCAGCGAGTTGATCAGCGTGCCGGTGATGCGGGCGCCGGTCATGCCGAAGGGGTGGCCGACGGCGATGGCGCCGCCGTTGACGTTCAGCTTGTCGAGGTCGATGCCGAGGTCGCGGTAGGAGGGGATCACCTGCGCGGCGAACGCCTCGTTGATCTCGACCAGGTCGATGTCGTCGATGGTCAGGCCGGCGCGGCGCAGGGCCTGCTGCGAGGCCTCGACCGGGCCGAGGCCCATGATCTCCGGGGAGAGGCCGGAGACGCCGGTGGAGACGATGCGGGCCAGCGGGGTCAGGCCCAGCTCACGGGCCTTGGTGTCCGACATGATGACGAGCGCGGCGGCGCCGTCGTTGAGGGGGCAGCAGTTGGCCGCGGTGACGAGGCCGTCGGGGCGGAAGACGGGCTTCAGGCCGGCGACGCCCTCCAGGGTCACCCCGGGGCGCGGGCCGTCGTCCTTGGAGACGACGGTGCCGTCGGGCAGCGTGACCGGGGTGATCTCCCGCTCCCAGAAGCCGTTCTTGATGGCCTGCTCGGCGAGGTTCTGCGACCGCACGCCGAACTCGTCCATGTCCTCGCGGGTGACGCCCTTCAAGCGCGCCAGGTTCTCGGCGGTCTGGCCCATGGCGATGTAGGGGTCGGGCAGCAGCCCGTCCTCGCGCGGGTCGTGCCAGGTGGTGCCCTCCTGCGCGGCGACCGCGGCGGTGCGCTCCTCGGCCTCGGCGAACAGCGGGTTGTGCGTGTCCGGCAGGCTGTCGGAGTTGCCCTTGGTGAAGCGGGAGACCGTCTCCACGCCGGCCGAGATGAACACGTCCCCCTCGCCGGCCTTGATGGCGTGCAGGGCCATGCGGGAGGTCTGCAGGGACGAGGAGCAGTACCGGGTGACGGTGCAGCCGGGGAGGTGGTCCATGCCCATCTGCACGGCGACGATCCGGCCGAGGTTGTTGCCCTGCTCGCCGCCGGGGAGGCCGCAGCCGAGCATCAGGTCGTCGATGTCCCTGGGGTCCAGCTCGGGGATCTTCGCGAGGGCGGCCTGGACGATCGTGGCGGCCAGGTCGTCGGGGCGCAGGTCCTTCAGGGAGCCCTTGAAGGCGCGGCCGATGGGCGAGCGGGCGGTCGAGACGATGACGGCTTCGGGCATCACGGCTCCATGTCGAACAATCGCGGCGCACAGCGCCTCGTTGAGGATGGGTGGGACGTCGGGGGCCTACGGAAGGGGTCTGCCGGCTGTCTGGGAAGTTACCCGTCCGTATGGTCCAGGTCACGAGGAGCGTGGTGTGACCCTGGCCGCAATTTTCTAAGCGCTTGCTTTGTCCGCGCGCCGACTCGGGTGCCGCTTCCCCCTGCGGCCCGGCCGCTCCGGCGACCGCCCGCGACCCCGTCCCACCCCGCCCCGCCGGCCCCGCCGCCCCGGCTCGGACCCCGACCGTCCCCGCGGCGCCACTCGGCCACGTGCCGCGGGACGTGGGCTGGGCCGGGGCTAGGCCCTGTCTGACCATGCGCGTCTGCCGCGCGACGCCCTGCACGCTCTCCCGAGCTCTCGGCTTCGGTCGAGCAGGGGGTACCCCCGCTGGCCGCACCGGCCCCGGACCCGAGTACGTCCCGTACGAGGGCCGGGGGCCGGCACGCCGAGAGCACGCACCTGACGCCGCGCGGCCGCCCTCCGGGCGACGACGCGCAGGGTCGGACAGGACCTACTGGGCGGGCTGGATGGGCGTCGTCTCCGGCTCCGGCAGCCGCCGGCGGCGGCGCCGCTTGAGCAGGGCCCACGGCCCTCGGGGCCCCGTCGGCATCGCCGCGGCGACCTCCGTACCGGCCTCCGACGCCGCCTCCGCCGCCGCACGGGCCACCGGCAGGAAGCCCTCGCGGCGGGCGGCGTCCGGACGGTCCTCGTCCGCCGGCCACAGCCCGAGCGCCGCGCACAGCGTCGGCAGGACCGCCATCGCCGCCGTGGCGTACCCCTCGGCGGAGGGGTGGTAGTTGTCGGGGCCGAACAGCTCGCGCGGGTTCGCCGCGAACTCCGGCCCGAGCAGGTCGCCCAGCGACACGGTCCGGCCGCCCTGCTCCACCACCCCGATCGTCTGGGCCGCCGCCAGCTGGCGCGAGGCCCGGCGGGCCAGCCAGCGCAGCGGCTGCTGCACCGGCTCGATCGTGCCGAGGTCCGGGCAGGTGCCGACGACCACCTCCGCGCCCGCCGTGCGCAGCCGCCGTACCGCCGCCGCCAGGTACCGCACCGACCGCGTCGGCGGCATCCGGTGCGTCACGTCGTTCGCCCCGATCATGATCACGCAGATGTCCGGCACCCGCGTGGGATCGCCCACGACCAGCGCGACCTGACGCTCCAGGTCGTCGGACTGGGCACCGGGGACGGCGACGTTGCGCAGCTCCACCGGGCGCTCCGCGACCGCCGCGAGCCCGGAGGCCAGCAGCGCGCCAGGGGTCTGGCCGGCGCGGTGGACGCCCTGGCCCGCGGCCGTCGAGTCGCCGAGCACGGCGAGGCGCAGCGCCGGCTCGCCGGGGACGTCGTAGGCACGGCCGTACAGCCCGTCCGCCACCGGTAAGTAGTTGTCCGTGCCGTTGCCCACGTGGCGCTTGGCCAGCTGCACCTCGGCCAGCAGCAGTCCGACGGCGGCCGCGCCGGCCAGGCCGATCCCGCCCCCGCCGTACGCGGCGCCGGCCGCGATCCGCCTGGCCACCCTCGCCCTCGACAAGCTCGTCATGCCTCGCCGCCACCTCCTCGTAGCCCCACACCCACTGCTTGCCCCGTACAGGGCGTCGGCCAATCTCAACGGGGAGTGGACGCCCCCGCGGGGCCGTAGGCTGGCGGGACACCACGACAGCATCCTTTGCAGCAACCGGAGACAACGGTGCACTACCACGACTCGATGATCAGCCTCGTCGGCAACACCCCGCTGGTGAAGCTCAACAACGTCACCAAGGGCATCAGGGCGACCGTCCTGGCGAAGGTCGAGTACTTCAACCCGGGCGGGTCCGTGAAGGACCGCATCGCCCTGCGCATGATCGAGGCGGCCGAGCAGAGCGGGGAGCTCCAGCCGGGCGGCACGATCGTCGAGCCGACGAGCGGCAACACCGGCGTCGGCCTGGCCATCGTGGCCCAGCAGAAGGGCTACAAGTGCATCTTCGTGTGCCCGGACAAGGTCTCCACCGACAAGATCAACGTGCTGCGCGCCTACGGTGCGGAGGTCGTGGTGTGCCCGACCGCGGTGGCGCCCGAGCACCCGGACTCCTACTACAACGTCTCCGACCGGCTGGTGCGCGAGACCCCCGGGGCCTGGAAGCCAGACCAGTACTCCAACCCCAACAACCCCCTGTCGCACTACCACTCCACCGGCCCGGAGCTGTGGGAGCAGACCGAGGGGAGGATCACCCACTTCGTGGCCGGCGTCGGCACCGGCGGCACCATCTCCGGCACCGGCCGCTACCTGAAGGACGCCAGCGACGGCAGGGTGAAGGTGATCGGCGCCGACCCGGAGGGCTCGGTGTACTCGGGCGGCTCGGGCCGGCCGTACCTCATCGAGGGCGTCGGTGAGGACTTCTGGCCCACCGCCTACGACCGCACCGTCGCCGACGAGATCGTCGCCGTGTCCGACAAGGACGCCTTCCAGATGACCCGGCGGCTGGCGAAGGAGGAGGGCCTGCTGGTGGGCGGCTCCTGCGGCATGGCCGTCGTCGCCGCGCTGCGGGTGGCCGAGCGGCTCGGCGAGGACGACGTCGTCGTGGTGCTGCTGCCGGACAGCGGGCGCGGCTACCTCAGCAAGATCTTCAACGACGAGTGGATGGCGGACTACGGCTTCCTGGAGAACGAGGGCCCGAGCGCGCGGGTCGGCGACGTCCTCAGCGACAAGGAGGGCGGCATCCCCTCCCTGGTCCACATGCACCCGGACGAGACCGTCGGCCAGGCCATCGAGGTGCTGCGCGAGTACGGCGTCTCCCAGATGCCGATCGTGAAGCCGGGCGCCGGGCACCCCGACGTCATGGCGGCGGAGGTCGTCGGCTCCGTGGTGGAGCGGGAACTGCTGGACGCGCTGTTCACCAAGCGGGCCTCGCTCGAGGACCCGCTGGAGAAGCACATGTCCGCCCCGCTGCCCCAGGTCGGCTCCGGCGAGCCGGTCGCCGACCTGATGTCCGTGCTCGGCACGGCGGACGCGGCCATCGTCCTCGTCGAGGGCAAGCCGACCGGCGTGGTCAGCCGGCAGGACCTGCTGGCCTTCCTGGCCAAGGGCGGAAAGCAGTAGCGGACCGCCCCCGGACCGCGGGTGCCGGCGGAAACGCGCGGTGACCTGCGGCCGAGGGGCGGGCGCGGAAGTGGTACGAGCGTGTCACGTGCACGCAGCACCCGCTTAACACGCGCCCGGCACAGTAGTGGGTGTCGGCAGGGGCGACGGGGTGCTTCCCGGGCGTCGAGCACGGGGGAGAGCCTCCCGCCCCGCCGGCGCCGAACGGCGTCAGGGACCTCCGGAGCGGCTCCCGGACCTCCATGGACGCCAGGACGCGCGAGCCCGGCCTGACCCGGCCCGCGTCCCCCGCGGGGACCGCCGTCGTCCCGCCCCCCGAGCACGGGGGTGCGGCGGTCCCCGCGTACGACTTCTTCCCCTTCTCCCTGCGGCGCCGCCCCGGCCGGCTGCTCAGGGCGGCGCGGTACGCGGGCTCAGTCCTCCCAGTCGCCGTCCTGCGCCGGGCCGCGGCGCCGGCGGCCGAAGAGGCCGGGGGTGGTGCGCGCGGCCTGGACGGCGTTGACGCCGACGATGCCGACCCACGCGACGATGAGGCCGGGCAGGTGGGCGACGCCGCCGCCGATCGCGGACAGCGGCACCGCCAGCACCATCGAGACGATCCCGAAGCCGAAGCGCTCGCCCCAGGAGTCGGTGGCCCCCGGCCCCCGGGTGTCGCGCGCCACCGCCATCTGCTGCTCGGCGAGCCCGCGGCGCACCCGCCGCTCGACGGTCCCGTCGATGCGCTGCTCGACCTTCTCCAGGAACGACTCGACCAGGGCCAAGTCGTAGTCCTCGCCCAGTTCCCGCCGTGCTTGCAGCGTGGCGTCGAGTTCCTTCCTCAGGTCGGCGTCCCGCGCGTTCATTCCGGTCATGCGCATCAGGCTAGGAAGCGGGCGTGCGGCCCGCACTGGGGTTAGCCCCCGTGTTCGCCGGGGGCTGCCCCTTGTGTGACTGTATGGAGACATGCAGGGTGCAGGGCGTCTGAAGAGAATGCGCGGGGTGCCCTCCCCGGCCCCGGGCGCACGGGCCGCCGCGTCGTCCGGCGGCGCTGTACTCTCCCGCGTCGAGGACATCTGGAGGGGGAGCGCGTCATGAGCGTGACCGACAGCCCGGCCGCACGGCTGCAGGCGCTGTTCGAGGGGCACCGGCTCACGCCGACCCAGCGGCGCATCGCGCACAGCATGGTGCGGCGGGCCGCGGACGTGCCGTTCCTGTCCAGCGTCGAGCTGGCCGAGCTGGCCGGGGTCAGCCAGCCGTCCGTGACCCGCTTCGCGGTCGCGCTCGGGTTCGACGGCTACCCGGCGCTGCGCCGGCACCTGCGCGAGGCCGCGCCCGCCGGTCAGCCGCCCGAGCCGGCGTCGTACAACGCGTACCAGCAGGCCGTCGAGGCCGAGATCGCCAACCTGCGGCACCTGGCGGAGGCGCTGGCCGATCCCCGGCCGGTGCACAAGGCGGGCCGGGTCCTCGCCGCCTCGCGCCCGCTGCCCGTGCTCGGCCTGCGGGCCGCGGCCTCCCAGGCGTACGGTTTCGCGTACTTCGCCGGCAAGGTCCACCCGGACGTCCGGCTGCTCAACGAGGGCGGCACGATGATCTACGACCGCATCGACGCGGCCGTGCGGGCGGGGGCATCGGCCCTGCTGTGCTTCGCGCTGCCGCGGCACCCGCGCGAGGTCGTGGACGCCCTCGCCCACGCCCGGACCGCGGGGCTGACCGTCGTCACGGTCGCGGACTCGGCCTTCGCGCCCGTCGCGGCCCACTCCGACGTGCTGCTGCCCGCGGCCGTCGGCACCGGGCTCGCCTTCGACACCGCGTGCGCGCCGATGCTGCTCGGCCGGGTCCTGCTGGAGGCGATGTGCGACGGCCTGCCGGACGCGCAGGCGCGGCTGGAGGAGTTCGACACCAGGGCGGCCGCGCGGGGGCTGTTCGTGGAGTGACGCGCGGCGCCCGGCCGCGCCGGTCCTCTCAGATTCGTCTCAGGCTTCCCCGCTAACCTCCCCGTCCGCACGGAGTGTGCCAGGACGTCCGGGACGATGAGGAGGCAGCACATGGCACGCGGAGGTCGGGGACTGGCCCGGGTGGCCGTCGTCGTGCGCGCGGGAGCGGCGCCGATGTGGTGGCTCGGGGTGTGCGCGGCGGGAATCGGTTCGCTGGTACCGGGGCTGACGGGGCGCCGGATCGGCCTGCTGTCGGGAGCCGCGCTGTTCCTCGGGTGCGCGGCCGTGGTGGCGTGCGCCCGTCGCCGGCGCTACACCGCGCTCGCCCGCGGGGCGGCCCGCGCCGGCCGTCACGACGTACTGCAGGACCGCGCCGTGAGCCTGCGCGCCTGGCGCCGGGGGCACCGCTGGTGGCTGCTCCTGGCGTTCGCGGCCGCCCTCGGCAGTGCGTTCGCCGTGCCGGCGGCCGGCGGTCTGCTGCTGGCCGGCGCCGGGGCCGGGCTGCGGCTGAAGGCGGCGTGGCTGGGGCGGCTGGAGCGGACGGGCGAGGCGCTGCTGTGGGTGCGCGTCGACTGGCTGGACCGGCGCGGCGGACGCCCCGCCGGCAGGACGGTCGAGGCGTACCGCACCACGGGCGTCGCGGCCGGCGACGCGGCTCCCGGAGGGGCCCGCCGCCGCACCGCGGCACTCGTGTAGGCCCGTTCCGGCGCGAACGGTCAGACAGGGCCTAGACCTCGAGGACCTCCTCGATCCTCTTGAGCTGGTGGCGGGCCATCGCCAGGTTGGCCCGCTTGCCGTCCAGCACCAGGTAGAGGAAGAGACCGTTGCCGCCGCGCCCGCTGATCAGACGGATCAGGTGGTACTGGTCGGACAGGGTGATGAGGATGTCCTCGATCTGGCCCTTGAGCCCGAGGTGCTCCATGGTGCGCAGCTTGGCCCGGATCACGTCCGTGTTGCCGGCGGCGGCGACGTTCAGGTCGAAGCTCTTGCTGCCGCCCATCGTGCCCAGCGCCATGCCGCTGGTGTAGTCGACGAGGGCGACTCCGGTCGCGCCCTCGATGGAGGCGAGTGCTTCCTTCAGCGCGGTTTCGGTGTTGGCCATGGCGTGCGTTTCCTCGATTTCTCTCAGATGTCGGTTGCGGTGCGCGCGTCGGCGGTGGTGCCGCGTGGCGCGCGCGTGGTTCTGGTGCGGATCGGGGCGGGCCCGGCCGCCGGTGGCGGGGACCCCCCGGTGGCGGGTGGGGCGAGCGTGGCCCCGGCGTCGACGAGCTCGCCGACGCGGGCGCCCGCCCTGCGTCCCTCCAGGTGCAGGCGGCCGACGTTGACCCGGTCCTGGGCGAACAGGGTCAGCACGGCGGTGCGGCCCGCCGCGTACGTCGCGACGTAGCCGTTCGTGCCGCGGACGAGCAGCTCGCGGAAGCCGCCCCGGCCGGTGAGGTCGGTCGTCCTGAGGGCGACGCCGAGGGCGGTCGCGGTGAGCGCGGCCACGGTCTCCGGTTCCAGCCCGGGGGTGTCGTGCGCCACGACCAGCCCGTCGACGGTGGCCGCGAGGGCCCCGGTGAGGCCGGGGACGCGGGCGCGCAGCCGGCGGAGCTCGTCGAGGACGTCTGCCTCGGCTGCCATCAGGTCGCTCCTTCCGGCCTGCGGTCGTTGCCGCTCAAAGGGCCTCCAACGCATCCCTGAGCCTCTTCAGCAAGGTGATGTGGGGATCGGTGACGTACGGCAGCGGGTCGCCGGGGACGACCGTCGCGTCGCCGGGATCCGGTGGCGGCCCGGGCGCGGGCGGTCCGGGCGCCGGTCCCGGCACGGGCGGTCCGGGCGCCGGCGCCGGCAGCACCAGTCCGGCCGCCGCCAGCCGCCGCACGTCCACCAGCACGGGGAACGCCCGCCGGCCCAGGTCGCGCGCGATGTCCGTGGCCGTGCGCACCCCGTCGACCCGCTCCAGGACCGCCCGCTGCCGGTGGGTGAGGGACGGCGTCCCGGCGGGGTCGGCACGGATCAGGGGCGCGCTGTCCGTCCGGGCGTCGGGCAGGACGCGGTGCAGCACCTCCCGGCCGCGGAGGGCGGCCTGCTCCAGGGCGGCGACCGGCACCGGGCGTGCCGTGCCGGGCCGGTGCGCCGTGCCGTAGCGGAAGCGGCCCGGCGTGCTGCTCGGCGCCAGCGCGAAGTACGCCGCGTCGTACAGCGCCCCCAGGTGGCACAGCTCCAGCTCGGCCTCGGTCAGGTGGCCGGCGGCCACGAGCAGGCGGCCCACCGGGCGTCGTTCGTCGGCGCGGGCCACCGCCTCCTGCCAGGTCTCCGCGTCGAGGGTGCCGTGGGCCGCCAGGAGGACACCGAGGTCCGGGGCGCACGGGCTCTCGGCGTGCACGACCTCCCCCTCGGCGAGGTGGAGCGTGCCGCGCTCGCGGACCAGGACGCCGCTGGCGCGTTCGGCGGCGAGCCGGGTCAGCATCGGCGAGACACCGTCCCGGGGCCGTTCACCGGCCGCGGTCCGGTTCCGTACCGGCAGCGGCGGGGGAGTCTCCTTCACCATGGTCATCCCAGCACCAGCCGTCCGGCCATCTCGCCGAGGCGGATGCGGGCCAGCGCGAGGTTGCCCTCCGCGCGGGTCAGCCACAGGTGCAGGAAGACGCTGCTGTCGAAGGTGGTCCGCACGAACCGCAGCAGGTGGTAGCTGTCGCGGTTGCTGATGATCAGGTCCTCGAGCGGGGGGTCGTCGGCGCCGGCCTCACCGGCCGGTGCGAAGGCGCCGTGCTCGGCGGCCATCCGGGCCAGCTCGGCGGCCTCCGCCGCGCTGGCCTCGTGGTCACCGCCCGGGGACTCCCCGACGGTGCCCAGGGCCAGCCCGCTGGTCCAGTCGACCAGCGCGACACCCCGGGCACCGGGCAGGCGCATCGCTTCGAGCAAGCACTCGTCGATTCCGGGCACCGTGGCTCCCCTCCCGCCTGCGGTTCGGTTGAGTGACCCAGACGCTACGCACCGTAGGCGGGAGGGGTGAGGCTTCTGGCATTTTCCGGTGGAACATGCGACGGGGCGGCTAGTGTGGGTCGGCTGTGCCCCGGGCGGGAGCGCCGGACGGCGCGTTCGCCCGGCCGCGTCACGGGCGGGCGCGTACGGCCAGGCCGGCCAGCGCCCGCGCGTGCTCGCCGCCCGCCTCGGCGACGATCTCCGCCGGGGTCTGCGCCTCGCGCACGGTGGCGAACGTGACGCCGCCCGAGCCGTCCCGGACGAAGCCGTGGACGCCCGGCCGGGCCAGCGAGTTGTAGGCGTAGTGGTGCGCGAAATAGTAGGCGCCGGTGTCCAGCGCCGCCGCGTAGTCGCCCTGTTCCAGCAGCGGCAGCGCGCGGCCCTCGGCCAGCAGATCGCCCGCGAAGCAGGCCGGCCCGGCCACGTTCTGCACGACCTCGGGCCCCCGCTTGGGCCGCCCCTGCGCGTCGTAGGCGGCGATGCGCAGCGGCCAGGAGCCCGGCGCGTACACCGTCCGCGTCGCGACCTGGACGCCCGCGTGCGTGACCGCGACGGGGCGCCCGCCGGCGCTCTTGGCGTACTCGACCCGCGCCACCACCGTGCCGTGCCGGGCCAGCAGCGACCGTCCGAACTCGGTCACCAGCCCGTACCGCCCGTCGAACAGCCCGGGGACCGCCTCGCGCAGCGCCCGGGCGTACCGGGCGAACGTCGGGTCCGTCGTCTCGGAGGAGAAGTTCACCGGCAGCCCGCCGCCGATGTCGAGGGTGTCGATCTGCCGCCGTCCGGCCCGCTCGTTGATCTCCTCGGCCAGCGCGTACGTCTCGGCCACGCCGCGCGTCATCAGGGACAGCGGGATGCCCTGCGAACCGGTGTGCGCGTGCAGCCGGGTCAGCCACGGACGGTCCAGGAAGGCGCGCACCACCCAGGCGCGAGCCCCCTCGTCGCGCAGCGCCACCCCGAACTTCGAGGTCGCCGTCGCGGTCGACAGCGCCCCGATCGAGCCCCCACCGAGCTGCGGGTTCACCCGGATGCCGACGGGGGAGAGGGGGCCGCCCGCGGCCGGACCCGGGTCGTGGGCGAGCAGGGCGTCGATGCGCTCCAGCTCCTGCGGGTTGTCCGCGTTCACGGCGATCCCCAGCGCCAGTGCCTCGCGCAGCTCGGCCGGGGTCTTCGCGGGCGAGTCCAGGACGACGCGGGCCGGCGGGATCCCGGCCGCCCGCGCCAGCGCCAGCTCGCCGGGGCTCGCCACCTCGGCGCCGACGCCCTCCTCGTGCAGCAGCCGCAGGACCGGCACCAGCGGGGTCGCCTTCACCGCGAAGGCGTGCAGCACCGGCGTCCCCGGGGCCACCACTTCGCCGAACGCCGCCCGCAGCGCCGCCGCCGACTCCCTGATGCCGGTGACGTCCAGGAGGCCGACGATCGGCGTGCGGGGGCCGAGCAGCCCCTGCTCCACGGCGGCCCGCACCGCCGCGTCCCGCCGGACGGCCCGTGCCCGGTCCGCCTCGCCCGGCGGCGCGCCGGCGGCCCGGCCCTCCGGGCGGTCCGCCGCCGGGTCCGTCGCGCGGTGCGGCGCGTGGTGCGCCGCGCCCCCTCCCGCGCCGGCGGCCCCCGCCGCTCCGTTCACCGCGTTCGCCCCCGTGCCGTCCGTCCGGTTCGTCCGCTCGCTGCCGGCTCCGCTCACCCGTGCGCCCTCCGCCTCGTCCACTGGTCCACCCGTCCGCTCGTGCGCCGTTGCCCTGCCTGTCGTGGTCACTGCCCGGGACGCCGCCCGGCCGGTCGCCGCCGGCGGCCCGGTTTCCAGCCAAACACCCGGGCCGCGCCCGCGGCGGCGGACCAACGTGTTGACTGGTTCTATTCAGATGACGAGGATATGAATAACGGCCGCAACAATGCGGCGGCGCAGCCACCGCCAGCAATCCGCCAGGAGGCAGACCATGTCAGGACCCCGCCCCGTCCGGGCACCCCGCGGCACGGACCTGAGCGCCCTGGGGTGGCAGCAGGAGGCCGCCCTGCGGATGCTGCAGAACAACCTCGACCCCGAGGTCGCGGAGCATCCCGACAAGCTCGTCGTCTACGGCGGCACCGGCAGGGCGGCCCGGGACTGGCGCTCCTTCGACGCCATGGTCCGCACCCTGCGGACGCTGAAGCAGGACGAGACGATGCTGGTCCAGTCCGGCCGCCCCGTCGGCGTCATGCAGACCCACGAGTGGGCGCCGCGCGTGCTCATCGCCAACTCCAACCTCGTCGGCGACTGGGCCACCTGGGAGGAGTTCCGGCGCCTGGAGGCCCTCGGCCTGACCATGTACGGCCAGATGACCGCCGGGTCCTGGATCTACATCGGCACCCAGGGCATCCTCCAGGGCACCTACGAGACCTTCGCCGCCGTCGCCGCGAAGAGGTTCGGCGGCACGCTCGCCGGCACGATCACCCTGACCGCCGGCCTGGGCGGCATGGGCGGCGCCCAGCCGCTCGCCGTCACCATGAACGACGGCGTGGCCCTCTGCGTCGACTGCGACCCGCGCGCCATCGAGCGCCGGATCGAGCACCGCTACCTGGACGTGCGGGCCGACTCCCTGGAGCACGCCCTCCAGCTGGCCGTCGAGGCCCGCGACCAGCGCCGGCCGCTGTCCGTCGGCGTCCTCGGCAACGCCGCCGAAGTCCTGCCCCAGCTGCTCGCCATGGGCGCCCCGATCGACATCGTCACCGACCAGACCTCCGCCCACGACCCGCTGTCCTACCTGCCGCTCGGTGTCGGCTTCGAGGACATGGCCGAGGCCGCCGCCAAGGACCCGGCCGGGTTCACCACCCGGGCGCGCGAGTCCATGGCCCGGCACGTCGAGGCGATGGTCGGCTTCATGGACGCCGGCGCCGAGGTCTTCGACTACGGCAACTCCATCCGCGGCGAGGCCCGGCTCGCCGGGTACGACCGGGCGTTCGCCTTCCCCGGCTTCGTCCCCGCCTACATCCGCCCGCTCTTCTGCGAGGGCAAGGGCCCCTTCCGCTGGGCCGCCCTGTCCGGCGACCCGGCCGACATCGCGAGGACGGACCGGGCGATCCTCGACCTCTTCCCGGAGAACGAGTCGCTGGCCCGCTGGATCAGGATGGCCGGCGAGCGGGTCCACTTCCAGGGCCTGCCCGCGCGCATCTGCTGGCTCGGCTACGGCGAACGCGACAGGGCCGGCGAGCGCTTCAACGACATGGTCGCCGCGGGCGAGCTCCGCGCGCCGGTCGTCATCGGCCGCGACCACCTGGACTGCGGCTCCGTCGCCTCCCCGTACCGCGAGACCGAGGCCATGCTCGACGGCTCCGACGCGATCGCCGACTGGCCGCTGCTGAACGCCATGGTCAACGTCGCCTCCGGCGCGTCCTGGGTGTCCGTCCACCACGGCGGCGGCGTCGGCATGGGCCGCTCCCTGCACGCCGGACAGGTCACGGTCGCCGACGGCACCCCGCTCGCCGGGGAGAAGATCCGCCGCGTGCTGACCAACGACCCCGGGATGGGCGTCATCCGCCACGTCGACGCCGGGTACGACACCGCCGAGACGGTGGCGCGGGAGCGCGGTGTGCGGGTGCCGATGCGTGAAGGTGACCGGGCGTGACCTTCCACAGCATGTGGGCGGAGCTGCTGCCCGTCGGCCGCAGCTCCGCCACCGGCGGCTACCGCCGCTACGCCTGGACCGCGGCCGACGCCGAGTGCCGGGCCTGGTTCCGGGCCCAGGCCGAGGCGCGCGGACTGGCCCACGAGACCGACCGCAACGGCAACCAGTGGGCCTGGCTCGGTGATCCGGCGCAGGGGGACGCCGTCGTCACCGGGTCGCACCTCGACTCCGTCCCCGACGGCGGGGCCTTCGACGGACCGCTCGGCGTGGTGTCCGCGTTCGCGGCCCTGGACGAACTGCGGGCCAGGGGAGCGCGGCCCACCAGGCCCCTCGCCGTCGTCAACTTCGGCGACGAGGAGGGCGCCCGGTTCGGGCTCGCCTGCGTCGGGTCGCGGCTGACCGCCGGCCGGCTCACCGTAGAGCAGGCGCACCGGCTCACCGACGGCGACGGGATCACGCTGCCGCGGGCCATGGAGGCCGCCGGGTACGACCCCGAGGCCATCGGGCCGGACCCGGAACGGCTCGCCCGCATCGGCGCGTTCGTCGAACTGCACGTCGAGCAGGGCCGCGCCCTGGACCTCACCGGGGACGCGGTGGGCGTCGCGAGCGCCATCTGGCCGCACGGGCGCTGGCGCTTCGACTTCCGGGGCGAGGCCAACCACGCCGGCACCACCCGGCTCGGCGACCGCCGCGACCCGATGCCGCCGTACGCCGAGACCGTGCTCGCCGCCCGCCGCGAGGCCGAACTCGCCGGCGCCGTCGCCACCTTCGGCAAGATCGCCGTGGAGCCGAACGGCGTCAACGCGATCCCCTCCGTGGTGCGCGGCTGGCTCGACTCCCGCGCCGCCGACCACGACACCCTCGACACCGTGGTCACCGGCATAGAGAAGGCCGCCCGCGAGCACGCCGCCGCCCACGGCGTCGACCTCGACGTCGTACGGGAGTCCTTCACCCCCGTCGTCGAGTTCGACCACGCCCTGCGCGACGAGGTCGCCCGCGTCCTGGGTCACGGCACGGCCGCGGCGGTGCCCGTCCTCGGCACGGGCGCCGGACACGACGCCGGAATCCTCTCCGCGCACGTGCCGACCGCCATGCTGTTCGTGCGCAACCCCACCGGTGTCTCGCACTCCCCGGCCGAGTTCGCCGCCGAGGACGACTGCGTGGCCGGGGTGCGCGCCCTCGCCGACGTACTGGAAGGACTGGCCTGCAGGTGACGCGGACGTACTGGCTGGAGCACGCCTGGCTCGGCACCCTCCCCGAAGGACTCGACGGCGTCCGCGCAGGGGGAACGCCCATCGAGCCGGGCGTGGCACTCGACGTGCACGAGGGGCGCATCACGGCCGTCCGCACGGACGTCGCCGCTCCGCCCGCCGGCGCCGAGGTGCTGCGCGGACTCACCCTGCCCGGGCTGGCCAACGCCCACAGCCATGCCTTCCACCGGGCCCTGCGCGGCACCGTCCAGGTCGGCTCCGGCACCTTCTGGACGTGGCGCGAGGTCATGTACGCCGCGGCCGCCCGGCTCACCCCCGAGCGCTACCACGCGCTCGCCCGCGCCGTGTACGCCGAGATGGCGCTGGCCGGCATCACGGCGGTCGGCGAGTTCCACTACGTGCACCACGCCCCCGGCGGCCGCCGCTACGCCGACCCGAACGCCATGGGGGAGGCCCTGATCGAGGCCGCCGCCGAGGCCGGCATCCGGATCACCCTCCTCGACACCTGCTACCTCTCCGCCGGCTTCGGGCAGCCGCCCGGCACCCACCAGCTCCGCTTCTCCGACGGCACCGCCGAGGCCTGGGCCGAACGCGCCTCGCTCCTCACCGCACGCGGGCACGCGCGGATCGGCGCCGCCGTCCACTCCGTGCGCGCCGTGCCCGCGGGGCAGCTCGCCACGGTGGCGCGGTGGGCCGAGGAGCGGCGGGCGCCGCTCCATGTGCACCTGTCGGAGCAGACGGCGGAGAACGACGCCTGTCTGCGCGCCCACGGGTGCAGCCCGGCACGGCTCCTCGCCGACCACGGGGTCCTCGGGCCGCGCACCACCGGCGTGCACAACACCCACCTCACCGACGAGGACATCGCCCTGCTGGGCGACTCCGGCACCGGCACCTGCATGTGCCCCACCACCGAACGGGACCTGGCCGACGGCATCGGCCCCGCCCCGGCCCTGCAGCGGGCCGGCTCCCCGCTGTGCCTCGGCTCCGACAGCCACGCCGTCGTCGACCTGCTGGAGGAGGCGCGCGCCATGGAGCTCGACGAGCGGCTGCGCAGCCGGACCCGCGGCCACTGGACGGCCGCCGCCCTGCTGCGGGCCGCCACCGCCGACGGGCACGCGGCCCTCGGCTGGGAGGAGGCGGGCACCCTGGAGGCCGGGGCGCTCGCCGACTTCACCACGATCGCGCTGGACTCGGTCAGGACGGCGGGGACCCTGCCCAGGCTGGGCGCCGAGACGGCCGTCTTCGCGGCGACGGCCGCCGACGTCCGGCACACGGTCGTGGCGGGGCGGCACATCGTCCGCGACGGCGCGCACACCCTCGTCGCCGACGCGCCACGGGCGTTGGCGGAAGCCGTCGACGCCCTGCGCGGCTGATCCGGCCCGGCCCGCGGCCGACCGGCCGGCCCCCGCGCAGTGCCCGAGCCGGGGAAGCGCTGCTTCGGGGAGGAGCCCCGGGCCGCTCGGCCGGCCCGGGCCCGCCGGACGGCCGGCACCTCCGCGGCGACCGAGGCCACCGACGCGGCCACCCCCCGGCACCGCATCCCCCGCAGTCCGCCCGCACGCCCACGCCCCCGAGGACGCCATGAGCAGCACGACCGGCAGCAACGGCACGAGCACCGTCATCACCAACATCGCCACGCTGGTCACCAACGACCCCTCCCTCGGCCGGGGCGAGTCCCCGCTCGGCCTGATCCGGGACGCGGCCGTCGTCATCGACGGCGACCGCGTCGCATGGACCGGCGAGGCCGGGAAGGCACCCGCCGCCGACCAGCGGGTGGACGCCGGCGGCCGCGCGGTGATCCCGGGCTTCGTCGACTCCCACTCCCACCTGGTCTTCGCCGGTGACCGCACCGAGGAGTTCAACGCCCGGATGTCGGGCCGGCCCTACAGCGCGGGCGGCATCCGCACCACGGTCGCCGCCACCCGCGCCGCGACCGACGCGGAACTGGAGGCCAACCTCACCCGCCTCCTCACCGAGGCGCTGCGCCAGGGCACGACCACCTTCGAGACGAAGTCCGGCTACGGCCTGACCGTCGAGGACGAGGCCCGCGCCCTGCGCGTCGCGGCCCGGCACACCGACGAGGTCACCTACCTGGGCGCCCACGTCGTCCCCCCGGAGCACGCCGAGGACCCGGACGGCTACGTCCGCCTCGTCACCGGCGAGATGCTCGACGCCTGCGCGCCGCACGCCCGCTGGATCGACGTCTTCTGCGAGGAGGGCGCCTTCGACGGCGACCAGGCCCGCGCGATCCTCGCCGCGGGCCGGGCGAGGGGCCTGCACCCGCGCGTCCACGCCAACCAGCTCTCGTACGGACCCGGTGTGCAGCTCGCCGTCGAGGCCGACGCGGCCAGCGCCGACCACTGCACCCACCTGACGGACGCGGACGTGGACGCCCTCGCGGGCAGCCGCACGGTGGCCACCCTGCTGCCGGGCGCCGAGTTCTCCACCCGCGCCCGGTGGCCGGACGCGCGCCGCCTGCTGGACGCCGGTGTGACGGTCGCCCTGTCCACCGACTGCAACCCGGGCTCGTCCTTCACCTCGTCGGTGCCCTTCTGCATCGCCCTGGCCGTCCGCGACATGGGCATGACCCCGGACGAGGCCGTGTGGTCGGCGACGGCGGGCGGCGCCGCGGCCCTGCGCCGCGACGACGTCGGCCGTCTCGTCCCGGGCGCCCGCGCCGACCTGGCCGTGCTGGACGCGCCGAGCCACGTCCACCTCGCCTACCGCCCCGGAGTGCCCCTGGTGACGTCGGTGTGGCGGCGCGGCGAGAGGGTCCGCTGAGGCGGTTCCTCGCGGCGGGAGGGTCCGCGGCGCGGACCGGACGTGCGGACCCGGCGTGCGGGCCGGCCGGTCACGGCCGCGCACAGGACGGCGGCCCCCTTCCCGCGCCGGGAGCCCGGCACCGAAGGGGGCCGCCGTCGGGACACGGCCGGCGAACGGCGTCACTCGTCCAGGGTCAGCCCCTTGCGCAGCTTCACGAGCGTCCGGGACAGCAGGCGCGAGACGTGCATCTGCGAGATGCCCAGCTCCTCGCCGATCTCCGACTGGGTCATGTTGGCCACGAACCGCAGGGAGAGGATCTTCCGGTCCCGCGAGGGCAGCTCGGCGATCAGCGGCTTCAGCGACTCGATGTACTCGATGCCCTCGATGCCGTGGTCCTCGTACCCGATGCGGTCGGCGAGCGCGCCCTCGGAGTCGTCCTCCTCGGGCTGGGCGTCCAGCGACGACGCGCTGTACGCGTTCGAGGCCGCCATGCCCTCGACGACCTCGTCGGCGGTGATGCCCAGGCGCTCGGCGAGCTCCGCGACCGTCGGGGCGCGGTCGAGCTGCTGGGCCAGCTCGTCGCCGGCCTTGGCCAGGTCCAGCCGCAGCTCCTGCAGGCGGCGCGGGACCCGCACCGACCACGAGGTGTCGCGGAAGAAGCGCTTGATCTCGCCGATGATGGTGGGCATCGCGAACGTGGGGAACTCCACGCCGCGGGACATCTCGAAGCGGTCGATCGCCTTGATCAGGCCGATGGTGCCGACCTGGACGATGTCCTCCATCGGCTCGCTGCGGGAGCGGAAGCGGGAGGCGGCGAACTTGACGAGGGCGAGGTTCAGTTCGACGAGCGTCGCACGGACGTACGCGTGTTCGTGCGTGCCTTCCTCGAGGGACTCCAGCCGCTCGAAGAGGGTCCGGGACAGGGCCCTGGCGTCGTCAGGGGCCACTTCGGCGTACGGGGGGATGTCCGGAAGCCCGGCGAGTGCGGCGGCCGGATCGGCCCGCTCGGCGCCCGCGGGGGCGGGCACGAGGGACTCGAGGTGGTCGAGGGGGGATGCCGACGACGCCTTCTGGGTATGCGCTGCGTCGAGCCGGGGTGACATGATGTCCTCCATCGTTCTCGGCATATGGCTGCCGAAGCCAGTGCGTGCACTACGGTGTGCGGCGCCTCCAAAGCCGGCCGTGTTCGAGTACGTTTCCCTCTAGGCCTACCCGCTTCCCCGAGGCCGCCGCAAGTGCGTTCTGTGGGGTTATGTCCGATTGTGTGTGGTTGTTCGGGTGTCGAAGTGTGGAGAGAGGGCGTAGTGTTCGAGGGCGTCAGTGCAGCCAAGACCCCGGGAGAGAGAAACGGCATGGACCGCGGGACGGTCGGCAGCGCGCAGTCGGGCCGGCTTCTGGTTGAGGTGCGTCAGGAAGGCTCCAGTGCCGTCGTGACTCCGGCGGGTGAGCTGGACCACCACACGGCCGACCTGCTGCGCGAGCCTCTTGAGGAATGCCTCGACAAGGGCCGCAAGCGGCTGGTCGTGGACTGCTCACGTCTGGAGTTCTGCGACTCCACCGGCCTCAACGTGCTCCTCGGCGCACGGTTGAAGGCCGAGGCCGCCGGAGGGGGTGTCCACCTGGCGGGAATGCAGCCGGTGGTGGCGCGCGTGTTCGAGATCACAGGTGCGGACGCCGTGTTCGCCGTGCACGACACGCTCGAGGACGCCCTGGCCGACGAGGCCGACTGAGCCTCCGCCGTCAGGCCGCCGGCGTGTCTCTCCTGCCCCCCTGCGACCGGCGCGTTCCGGAGGTCACTCCGATCGTGCCCAAAACGGGGGTGTTCCACCGGATCGGTCGGGCAGGAGTCATCCTGAGCGAGTCGGTCGCCCGCCGACGGGAGCCGGGGCAGACCACGGGCGTGTGTACGGCGTAGTGACTGTCCACCTGTGTAGTGACTTCTGAACTGAAACGGTGAATCGGTGAGGTGAAGCGCTGATGAGCACCACCCGGCCCTACTCGCCGGGCGATCGCGGCCCGGAGCCCGGCGGCGCTTCCGGGGCGTCCGAGGGGGGCGTGGCGGCGGCCGGTGCGTCCGCCGGCGGCGCCGCCACCGCGCCGGCGGTGTCGTCGGGGGGTCGTCAGGTCCGCAGGCTCAGCTTCGTCGGGGAGAGCGGCGTGGTGCCGCTGGCCCGCGACTTCACCCGCCAGGCGCTGTACGCGTGGGGCTGGCTGCCCGCCGCGAGCGGCGACCAGCGGGCCGCCGCCGAGGACGTCCTTCTGGTCGTCTCCGAGCTGGTCACCAACGCCTGCCTGCACGCCGAGGGACCGGACCAGCTGGAGATCACCTGCGACAACAAGGTGATCCGGGTGGAGGTGTCCGACCGCGGCGCCGGCCAGCCCGCCCCGCGCACGCCGCACCGCGCCGGACGCCCCGGCGGCCACGGCATGTTCATCGTCGAGCGGCTCTGCCTGGACTGGGGGGTCGTCCGCGCCCCGGGCGTCGTCGGCAAGAAGGTCTGGGCGGAGCTGGGAGCGCCCGCTTAGGGACCCGCCGCGCCCGTCTCCCGTCGCCCGCCCTGCGCCCGCCGGCAGCACGGCGGGCGTACGCATGTCCGGGAGCGGCCCGGTCGCCGGCCGGGGGAGGCGGGCCGCCGGTCAGGGCAGGCGGCCGCGATGCGCCCCGGCCGTCCGGCCCCGGCCCAGTCCGGCCGGTGCCTCACAGACGGGCGGCCCGGGAAGCCGCGCCCCAGCGCAGCGCCCAGCCCGCACTACGCCCAGCCCGCGCGGTGCAACCCGCGCCCGCCCCCTCCACGTACGCCGCCGTCGGACTGGGTGAACCACTGCCCGGCGGCGCTCTGCGCGTTGCATATCAGCGCGGTCCTCGCGTCGGTGCTGGTGAGGATCTGCCGGGCCAGCTT
>NZ_JBEYXZ010000018.1:0-132530 GCF_040645305.1 Streptomyces sp. NPDC046831 | reverse complement strand
TGCCATTTGCCGCCCCGCGCACGAGCCCTTGCGGAATCACGCCCCTCCCCCGGTTTCCGGGCCCGACGGGTTCGGACCCCCCACGGAGCCGATGGAGTCAGACCCTCACGGGGCGGGACGCGACGTCACTTGTTGACGCAGGCGTTGCCGGCAGCGGGGTTCAGGAGCCCGATCACGTTGACCGTGTTGCCGCAGACGTTCACCGGCACGTGCACCGGCGCCTGGATGACGTTGCCGGAGAGGACGCCCGGGGAGTGCACGGCGGCACCGTGGGCGCCGGAGTCGGCGGCGGCCACACCGGCGCCCGCGAGAACCAGACCACCGGTGGCGGCAGCGGCAGCGACGACCTTCTTGATCATTATTCCTCCTAGTCGGCAAAAGCGATCTCGTATTGCTGATCGCATCACCTGTAACGAGGACGGAGTAATGAAGCTACGAGCTTATGAGCGCATTCACCCTTCCCGGTGATCTCCGTACGCGCGACCGAATATGCCGGGCCCTACGAGCGGAAGCCGGGGCCTACGAGCGGAAAAGGCGTCCGGGCCGGCGCGGCGCGCCTCAGGACGCGTCGAGGAACCGGTCGAGCACGCGGACGCCGAACTTCAGGCCGTCGACCGGAACCCGCTCGTCCACCCCGTGGAACATGCCCGCGAAGTCCAGCTCCGGGGGCAGCCGCAGTGGCGCGAAGCCGAAGCAGCGGATGCCGAGGTCGTCGAAGGACTTGGCGTCCGTGCCCGCGGAGAGCATGTACGGCACCGCCCGGGCGATCGGGTCCTCGGCGCGCAGCGCGCTCTGCATGGCGTCGACCAGCCGGCCGTCGAAGTCCGTCTCCAGCGCCTTGTCGGAGTGCACGTCCTCGCGCCTGACGCGCGGGCCGAGCAGCCGGTCGAGGTCGGCGAGGAACTCCTCCTCGTAGCCGGGCAGGAAGCGGCCGTCCAGGTGGGCGACGGCCTGGCCGGGGATGACGTTGACCTTGTAGCCGGCGCCGAGCATCGTGGGCGCCGCGGAGTTGCGCAGGGTGGTGCCGATCATGCGGGCGATGCCGCCGAGCTTGGCGAGGGCCTCCTGCATGTTGTCCGGGTCGAGTTCGGTGCCGAGCGCGTCGGAGAGCTCGTCGAGGAAGGCCCGCACCGTCTTGGTGACCCGCACCGGCCAGGTGTGCCGGCCGACCCGCGCGACCGCCTCGCACAGCTCGGTGATCGCGTTGTCGTCGTTGGTCATCGAGCCGTGGCCGGCCGTGCCGTCCACGGTGAGCCGCATCCAGTGCATGCCCTTCTGGGCGGTCTCGACGAGGTAGAGCCGCAGCTTCTCGTTGACGGTGAAGGAGAACCCGCCGACCTCGCCGATCGCCTCGGTGACGCCCTCGAACAGCTCGGGGTGGTTGTCGACGAGGTGGCGCGCCCCGTAGGTGCCGCCGGCCTCCTCGTCGGCGAGGAAGGCGAGCACGATGTCCCGCGGGGGCTTGCGGCCGCTGCGCAGCCGGTCGCGCACGACCGCGAGGGTCATCGCGTCCATGTCCTTCATGTCGACGGCGCCGCGGCCCCACACGCACCCGTCCGCGATCTCGCCGGAGAAGGGGTGGTGGGTCCAGTCGGAGGCGTTCGCCGGCACGACGTCCGTGTGGCCGTGGATGAGCAGGGCGGGGCGGGACGGGTCCTCGCCCTCGATGCGGGCCACGGTCGAGGCGCGGCCCGGGTGCGACTCGAAGATGCGCGGTTCGAGCCCGACCTCGGCGAGCTTCTCGGCGACGTACTCGGCGGCCTTGCGCTCGCCGGGTCCCGAGTGGTCGCCGTAGTTGCTGGTGTCGATCTGGATCAGCTCGCGGCAGAGGTCCACGACCTCGTCCTCGCCGGTGACGCTCCTGGCCGTGTCCGTCTCGCTCACGCTGTTCCTCCTGCCGTGTGCTGGTGGTCCCCCTCATCCTGCCCCTCCGCGCGCCCGGCCCCAAGACAGCCCCCGGGCCGGTCACACGCCGTTCACCGCGGGACGGGGGGTGATCGACCCTCCCCGAAAGCCTGGTAATGTTTCCTTCGTCGCCGCGAGGGGAAGCCCCGCACGACACACACCTTGTCCGGGTGGCGGAATGGCAGACGCGCTAGCTTGAGGTGCTAGTGCCCTTTATCGGGCGTGGGGGTTCAAGTCCCCCCTCGGACACCAGTCGGAAGCGGTGTCGGCCGGAAACGGCCGGCACCGCTTCGGCGTGTCCGGCGTACGGGCGCGGCGGCCCGGTGGTCGCCGTCCGCACCGGACCCACCGTCCCCGTCGGACCCGCCGTCCGCACCGGACCCACCGTATCCGTCGGACCCGCCGTCCGCACCGGACCCACCGTCCGCACCGGGCCCGTCGTCCGCGCCCGGTCACGCGCACCGGTCGCGCACACGGGGCGCTTGCGCCTCGGTGGCCCCGCACCCGCGGGCCGGCCGCGCACCGGCCCCGTTCGTACCGGTCGTCCGGCCAGGTCACGCGTGTGCGGGGGCCGGTCACGCGTGCGCGGGGGCCGGTCACGCGTGTGCGGGGGCCGGTCAGGCGTGCGCGGGCCGCGGCACGAGTGTGCCGTCCGGGCCGAGCCCGACCCGGGTGCCGAAGGAACGGCTGCACCGGTCCAGGGCGGCGCGCAGCCAGGCGATGTCCTCCGCCGGCGCGTGCTCCAGCCGCATCCTGCGGGCCCGCAGCGGGACCATCCGCAGACCGGCGAGCCGCCCGGTGTCCCGCTCCAGCGACGCCAGGTACAGCACCCGCAGGTCGTCCCGGTAGCGCCGGTGACCGCCGATGCCCTCGTAGTCGTCGACGAGGTCGCCGCAGCCGTACAGCACGAGCCGGTTTCGGTGGACCTCCAGCGGGCGCGGGTGGTGCGAGGAGTGCCCGTGGACCACGTCGGCGCCCGCTTCGACGAGCGCGTGGGCGAAGCGGACCTCGTCCCGGGAGACGGCGTAGCCCCAGTTGGAGCCCCAGTGCACCGAGGCGACGACGAGGTCGCCGGGCCGCCGGACCTGCCGCACGCGGCCGGCGAACGCGGCCGCGGCGGCCGCGTCCGGGGCGGCGGCGAACGCGACCCCGGCTCGTCCGGCGCCGGCCGCCCAGGTGCGGGGGATGCCGCTGGACGGCATGCCGAAGGAGAAGACCAGTACCCGGCCGCCCGAGGGCAGGGGGACGGCGGCCGGCCGGCATGCCGCGGTCGCGTTCCGGCCCGCGCCCGCAGTCCGCAGCCGGGCGTCCGCCAGGCGGTCCAGCGTCTCCTCGAGGCCGCGCAACCCGAAGTCGAGCACGTGGTTGTTGGCCAGGACGCAGACGTCCGGGCGGGCCACGGCCAGGGCGGGGAGGTTGGCCGGATGCATCCGGTAGTGGACGCCCTTGCCGGGTGCGAAGTCGCCGTCCTGGGTCACGGAGGTCTCCAGGTTCACCACCCGGACGTCGGGCGCCGCGTCGTCCAGCACGGGCAGGGCCTCGCCCCACGGCCAGCAGAAGCCGGCCGGCCGGGGAATCGGCCCGTTCACCGCCTCGGCGAGGGCGACGTAGTCGCGGGCGTCGCGGACGTACGACTCCCGCAGCGCCGGCTCGCCGGGGTGCGGGAGGATCTGGTCCACCCCCCGGCCGAGCATGACGTCACCGGCCAGGAAGAGGGTGACCGCTCGCTGCTCCATGCTCCCAAGCTAGTGCCGCGGCAGACTACGTTCGCCCCGTCGCGACGCCCGGCACGCGCCCCCGTCCTCGAACCGGCTTCGCACGGCTCGGACGGGGGGACCCCTTCGCCGCCCCGGACGAAACCCCCAGTACATCCAGTACGAGGGCGGCCGGCACGCCGGGAGCACGCACCGGACGCCGCTCCCCGACGGGCGAACGTTGCCTGCCGCGGCACCAGCACGGCCGCGGGCGGACCGCGAAGCCGTCGGCGGGGCGGGGACCTTCGGCCCTCCACATCCCGGCGGCCGGTGACGAACCTGGAAGACGGCACCCCCGGCACACCGCGCCCCTGCGGCACGGCCGGCATCGCGGCGGTGTCCCGGCACCGGGCCCGGGGCCGCCGTGCCGCCCGGTCCCCACGTGCCCCGTGCCGCCCGGCGCCGCGGGGCACGCGGGGGCCGGCCGCCTCACGGAAGGAACCCGACATGACGCCGAACGACACCGGCCCAGCCGGCACCGAAACCGGTCCCGCCGCGGCCGGCGCGGAGCGCGGGCAGAGCCCCGAGCAGCGACTGAGCCAGCTGGAGGCGCAGGTGGCGACCCTGGTCGGCGCCGTGCGGGCGCTCGCCCGGGGCCTGGAGGACGTCCCCGCCGAGGAGCCGCGGCCGGAGGAGGCGGCCAGGGGCGCGCGGCTCGCGCACGAACTCCTGCTGGCCCAGGGGCTGTAGTCCGCCGGCCGGCCGCCCCGAGCCGTGGACCCGCCGCTCCGGCCCGCAAACCACCGCGGCCCCCTCCAGGACTCGGCCCACCGCCACTCCCGCCCGCCCGGGCCGGTCGACAGCGCGGCCCCGTCCGGGCGGGCGCCCACCGCGCCCGCCCGGGCGGGGTGCCGCGCTCTACACGTGCGCCGGGGCCATGTGGTCCGTGAACCAGTCGCGGGCCAGGTCGGTCACCGTCTCCAGCGCGCCCGGCTCCTCGAACAGGTGGCTCGCGCCGGGCACGACCGCGAGCCGGTTCTCGCAGCGCAGCCGCGCCTGCGCCCACCGGTTGAGGTCGAGCACCGTGGTGTCCGCGCCGCCGACGACGAGGAGGGTCGGCGCCGTCACCTCGGGCAGCCGAGGCCCGGCGAGATCGGGCCGGCCGCCCCGCGAGACCACGGCGGCCACGTGGGTGTCCGGTTCGGCCGCGGCCCACAGGGCGGCCGCCGCGCCGGTGCTGGCGCCGAAGTACCCGACGGCGAGCTGGGCCGTGCCGGGCTGTGCGCGCAGCCAGCCGGTGGCGCCGGCCAGCCGTTGGGCCAGCAGGCCGGTGTCGAACACATTGGCCCGGTCGCGCTCCTCCTCCTCGGTGAGGAGGTCGAACAGGAGCGTGCCGAGACCTGCCCGGTTCAGGCCCGCGGCCACGAAGCCGTTCCGGGGGCTGTGCCGGCTGCTGCCGCTGCCGTGCGCGAAGAGCACGACCCCGACGGCCCCCGCCGGTACGGTCAGCCGCCCTTCCAGCCGTACCGGACCGGCCGGGATCCGCACCTCGCGGTCCACGCCCCCGGCTCCCGCGGAACCCGCCGGGCCCCCTGTCTCCGGGGAACGGTGGGCGGCCCGCCGCAGGCAGGCGGCGACCTCGTCGTCGGGGGTCTGGGTGAAGTCGAGGTAGAACTGGCCGATCGCGAAGAAGTCCCACGGCGTGTCCAGGCAGACCAGCTCGTCGGCGTCGTCACCGAGCCGGTCCGTCCAGTCCGCCGGTGCGACGGGCACGGCGAGCACGATCCGCGCCGCGCCGCGCTCCCGGGCGATCGTGCAGGCCACCCGCGCGGTCGACCCGGTGGCCACCCCGTCGTCGACCACCACCGCCGTCCGCCCGGCGAGGCCCACGGGGGTACGGTCGCCCCGGTAGCGGGCGGCGCGCTGCTCCAGCACTCCCCGCTCGCGTTCCTCGACCCGGGCGAGTTGCTGCCGTGTGACGCGGGCCTCCCGCACCACCGCGTCGTTGATCACGCGCACGCCGTCCTCGCCGATCGCGCCCATGCCCAGCTCCGGCTGGAAGGGCACCCCGAGCTTGCGGACCAGGCACACGTCCAGGGGCGCGCCGAGGGCCTCGGCGACCTCGGCCGCGACCGGCACGCCGCCCCGGGGCAGCCCCAGCACCACGACGTCCTGGCCCGCGAGGTGACCCAGGCGCGCGCCGAGCTGCCGTCCTGCGTCCCGACGATCCATGAAGACCACGATCAGCCTCCTCACTCCCGAGGCAGCCGCCACAAGGGTGCGGGCCGGGACGTCTCGGGCGCCCCGGTCGCCGCGATGTCGCCGTCGGCGGCCCGGAGCAGACGCCTGCCCAGCGATATCAGGGCGCGGCCGGCTGCGACCTCGTCGCCGATCTCGGGCACCACGGCGTCGCAGGGGTTGCGGTGGGCCTCCGCACAGCACTCCAGCAGGCCGTCACCGGTGTCCAGGACGATCCGGGCCGTGGTCGCGGGGTCGTTCTCGCACAGGTAGAGGCACAGCGTCCACTCCTTGGCGGACGGGGGCCGGCGACCGTCGGCTGACGTCATCTTCCGTCCCTCCTGACACCGGCGCGGGGCACGCGGCGGCCCGGTGCCCGGCCTGCTTCCACTGTGACGTAGTCGGGTGCGCGCCGCACGCGCTGCGGGAGTGCAGTGCGGGAGGGGGCACAATGGCGGTCATGACGCCGCGTTCCTGCCCGTGCGGGCTGCCCGAGCCGTTCGAGAAGTGCTGCGGCCGGTACCTGGCCCCGGGCGGCTCCCCCGCGCCGACCGCCGAGGCGCTGATGCGCTCGCGGTACACCGCCTTCGTGCGGCAGGACGCGGGTCATCTGCTGCGGACCTGGCATCCGCGGACGCGGCCGGCGCGGATCGACTTCGACCCCGGGATGCGCTGGACCGGTCTGGAGGTGCTCGGCACGACGGACGGCTCCGCCTTCCACAGCACCGGCACAGTGACGTTCCGCGCCTCCTACCGCGGCGGTGCGCTGCACGAGCGCAGCCGGTTCGAGCGGGTCGGCGGGGCGTGGGTGTACGTCGACGGGGACTTCCCCGACGCGTAGCCGCGCTACGGCGCCAGGACGTCCAGTTCCTGCAGTGCGCCGACGGTGATCTCGCGGGTGAGCCGCTCGGCGCGGTCCGCGTCGCGGGCGCGCACGGCCTCGGCGACCTGGAGGTGGAGCGTGACGGCGGGCGGGTCGGGGTCCTCGAACATGACCTCGTGGTGGGTGCGGCCGGTCAGGACCTCCGCCACGACGTCGCCGAGGCGGGCGAACATCTCGTTGCCCGAGGCGTTGAGGATCACCCGGTGGAAGGCCACGTCGTGGACCAGGTACTGCTGGAGCCGGTGGCCGCGCGAGTTGGCCACCATGCCCAGTGCGCACTCGGTGAGCTCGGCGCACTGCTCGGAGGTGGCGTTCTTCGCCGCGAGGCCCGCGGCGACCGGTTCCACCGCCGACCGCAGGACCGTGAGCGACCGCAGCTGCCGCGCCCGGTCGGCCCCGGCCAGCCGCCAGCGGATGACCTGGGGGTCGTAGACGTTCCACTGGGACGGGGCGAGGACGGTCACGCCGACGCGTCGGCGTGAGGCGACCAGGTGCATGGACTCCAGGACGCGGACCGCCTCGCGCATCACGGACCGTGACACGTCGAAGCGCTGCGCGAGTTCGTCCGTGCGCAGCACGCTGCCCGGCGGGTACTCCCCAGCGGTGATCTCGGGGCCGAGGGTGTCCAGTACGCGGCCGTGCAGCCCCCGGCCCGTTGTGCTCATGCACTCAGCGTACGGGGTGGATCACCGGTTCAAAAAGTCAGACTTATTTGTCACAGACTCTTGAATTCGTCGTACCTAATGGGTTTCAGTGTGGCGGACGTCGGAAGTCGACGTTGCTTGTCGAGGAAGACAGCGAGGCTGTGATGCGTACCCCCCACGTCGTCGTGGTGATGGGCGTCGCCGGCACGGGCAAGACCACGATCGGTCCGCTGCTCGCCGCCCGGCTGGGCGTCCCCTATGCCGAGGGTGACGACTTCCACCCCCCGGCCAACATCGCCAAGATGTCGGCCGGCGTGCCGCTCGACGACGACGACCGGTGGCCGTGGCTCGACGCCATCGGCGCCTGGGCGCACGGCCGCGCGGGCCTCGGCGGAGTGGTGAGCAGCTCGGCGCTGAAGCGGTCGTACCGCGACCGGCTCAGGGCCGCGGCTCCCGGCGTCGTGTTCGTCCACCTGACGGGCGACCGGGAGCTCATCGAGAGCCGGATGGGCGGCCGTCGGGGCCACTTCATGCCGACCGCGCTGCTGGACTCGCAGTTCGCCACGCTCCAGCCGCTGCAGGCGGACGAGGCGGGCGTCGCGGTCGACGTCTCGGGCAGCCCCGAGGAGATCACCGCGCGTGCCGTCTCCGCGCTCGACGGCCTCGACAGCTCCCCGCAGTCCCCCGAGGCACACCTGCCTCCGCAGTAGGGCCCCTCCCCCACAGCCCGGCCGCGGCCCACGGCCCCGGTCCGGCACGGCCTTCGTCCCCAACCCACTTCACCAGCGAGGAAACTCCCCCGTGACCAGACTCAGCGTCGAGATGCTGGCAGCGGACCCCGTCCAGCCGATCACCTCGGCCGGCCACGCCCAGTTGGGCATCGCCGTCCTGGCGGGCATCGCCGTCATCGTCCTGCTCATCACCAAGTTCAAGCTGCACGCGTTCCTCGCGCTGACCATCGGGTCGCTGGCGCTCGGCGCGGTGGCGGGAGCGCCGCTCGACAAGGTGATCACCAGCTTCACCACCGGGCTCGGCGCCACGGTGGCGAGCGTCGGTGTCCTGATCGCTCTCGGAGCCGTCCTCGGCAAGCTGCTCGCCGACTCCGGCGGCGCGGACCAGATCGTCGACACGATCCTCGCCAAGGCGGGCGGCCGTGCGATGCCGTGGGCGATGGTGCTGATCGCCTCGGTGATCGGCCTGCCGCTGTTCTTCGAGGTCGGCATCGTGCTGCTGATCCCGGTCGTCCTGATGGTCGCCCGGCGCGGCAACTACTCCCTGATGCGCATCGGCATCCCGGCGCTGGCCGGCCTGTCCGTGATGCACGGCCTGATCCCGCCGCACCCCGGACCGCTGGTCGCGATCGACGCGGTCAAGGCGAACCTCGGCGTCACGCTGGCCTTCGGCATCCTCGTCGCCATCCCGACGGTGATCATCGCCGGCCCGGTGTTCTCCCGGTTCGCGGCCCGCTGGGTGGACGTCCCGGCCCCCGACCGCATGATCCCGCAGCGCCCTTCGGAGGACCTCGAGCGGCGCCCCGGCTTCGGTGCGACCCTGGCGACCGTGCTGCTGCCGGTGGTCCTGATGCTGCTCAAGGCGCTGGTCGACATCGTCGTGGACGACCCGGAGCAGCCGATCCAGCGTGTCTTCGACGTCGTCGGCTCCCCGCTGATCGCCCTGCTCGCCGCCGTGATCGTCGGCATCTTCACGCTGGGCCGGCCGGCCGGCCTCGGCAAGGAGCGGATATCGGGCCTGGTGGAGAAGGGGCTCGCCCCCATCGCGGGCATCCTGCTCATCGTCGGCGCGGGCGGCGGCTTCAAGCAGACGCTGATCGACTGCGGCGTGGGCCAGATGATCCTGGACATCTCCAAGGACTGGTCGATCCCGGCGCTGGTGCTCGCCTGGCTGATCGCCGTGGCGATCCGGCTCGCGACCGGCTCGGCGACCGTGGCGACCGTCTCGGCGGCCGGTCTGGTCGCACCGCTGGCGGCCGACATGTCGACGGCCCACACCTCCCTGCTGGTCCTGGCCATCGGTGCCGGCTCGCTGTTCTTCAGCCACGTCAACGACGCCGGCTTCTGGCTGGTGAAGGAGTACTTCGGCCTGAGCGTCGGCCAGACCGTCAAGACCTGGTCCGTCATGGAGACGATCATCTCGGTCGTCGCCGGCGCCCTGGTGCTGCTGCTCTCCCTGGTGGTCTAGACGCCGGCATGACGAGCGTGCTCTGAAGTCCGAAGAAGGAGGCGGCCGGGGTGCCGCGGACGCCGGTGGCGCCCGTGGCACCCCGGCCGCCGAGCCGTCGTCCGGCGCCGCGTCCGCGCCGGCGGCCCAACCGCCGGCGGCCCTACCGGAGCCCGGAACCCGGTTCCGGCTGCCGCGGCCGGTCCGCCGGGGGACGCCACAGCGGATGCTCGCGCCGGGCCCACTCCTCGCTCACCCAGCCGGTGCGCAGGCCGCGCCGGGCCTCCGGGTCGGCGGCGGCCATCCCGACGTGGCCCGCCAGGACGACGCCGAGGGTCAGCGCAAGCCAGTCGTGGACGAAGGTCGCGCCGGTGCGCCACGTCAGTGGGACGAGGTGGGTGAACCACATCATCAGTCCCGTGCCGAGCATGACGAGCGTCGCCCCGGCGGTCCAGGCCGCGTAGAGCTTCTGCCCCGCGTTGAACTTGCCGGCCGGCCGCGCGGAGGGCCGGGCGTCGCGGCGCACGGCGGCGCGCAGCCAGCGGCGGTCGTGCGGTCCGAAACGGTTCAGGCGGCCGAGGTCGGAGCGGAAGGACCGGGAGGCGAGGCCGGCCAGGACGGGCACGGGAAGCAGGCAGCCGCCCACCTCGTGGACACGGACGACCAGCTCGCGGCGGCCCACGAGCTCGGCGAGCTGAGGGACGTACAGGCAGGCCGCCGTCACCACGCACACGCCCGTCAGCGCGGCCGTCGTCCGGTGCACCCACCGTTCCGCCGGAGCGAACCGGCGCACCCGCGCGCCGGCCGGCGGGACCTCAGCCCGTGGGTTCATCGTCCCGCCCGTTCGAGCGGCCCACCCAGGCGTCGACGTCGTAGCCGCGCTGCTCCCAGTAGCCGGGTTCCACCTCGTCGGTGACGGTGATGCCGGACAGCCACTTGGCGGACTTGTAGAAGTACATGGGGGCCACGTACAGCCGGACCGGGCCGCCGTGCGCGTGCTCCAGGTCCCTGTCCCGCATGCGCAGCGCGACCAGCACGTCGGGGCGGCGGGCCTGCTCCAGCGTCAGACTCTCGGAGTACGTGCCGTCGAAGCAGGTGAGGCGCACGGCCCTCGCCGACGGCCGCACGCCCGCCGCGTCCAGCAGCCGGGACAGCCGTACGCCCTCGAAGGCCGTGCCGGGCACCCGCCACCCCGTGACGCACTGGACGTCGCGGACGACGCGGGTCTGCGGCAGCGCGCGCAGGGCGGGCAGCGTGTGGACGGCCGGGCGGTCGACCAGGCCGTCGACGGTCAGCCGGTAGCCGGCGGCGTCGCGGCGGGGCACGGAGGCGGCCACGGAGTAGTAGCGGAAACCGCCGCCGTTCGGGAGCAGTCCCGTCAGGCCGGTGGGATCCTTCTCGGACGCGGCGGCGAGGAACGCCTCCAGGCCGCGCTGCAGGGTGGGCGCGGCGGCCACCCCCAGGGCGCCGAGGCCGAGGGTGCCGAGCAGGACGCGGCGGCCGACGGGCCGGCCACCCTCCTCCTCGGTCGGTTCGGGGTTCACGTTCCCATTCGAGCACCCGGGGCCCCTGCGGGGCCAGGGAGCGCGGCGCTCGCCCGAACCCACGTCACCACCGCGGCGCTCGCCGGAGGTTTCCGCTCCCCGGAAGTCCGGAGGCCGCGCGGCGCGTGCCGGAGCGCCGGTCAGGACCCGGTTCCGGCCTCCTCGGCCGCCTTGTCCAGCTGGAACGCCTCGTTGCCGAGCCCGATGCGGGCGTGGGCGGCGGGCCGGCGGGCGCGCAGCACGGCGCCCTGGACCAGGCCGGCGACCAGCGCGAGGCCGATGACGCCGGGCAGCACCAGGCTGAGCGCCGAACCGGGACCGGCGCCGACCAGGACGTCGAAGTCCCGGACCGTGTAGCCGGCGATCACCAGCAGGGCGAGCCCGGCGACCGCGGAGGTGGCCAGCCGCCACGCCTGGGCGGCCGCGGCCCCGCGCCGGGCGAAGAAGACGATCACCGACAGGGAGGCCACCGCCATCAGCACGATCACGCCGAGGGCGCCCACGTTGCCGAACCAGGTGAACAGGTGCAGCACGGGCGCCGTCGGGTCGCCGGCCGGCTTGTCGTCCGTGACCGCGAAGGCGAGCACGATCACCAGGGAGACGGCGGTCTGCGCCAGCGAGCCGGTCGCGGGCGCGCCGCTGGTGCTGGAGGTGCGTCCGAACGCCGCGGGCAGCAGGCCCTCGCGGCCCATGGCGAAGGCGTACCGGGCGACGACGTTGTGGAAGCTGAGCAGGGCGGCGAACATGCCGGTCACGAACAGCACGTGCAGCACGTCCGTGAACGTCGCGCCGAGCCGGGACTCGGTCAGCGAGAACAGCAGCCCGGCGCTCTCCTTCCGCGCCGCGGCGACGATCGAGGAGGGGCCGGCGGCGACGGTGAGCGCCCAGCTGCTGAGCGCGAGGAAGACGGCGACGCCGGCGACCGCGAGGAACATCACCCGGGGCACCAGGACGTGGGGGCGGCTGGTCTCCTCCGCGTACACCGGGGCCTGCTCGAAGCCGAGGAAGGCCGCGATGCAGAAGCAGAGCGCGGTGCCGACCCCGGCGCCGCCGAGGGTGCCCGGGTCGAAGGCGTGCAGGGACAGGCCCTCCCCGGCGGGGTCGGCGACCGCGGCGACGTCGAAGACGACGACCAGGGCCACCTCGATGACCAGCAGCACCCCGAGCACCCGCGCGTTGACGTCGATCTTCAGCCAGCCGAGGAGGCCGACGACGGCCACGGCCAGCAGCGCGGGGATCCACCAGGCGACGGTCGCGTCGGCGTAGGTGGCCAGCAGGCCCGAGACCTCGAAGCCGAGGATGCCGTAGATGCCGGTCTGCAGGGCGTTGTAGGCGACGAGGGCGACCAGGGCGGCGCCGGCGCCGGCGGTGCCGCCGAGGCCGCGGGCGATGTAGGCGTAGAAGGCGCCCGCGTTGTGCACATGGCGGCTCATCTCGGCGTACCCGACGCTGAACAGGACGAGGACCACGCCGAGGACGACGAAGAGCAGGGGCTCTCCGACCACCCCCATCACCGCGAATGTGGTGGGCATGACACCCGCGACCACCATCAGGGGGGCGGTCGCGGCGAGCACGGAGAGCAGCAGGCCCCCCGTGCCCAGGCGGTCCGCGCGCAGCGCGCGCTCCTGTCCCTTGAAGGTGCTGATGCCGCCGCCGTCCGCGGTGGGCCTGGCGGTGCTCGAACTGCCCGTGGTCATCGGGGTCGTCCTCTCTGGCTGCCCGGTCTTCGGGGCTCGGGTGTCCTGTGTCGTGCCGGGTCGGGGGTGCCGGCTCCGCCGGTGGCGCGGGCCGGCCGGCGCGTGCCGGTCAGGGAGGGCCGAGGGCGGCGGCGCGGGCGGCGAGGAAGGCGGCGGACGGATCGCGGTCGGGGTACGACCACGGCACCGGCGTGGCGTGCTCCGCGATGCGGTGGAAGAGCGCGGCGGCCTCCGCGCCCCGCCCCTCGCAGCACTTGGCGTGCGCCAGGAAGTTGAGGTCGACCAGGCGCCGCGGGTGGCCCTCCTGCTCCCACTCCAGCCACCAGTCGAAGGCCGCCTTCATCACCTGCCGGGCCCGGCGGCCCACCCAGTGCCCGGAGGCGGCCGGGTCGGCGGACTCCTGCCCGGCCCCGGCCAGGACGCGGTAGCGCTCGGCGTGCGCGACCACGGGGAGCACGGCCAGCGGCGAGTCGGCGGGAGCCTGCTCGGCGGCCCAGTTGGCGAAGTCGTAGACCTCGTGCAGCGGGTCGGGGCCGGCGTCCGCGCGGCGCTCGGCGAGCCGGGCGACCATCAGATGGTGGGCGTGGTGGTGATCGGGGTGCCGGTACCGGACCTCGTCGAACAGGCGGACGACGTCCTCCTCGGCGCCCAGGGCGCGCTCCAGCAGGAGCAGACCCAGCCACGGGGTGGGGTCGGCGGGGATCAGCTCGGCGGCGGCCCGGCACGCCTGGCGGGCCTGGCCGGGTTTGTCCTTGCCGCGCAGCGCCCGGTGGACGAGGGCCAGGGCGAGCAGGACCGAGGCGTCGGCGGACTCGGGCTCGGCGAGCAGCCAGTCGCGGGCCCAGGCGGCGGCGTGGTTCTCCTGGGCGAGCACGGTGACGCGGTGCCCGCGCCGGTCCCAGTCGTCACCGGTGCGGGCGAGCAGCGCCCGGACGGCCTGCCACCGCCCCTGGGCCAGTGCGGCGCGCGCGGCGACGAGTTCGACGTCGTCGAGGGCGTCGTCGAAGGGGTGGGCCGCACGCTTGCGGCCGCGGCCGAGGGGTGGCGGGGGTGGGGACACCGCGGGACTTCCTCACGCGCTCTGGTCGTGGCTCGGTTCGCCTCCGGGGTGCCACGGCCCCCTTCGGCCCGGTGACCACGACTGCGCTGTCGTTCACCGGTCTGCGATCGACTGATCACGGAAAGCAAACCCGCAGCCAACGGTCCGCGTCAAGGGCCGACAGGCCGTTACACGCGTCAACTGGCGTGAACAAAGCGGTACTTGTGGCGAAGTCTACGCCGTGTCGCCGGGATCCGGCCCGCCGATCCGGCCGGTGGTGAGGCGTGGTGCCCTCCGGCCGGCGCCGAAGCGGTCCGAACGGCAAGAGCCGGCCCCGGCGGGTTCCGCGCGTGCCGTGCGCAGCGCCTCACCGGGCGCCGCCACGGCCGGGAGCGGTTCGCGCCCGGGCGGGTGCAGGGACGCTACAGTCGGCGCCTACGCACCCCGTGGCCCGGCCGGATGATCGAGGTACGCAGCGTGTCGGTTCTGGTCGTGATCCTCGCCGTGAGCGCCGCCTGCTGCATGGGCCTCGGCTTCGTGTACCAGCAGAACGCGGCCCGGCAGGCGCCGCTCGGCGACTTCCTCTCCCCCCGGCTGCTGCTGGATCTGGTGCGGGTGCCGCGCTGGCTCGGCGGCACGGGGCTGATGGTGGCCGGCATGGCCCTGGGCGCCGTCGCGCTGAGCCGGGGCGAGGTGTCGCTCGTGGAGCCGCTGCTGGCGACGAACCTCCTCTTCGCCCTGGCCCTGTCCCGCCGGCAGACCCGGCAGCCGCTGGGCGGCCGCGGCTGGACGGGCCTCGCGCTGCTGGCCGGCGGAGTGACCGCGTTCATCCTGGCGGGGCAGCCGCGGGCCGGCAGCGCCGTGACCAGTCCGCTGCGGCACTGGCTGATCATGGGGATGATGCTGGGCCTGGCCCTGCTGCTGACCGCCTGGGCCAAGCGGTCGCGGCTGAGCGGGGGCGCGGTGCCGGCGGCCCTCGCCGCCGGGCTGCTGTACGGCGTACAGGACGCGCTCACCCGGGTGAGCGGGCAGCGGTTCTCCGCAGGGGGCTGGAGCGGGCTGCTGACGTGCTGGCAGCCGTACGGCGTGCTGGTGCTCGGCGCCTGCGGGCTGCTCCTGGTCCAGAGCGCGTTCGAGGCGGCGCCGCTCCGGGTGTCGCTGCCCGCGCTGACCGCCGCCGAGCCGCTGGCCGGGATCGGCTGCGGGGTGGGCTTCCTCGGGGACCGGCTGCGCACCGGTGCCGGCGCACTGGCGTGGGAGGCGGCGGGCCTCGCGGCGGTCGTGGCCGGCATCGTCCTGCTGGGCGCGCACCCGGCGATGCCGGCCGGCTCGGCGGCCGCCGAGCCGTACCGGGACGAGGACCTGCAACCGCGCTGAAACGGGGCGCCGGCCGGCCTGCTTGGATGGGCGGCATGAGCGCCGCAGACGAGATCCTCGACATCGTCGACGAGCAGGACCGGGTCGTCGGGCAGTCCCCGCGCGGTGAGGCGTACGCCCGGGGCCTGCGCCACCGCTGCGTCTTCATCGAGGCGCGGGACGCCGGGGGCCGGGTCTTCGTCCACCGCCGCACGCCGGCCAAGCTGGTCTTCCCCTCCCTGTACGACATGTTCGTCGGCGGGGTCGTCGGGGCGGGCGAGTCCTACGACGACGCCGCCCTGCGTGAGGCCGAGGAGGAGCTCGGCGTGTCCGGGCTGCCCCGCCCCGAGTACCTCTTCAGGTTCCTGTACGACGACGGGGCCGGCCGGACCTGGTGGTCGGCCGTCTACCAGGTCCGCTGCGACCTGCCGGTGCGTCCCCAGGCCGAGGAGGTGGCCTGGCACGACTTCCTGCCGCCCGAGGAGGTGCAGCGGCGTCTGCGGGAGTGGGAGTGGGTGCCGGACGGGCTGGCGGCCTACGAGCGCCTGAGGGCGTACCGGTCGGCGGGCTGACGGCGCGCCCGCGCGCCGGGCGCCCGCGGGCGGGCTCGGTAAGGTCTCGCGCGTGATCGGTTTCGTACGGAACGCGCGGCTGTGGTTCGCTCCCGAGCAGATCCGGCAGGAGGGGCACACGCCCGACTACCGCTTCTCGCTCGCCAACGAGCGCACCTTCCTGGCCTGGTTGCGCACCGCCCTCGCCCTGATCGGCGGCGGTTTCGCCGTCGACCAGTTCCTGCCGCACCTGCGCTGGGCCTGGCGCGCCGGCCTGGCGCTCGGGCTGCTCACCGCGGGCGTGCTGTGCTCCCTGCGCGCGGTGAACCACTGGGTGCGCTGCGAGCGGGCGATGCGCCGCGGCGAGGACCTGCCCGTGTCGCGGTTCCCGGCCGTGCTGAGCGTCGTCGTGGCGGTCGTCGCCGTCGCCATGGTCGTCGTGGTGCTCGTCGGGTGGGAGGGGTGAGCGGGGGCGGGGACGCCGCGGACCGGGGCCGGGACCCCGGTCTCCAGCCGGAGCGGACCCGGCTGGCCTGGCGGCGTACGACGCTCACCTGCACGGTCGCCGCCGTCCTCGCCGTGCGGACGGCCCTGCACGACGGCCCGACCGCCGCGGGACTCCTCGTCTGCGCCCTGAGCTGTGTCCTCTGGGTCGGCTTCCTGATCCTCGCGCAGCACCGCATCCGCGCCCTGGCCGGGCCGCCGGTCCCCCGGACGCTGGCCCCGCCGCACGCGGCCGCGGCCACGCTGACCACGGCGGCCCTGGCCGTCTGCGCGGCCGGTCTGGTGCTGTAGGCCCACCGGCGTCGCGGGTCCCACCCTCCCCGCGGCCCCGACGGCGTGTCCCGCCTACCGGCCGCTCCCCGGTTCCGCCCCGTCCACCGTGACCACGACCTTCCCCCGGGTCCGCCCCTCCTGGTTCAGGCGGTGCGCGTCCGCCGTGCGTTCCAGCGGGAACGTCCTCGACACGTGCACGGTGACCACGCCCTGCTCCGCCAGTTGGGACAGCCGGAGCAGGTCCTCCGCGTCGGGGCGGACGAAGTAGTAGCGGCCGCCGTAGGCGACGACCTCAGGGTCCGCGATCGACACCAGGCGGCCCTCGGGCGCGAGCAGGTTCGCCGAGACCTTCGTCGTCTCGCCGCCGATCGTGTCGAACACCGCGTCGACGCCCTCGGGCGCGAGCCCGCGCACCCGTTCGGCCAGGCCCTCGCCGTAGGTCACCGGTTCGCCGCCCAGGGAGCGCACGAAGTCGTGGTTGCGCGCGCTCGCGGTGCCGATGACCCGGGCGCCCAGGTGGTGGGCGAGCTGGACGGCGACCGAGCCGACGCCGCCCGCGGCCGCGTGCACGAGGACGGTCTCGCCGCGCCTGACCCCGAGCGCCCTGGTGAGCACCTGGTAGGCGGTGAGTCCGGTCAGCGGCAGCCCGGCGGCCTCCTCGAAGGAGAGGTTGCGCGGCTTGCGGGCCAGCGTGCGCACCGGCGCGGCCACGTACTCGGCGAAGGTGCCGCGGGAGAGGAAGTCCTCGCGGACGTAGCCGATGACCTCGTCGCCCGCGGCGAACTCCGTGACGGACGTCCCCGGCCGCACCACCACGCCGGCCACGTCCCAGCCGGGGATCACCGGGAAGACGGCGTCGAGGATGCCGTCGAGATGGCCCTCCCGGCACTTCCAGTCGACCGGGTTCACAGCCGCCGCGCGCACCCTCACGAGGACCGCGTCGGGTCCGACCTTGGGGTCGCGCACCTCCCCGTACGCGAGCACTTCGGGACCGCCGTACCGGCTGTAGCTGATGCCCTTCATGCCACCGACCCTCCGGGGTACCCGGGCGCCACGCAACCGGAATGCCCGGATACGCACCCGGCGCGTGGCAGCCTGTCCGTTGTCCGCGCCCTCGCGCCCACCGCACCCCCGAGGTGAGCACCATGACCGCCCTTCACCAGGAACACGCGCCTCACGACACGCACGCCCACGGCCCGGGCTGCGGGCACACGGAGGTGCCGCACGGCGACCACGTCGACTACGCGCACGACGGCCACCTGCACCGCGAGCACGCCGGGCACTGGGACGAGTGCGAGCCCGGCGGGCACACCGTGCACGAGGGCCACGACCACCGGCACGGCGAGGACTGCGGCCACCAGCGCGTCCGGCACGGCGACCACGTCGACTACCTGCACGACGGCCACCGGCACGCCGAGCACGACGGGCACTGGGACGACCACTAGTTCCGCGCCAGGCAACGCTTGCCCGTCAAGCAGCGGCGTCCGGTGCCTGCTCTCGGCGTGTCGGCCGGACGCCCTCGTAGTGGCTGCACCGGGCGTTCGGCCGGTGCGGCGAAGGGGGTCCCCCCGTCCCAGCCGCGCGAAGCCGGTTCGAGGACGGGGGCGCGTGCCGGGCGCCGCGACGGGGCGAACGTTGCCTGTCCCGGCCCCGGACATCGCCGCCCGCCGGCCCCGTTGAGGCCCGCCCCCGGCCGCCATCCGACAGCTCCCCGGCACAGCAGGCGGGGAGCTGTCGCCTGCCGGGACACCGGGGCCCCGGCAGCGGCCACCACCGCCGTCGCGCTCCCGTGGGCCCCTCGTGGCCCCGATCACGTTCGGTCCGCCCACTGGACGACATACCGACCGGTCGGCATCATGGTCGGGTCCCGTTCTTCACCGCCCGGAGGAGCCACGATGAGCCCCGACCACCCGCCCGGACTCGACCTCGACCGGCTGCGCGGCCTGCTCGACCGCGAGCGGCCCGGCCTGGCCCAGGGCCCCCTGACCGGCCGGCTGATCGAGGGCGGACGGTCGAACCTCACCTACGAGGTCTCGGACGGCACCTCCCGGTGGGTGGTACGGCGCCCGCCGCTCGGCCACGTCCTCGCCACCGCGCACGACATGCGGCGCGAGTACCGGGTGATCGACGCGCTGCACCCGACGAACGTACCGGTGCCGCGTCCGGTGCTGCTGTGCGAGGACGAGGACGTGCTCGGAGCACCGTTCTACGTCATGGAGTTCGTGGCCGGTACCCCGTACCGCACCGCCGAACAGCTCGCTGCGCTCGGCCCGGAGCGCACCCGGGGCGCGGTGCTGTCCCTGGTGGACACCCTGGTCGAGCTGCACGCGGTCGACGCCGGCGAGGTCGGGCTCGCCGACTTCGGGCGCCCCGAGGGCTTCCTGGACCGTCAGCTGCGCCGCTGGGGCAAGCAGCTCGACGCCTCCCGCAACCGGGAGCTGGCCGGCATCGACGAGCTGCACGCGGCGCTCGGCCGCGCCCTGCCCGCCTCCCCGGCGCCCACCGTCGTGCACGGCGACTACCGGCTGGACAACGTCCTGATCGGCGAGGGCGACCGGATCAAGGCGATCCTCGACTGGGAGATGTCCACGCTCGGCGACCCGCTGACCGACCTGGGCCTGCTGGTGATGTACAGCACGCCGCTGGGCCTGCCCCGCTCCCCCGTCTCCACCACCGCCCAGGCGGCCGGCCACCCCGCGCCCGCCGAGCTGATCGAGCGGTACGCCGCGCGCTCGGGGCGCGACGTCTCGGCCGTCTCCTGGTACACGGCGTTCGCCTGGTTCAAGCTGGCCGTGATCCTGGAGGGCATCCACTACCGGTACACGCTCGGCCAGACGGTCGGCCGCGGTTTCGACCGCATCGGCGGCCTCGTCCCGGTCTTCATCGAGCACGGCCTCACCACGCTGCACGACGGCCTCCAGGAGGGCTGATCCGTATGGACTTCACGTTCGACGCGCGCACCGAGGAGCTGCGCGCCCGGCTCACCGCCTTCATGGAGGAGTACGTCTACCCGGCCGAGCCGGTCGCGCACGAGCAGCGCGCGCGGCTCGCGTCGCCGTGGGACACCCCGCCGGTCGTCGAGGAGCTGAAGGCCGAGGCACGCCGGCAGGGGCTGTGGAACCTGTTCCTGCCCGACGCCGAGTACGGGGCCGGGCTCACCAACCTGCAGTACGCCCCGCTCGCGGAGATCACCGGCCGCAGCCCGCAGCTGGCGCCCACGGTCACGAACTGCGCGGCCCCCGACACCGGCAACATGGAGGTGCTGGCCCAGTTCGGCGACGAGCGGCAGCGCAAGCAGTGGCTGGAGCCGCTGCTCGCCGGTGAGATCCGCTCGGCGTTCGCGATGACCGAGCCGGAGGTGGCCTCCTCGGACGCCACGAACATCACCACCCACATCGAACGGGACGGCGACGAGTACGTCGTCACCGGCCGCAAGTGGTACATCTCCGGGGCGATGGACCCGAACTGCAGCATCTTCATCGTGATGGGCAAGACGGACCCGGACGGGCCGGACATCCGCCGCCAGCAGTCCATGGTGCTGGTCCCGCGCGACACCCCGGGCGTCACGGTCCGCCGCGCCATGCAGGTCTTCGGGTACGAGGACCACTACCACGGCGGCCACGCGGAGGTGGTCTTCGACCACGCCCGGGTGCCGGTGGCGAACCTCATCGGCGAGGAGGGCGGCGGCTTCGCCATCGCCCAGGCCCGCCTCGGCCCGGGCCGCATCCACCACTGCATGCGCCTGATCGGGATGGCGGAGCGGGCGATCGAGCTGATGTGCCGCCGTGCCACCTCGCGCACGGCCTTCGGCAAGGCGCTGGCGCAGCAGGGCGTGGTCCAGAACTGGATCGCGGACGCGCGCGTGACGGTCGAGCAGCTGCGGCTGCTGGTGCTGAAGACGGCCTGGCTGATGGACACCGTGGGCAACAGGGGCGCCCACACCGAGATCCAGTCCATCAAGATCGCCACGCCCCGCGCGGTGGTCGGCATCCTCGACCGGGCGATCCAGCTGCACGGCGCGGGCGGCGTCAGCCAGGACTTCCCGCTGGCCGAGCTCTACGCCGCCGCCCGCACCCTGATGCTCGCCGACGGCCCGGACGAGGTGCACCAGCGCTCACTGGCGCGGCGGGAGCTGAAGAAGTACCTCTGACGGTCCCGTCATCGCGCCGGCACACGGCCGGGCCCCCGCCGCGCTGTGGATGCTGTGTGCGGCGGGGGCCCGGCCGTGCTTGCTCGGGGCCGGCCGCGGCGCGGCGGCGCCGGGCGGCTCAGGGACGCAGGGCCCGCAGCAGCAGGTCGGCGAGGTGGTCGGCGACCTCCTGCGGGCTGAGCGGGCCGTCGGGCCGGTACCAGGTCGACAGGTGGTGCACCGACCCGAAGTGGTAGTCGACCACCAGGTCGGCGGGGGTCTCCTTGGAGAAGACGCCGGCCTGCTGGCCCTCCTCGATGAGCGCGCGGAAGCGTTCGTGGTAGCGCCGGCGCTCGGCGCGCACCTGCTTGTTCTTCTCCGGGCTGAGGTGGTGCATGGAGCGGAAGAAGATCGACGCGTCGTCGAGGTTGTCGATCGTCGTGACCACGACGTCCGCGGCGGCGTCCCGGACGCGCTTGTCGATCGGCTCGTCCGCGTTGGCGAAGGCGTCGAGCCGCTCCTGCTGCACGCGCAGCACGCGCGCGTACACCTCGTGCAGGAGGTCGTCCTTGGAGCCGAAGTAGTGGTACAGCGCGCCCTTGGTGACGCCCGCCGCCTCGACGATCTCCTGCACGGAGGTCCGGTCGTACCCCTGCTCGGCGAAGAGCCGGGTGGCGGCGGCCAGGAGCCGCTGCGGCACAGGAGTCCCGTCACCGTCCGTCGTCCTGGGCACTGCCGCCACCTGCCTTTCCGTGGTACTGCCGACTGTCCTGACCCCCGTGGGTGCTGTCCGCCTCCAAGGCGCGCCCCCGAGGCTCACTCCCGGCGGGAACGAAGTTCCCGCCGGAGGATCTTCCCACTCGCCGTCTTGGGCAAGTCCGGCAGGATCTCCACCTGCCGCGGGTACTTGTAGGCGGCCAGTCTCTCCTTGCAGTACGCGGCGAGTGCGTCCGGGTCCGTCTCGGCGCCCGGGCGGAGGCTGATGTAGGCCTTGACGGTCTCCCCCCGGTAGCCGTCGGGCACCCCGACGACGGCCGCCTCGCGGACCGCCGGGTGCGTGTAGAGCACGTCCTCGACCTCGCGCGGCCAGACCTTGAAGCCGGAGGCGTTGATCATGTCCTTCTTGCGGTCGACGACGTACAGCCAGCCCTGCTCGTCCATGAACCCGATGTCGCCGGTGCGCAGCTCGCCGTCCGGGAAGGTCGCGGCGGTGGCATCGGGGCGCCGCCAGTAGCCGGGGACGACCTGCGGGCCGCGGACGACGATCTCGCCCTGCTCGCCGAAGGGCACCTCCGCGCCGGCGTCGTCGACGATCCGTACGACCGTGTCGGGTCCGGGCACCCCGACGGCCAGCGTGCCCGAGACCGGGTCCACGGGGGCCTCCCGGTGGGGCGGCACGGAGGCGCAGGGCGCGGTGCACTCGGTGAGCCCGTAGCCGTTGCGGATGTACGGGCCGAAGCCGGCGCGGAACTTCTCCACCAGTGCGGGCGGCAGCGGCGCGCCGCCGGAGGAGATGACGCGGAAGGAGGCGAAGTGGTCCGGGGTGACGGCTGGGTGGGCGGCCAGCGCCATGAACGCGGTCGAGGGGCCGACGGTGTAGTGCGGCCGGTGCTCGGCGAAGGCGTCCAGGACCACGCCGGCCTCGAAGCGGTACGCCAGCACGAGCGTGCCGGCGCTGTTCAGGCAGGCGCCGAACTGGCAGACCATGCCGGTGATGTGGAACAGCGGCGCCATCGCGAAGTAGACGGGCGCCTCGGGCAGGCCGAGGCCGGTCCGCTGGCGCTCGGCGTTGTGCATGATGTTGCCGTGGGTGTTGGTGGCTCCCTTGGGGGTGCCGCTGGTGCCCGAGGTGTAGCTGATCAGGGCGATGTCGGCCGGCGCGGGGTCGCGGTCCGCGGGCGCCCGGTGGCCCTGCCGGGCGACGGCCACCAGGTCGTCGGCGTCGGGGGCCTGCGGCAGCCGTTCGAAGGTGAGCACCCGAGCGTCGTCGCGGGTCTGGAAGTCCCGCTCGCAGGCGGTGAGCACGACACGCACCGGGGAGCCCTCGGCCGTGTCGCGCAGGTAGGACTCCCAGGCCCGGTCGGAGCAGACGAGCGCGGCCACCTCGCCGTCCTTCAGGACGTGGGCGACCTCCCCCGACTTGTACATCGGATTGACGGGGACGACGGTCGCGCCGGCCTTCCAGGCGCCGAAGACCGCGAGCACGAAGTGCGGGGAGTTCTGCAGCAGGACGGCGACCCGGTCGCCGCGCCGCAGGCCGCGCGCGGCGAGGTGGCCGGCGACGGAGTCGCTGAGCTCGTCGGCCTCCCGGTAGGTCAGGCGGGCGTCGAAGTAGGCGAGGAAGGTGCGGTCCGGGGCCTCGGCGACCGCGCGGCGCAGGGCGTGCACCAGGGAGTCTGCCGGGTCGACCGGAGCGCGCTGGGCCTCGTCGAGGAGGTCCAGCCAGGGCTTGGCGGCGTAGCGGGAGGCGGTCACCGGTTCTCCTCCCAGGTGCGCTGGAGGTGGTTCATGCCGGACAGCCAGCGGTCGGGGTCGGCGGCGCGGGCCTGGTGGTACCCGGCGACCTCGGGGTGCGGCAGGATCAGGAAGCGGTCCTCCTCGATGCCCCGGAAGAGGGCCTCGGCCACGTCCTCGGCGTCGATCGCGGTGGGCTGCAGGACGAGTTCGCCGGCGCTTCCGGAGGCGGTCAGCATGTCGGTGCGCACTCCCTGGGGGCAGATGGCGTGCACCTTGATCCCGCGGTGGCGGTACGTCAGCGACAGCCACTCGGCGAAGGCCAGGGCGCCATGCTTGGTGACGCTGTACGGGGCGGCGCCGATCATGGTGAGCAGCCCGGCGGCGGAGACGGTGGAGACGAAACGGCCGCTGCCGCGCTCCAGCCAGCCGGGGAGCAGCGCCCGGGCCGCGCGTACGTGGGCCATGACGTTGACGTCCCAGGCGAGCGCCCAGACGTCCTCTCCGGCCGCTTCCGAACCGGCGGAGGCCACGCCCGCGTTGGCGCAGTAGACGTCGACCGTGCCGCCCAGCGCGTCACGGGCCTCGGCGACGATCGCGGAGGCGTCGCCCGGCACCGCGACACCGCCGATCTCCGCGGCGACCTCCTTGGCCCGTTCGGCGTCGAGGTCGTTGACCACGACCCGGGCGCCCTCGGCGGCGAACCGGCGGGCCAGCGCGGCTCCGATGCCGCCTCCCGCCCCGGTGACCACCACTCCCGCATCCTGCACGGCTTGCACCATCGGTCTCCTTCGACACGGCGTCACGGCGCCCGACGCGTCGGCATCGGCGGCTCTGCTGCGGCGCCAGACTAACCGGTCGGTATGTCGCGGCGGAAGAGGCGGCACGCACGGACGGCGCGCGCGGGCGCCCGCGCGCCGCGCTCCTTAGCCGCGGAGCGCGCCCGGATCCGCCCGCCCCGCCGGACCCGGCCGGGCCGGGCCACGCCGGACCGGACCGCCGGGGAAGCGGGGGCGCCCGGCCGGCGCAGGCGGGCGGGCGGCGTGTGCCCGGGCCAGGGAGCGCTGCCGGCACGGCGGGAGTCCTCCGTCCGGGTCGGGTCCGCGCCCGTGGGTGAGGAGAACGCCGCAGACGGCTGTGCGGCACCGCGGTTCTGCGGCAGGATCCGCCGGGACAGGCCCAAGTGCGTGGGCATGACACCCGCCGATCACGGAGGTCACCGCATGAAGCTGTCCAGACGAAGTCTGCTCGCCGGCACGGCCGCGGTCGCGGCGACGGGGACGCAGGCGGCCTCCGCGCACGCGGCCCCCGACGGCGGACGGCGGCTGCGCACCGGTTTCGACCGGCTGGCCGCCGACGGCTACGCCGTGCTCGACGGGCAGCGGGTCGGCGTCGTGACCAACCCCACCGGCGTCACCGGCGGCGGCAGCGCGCGCGGGAGCGGGGCGGTGCGGCACATCGTCGACGTCATGCACGCCGACCGCCGCGTGGACCTGGTCGCGGTCTTCGGGCCCGAGCACGGCTTCCGCGGCACCGCGCAGGCGGGCGGCTCCGAGGGCCGCTACGACGACCCGGCGACCGGCCTGCCCGTCCACGACACCTACCTCAAGAGCGGGCAGCCGCTGGCGGACGTCTTCACCGCGTCCGGCGTGGACACCGTCGTCTTCGACATCCAGGACGTGGGCGCGCGCTTCTACACGTACATCTGGACGCTGTTCGACTGCATGGAGGCGGCCGCGCTCGCGGGCAAGCGGTTCGTCGTCCTGGACCGGCCCAACCCGGTCACCGGGCGGCAGGCCCTGGGACCGGTGCTGCACAAGGAGTTCGCGACCTTCGTCGGACGGCGGCCGATCGCCCAGGCGCACGGGATGACGGTCGCGGAGCTGGCGCGGCTGTTCAACGGGGAGTTCCTGACCGCCCCGGTGCCGCTGGAGACCGTGCTCATGACGGGGTGGCGGCGGTCGGACTTCTACGACGCCTCCGGGCTGCCGTGGGTGCCGCCCAGCCCGAACATGCCGACGCCCGACACGGCCCTGGTGTACTCGGGCACCTGCCTGTTCGAGGGCACCAACCTGTCGGAGGGGCGCGGCACCACCCGCCCGTTCGAACTGCTCGGCGCCGAGGGCGTGGACGGCCGGTGGGCGGCCGCGGCGGAGGAACTCGGCCTGCCGGGAGTCCACTTCAGGGAGGCCTACTTCGCCCCCACGTCCTCCAAGTTCCAGGGGAAGACCGTGGGCGGGGTGCAGGTCCACGTGCACGACCGGGCGGCGTTCGACCCCGTGCGCACCGGCGTCGGGCTGCTGGTGACCGCCAAGCGGGTGTGGAGCGGCTTCGCCTGGCGCTCCGACCAGTGGATCGACAAGCTCACCGGTTCCTCGCGCGTGCGGACCATGATCGACGCCGGGGCGGACCCGGACGAGGTGGTGGCGGGGTGGCAGGAGGAGCTGGCGGCCTTCCGCAGGACGCGCGGGAGGTATCTCCTCTACCGGTGAGCCTCGCGTGCCCCCGCGCGGAGGACGACGGCGCCGCGGGACGGCGGCGGGCCGGTTCACGGCCCGCCGCCGCGCGGTGGTCACGCGGTGGTCACCGGTGGGACGTGAACTCCACCACCTGCTGGTAGGTGGGCCGGTTCTGCCAGCTGATCCGGCCGTGCCCGATGCCGCCCAGGGCGCGCTGGACGATCGCGTCGACGCACCACTGGTCGCCCGCGCCGCACTGGTCGTCGCCGGGGTAGACCTGGGCCGCCGTCCTGCCGGCCGCCTCCTTCAGGGTGGCGAGGAGGACGTCCCGGCAGGCGCCGAGGTCGCCCCCGCCGCAGTAGGTGCGGGCCAGCGGCCCCTTCACCGGCTCGCCCAGCACCGCCCGGATGTCCTTGTCGACGTAACTCCACCAGCCGTACTGGAAGGCGCTGCCGGCGTGTGCTCCGGTCGGGCCGTGCCCGGCCGACGGGGACTCGTCGACGGGCAGGTTGGCGCCGAAGGCGGTGTACAGGTCGCTCCCGAGCCCGGGAGCGAACTCGGCCCGCACGAGCAGCGGCCACCAGGCGTCCAGGATCCTGATCGCGTCGGCGTGGGCGTACTTCCTGGACCCGGCCGAGGTCTCCGTGCGCAGGGCGCCCGCCGACACCCACGCGGAGAGCCTGCCCACCGCGGCCGCGGCCGCGGGGTCGGTCACCGGCGCGCTGTCGATCACCTTGAGCAGCCCCGGCAGCACGTCCTCGGCCCGCAGATCGGCCTGGCCCGCCTCGGCCATCGCCTTCACCAGCGCGGACCGGGTCACCCCGCCGGCCGCCACCAGCCGGCCCACCCGGTCGTCGAGCAGGTCACCGCGGTGCACCGACCCCTCACCCCAGGGCGCGGCCGCGTAGTCCTCGGCCTGCTTGTTGTTCCAGGAGATGTAGTAGTCCTGGTCCACCGAGGCGGGGTGGGCTGACGGGGGCGTGAGGTCGGCGGTGTTCGACGCCGGGTCCCAGTTCCGCCACTCGTACGCCTCCTGGGCCCAGACCGGGAACTCGGCGTCGACGCCGCTCGCCCGCACCGGGTTGGCGCCGCTGTTGTAGTACGCGGTGTGCTCGGAATCGGCGTAGAACCAGTTGAACGTGTAGTCGATGTGCTGCGCGGCGGTCTGGAAGTCGCGCGGGCCCTTGACGTAGCCGGGGTCGTTCAGCATCTGGAAGCCGATGATGGAGTCGACCTCGTGCAGGAACGACGAACGCAGCGTGGTGTAGGCGACCTTCTTGCCGCCGACGGTGGCGCGGTACGCGACGGGACCGTACTTCGTGCGCCAGACCCGCATCGTGTAGGAGCCGGCCGGCGTCGCGTCGGCGGTCGTCGGTGACCAGGCGTTCTTCCGCTCCACCTGCTCCATGGCCGTACAGGTGCCGTGGTACAGGTAGTGGTGGTCGTCCTGGCACAGCTCGACGGCGTAGGTGTCGATGACGTCCTGGCCGGAGGTCGTGGCGCTCCACGCGTAGTCCTGCCCGCGGCCCAGTTCGACGTACATGCTCAGGCCCGCGAAGGAGGCGCCGCGGGCGCTGATGCCCGGGCCCTGGATCTCCTGGAGCATGAGCAGCTGGGGCGCGAAGTAGCCGGTCTGCGGGCCGAAGACGGCGATCGGGTGGCCGGAGGCGGTGCGGCTGCCGCTGACCACCAGGGCGTTGGACATGCCGCGCCTGGCGGAGGACAGGGCCGCCTTCGCCGCGGCCCGGGAGGTGGCGGCGGCGCCTGCGGCGGCCGCGCTGCCGCTGCGGTCGAACACGAGCGGCTCCTCCGCCACCGACCCGGTGTCGGGCAGCGCTCCGCCGCGCGCGCTGCCGGGCTTCGTCGCGTACGGGAAGCTCTGGCCGTCGTGGAGGGTGAGGACGGCCTCGGGGTCGTTGCGCATGCGGAAGGACTCCCAGACCTCGGTGCCCTCGCGCACGCCGTACCTGGCCTGTGCGGCCAGCAGCGACAGGGCGTTGTTCACCTCGCCCCCGCCGCCCGAGCCGAACAGCGCGCCGACGACGGAGGCGAGGGCGACCAGGTCGGTGACCTTGAAGTGCTCGATGGTGCCGGCGTTGGTGAGCGCGTCCTTGTGCCCGGTCAGCACGTACTCGCCGGGGAAGTAGCGGCCGCTGTCGGAGGCGTCGATGTAGGCGTTGATGCCGTCGAGGTAGGCGTTGACGTCGGCGAGGGCCTGCGTGCCGCGGTCGCCGGCGGAGGCCACCGCGCTGTCGATCTGCGCCTGCAGGTCGGACTCGGTGTAGGGCGCGCTGCGCCAGAACTGCTGCTCCAGACCCTGGTTGGCGGCCGCGCCGCCCGCGAAGGAGGTCAACTGGCCGCGTCCCACGTGCCGGAAGACGTCCATCAGCCACAGCCGGTCCTGGGCGGCGGCGTACCCGGCGCCGAACTCGGTGCCGTACCGGGTGGTGCCCGTGATGTGCGGCACGCCGGTCCTGCGGTCGCGGACGATTGTGACGTCGCCGCGGCCGGCGGGCCTCTCGGTGGAGGCGGCCTGGCCCGAGGGCACGCCGAACGAGGCGTCGTTGAAGAAGCTGTTGACGGTCGCGTCGGTGAGCGCGGGGTAGCCCTTGGCGAGGGCGGCGTAGGGGCCGAGCTGGTCCTCGGCGTGCGCCGGCTGCGTGCCGAAGGCCTGGTTCAGCAGGATCTGGGCGAGGGTGGCGTTGCCGTTCTCGCCGGGCGGCAGGATGTCCGAGCACCGGCCGCCGCAGTGGTCCTCGGGTGCGGCCGCCGGCGCCGTGCCGGCGGTCCCGGCGGCGGCCGCCGGGGAAAACGGCGACAAAAGACCGGCTATGAGGACGCATACGGACGCCGTCTTCAGGAACCCGGTGAATCTGTGGGGAGTTCTCACTCCGTCGAGCGCGTTGCGTGGGGTGCGCCGTGACATGGCAGCTCCTCCCGGACGGGGACGGGGCGGGACGCTACCGCCGGTATCCCCCGAGTTGGAAGGTGAACATGCGTCAGTTCTACGGAGCGACCGGGTGCGGGTCACCGCGCCCGGGTTCATGGGGGACATCGGAAAACGGAGGGAGCCGAATCGCGTGTCGACACGTCTACTCGGCGACGTCCGTACGACGACTCCGTACGACGACGCCGAAGTGACCGAAGTACAGGTGCAGGTGTGACGGAGGTGCAGGGCGATGGCCGGTTTCCGGAGTCTGGCGAGACAGGTGAGGGATCCGCGGTGCGATCTGGCGCTGCGGCGCTACTCACTGCGCAAGTGCCTTGAGCGGTTCGCCCCTTACGGGCACAGGGCGACCTGGGACCATCTGTGCTCCCGGTGGGGCTTCGCCCCGGAGGACCGCTCCCCCGATCCGGCGCGGCTCGTGGCCGCGCTGGAGGAGCTGGAGGAGGCGCGCACGGTCTGGCTGGCCTACGAGGTGGAGTTCGCCGAGCGACGCAGGAAGGAGAAGCACGACGGGCTGCGCAGGCCCGGCAGTGTGGACGACTGGCACCGGCTGACCTGGGGCGGTTTCGGTGTGGCCTGGTGCGACAACCCGCGGGTGCACCCGCGCGAGCCGCTGGCCGAGGTGCTGCGCCGGCTGATCGCCGCGCTGGAGCGCGAACCGGGCTCGGGCTGCCCGGTGTGCGGCGCGGAACGCCTGGTGTGGCGGTACGGCCTGGATCACGAGCCCTCGCAGGGCCCCGTCTGCGCGGACTGCGGCATCCTGGTGCCGCGTCACGTGCTGACTCCCGAGGCCGTGCGCTCGGCCCGCCGGGGACCGCTGCTGATGTCGGCCTGAACGAGACCGTCCGGGGGGTGCGCCGGGGGTACCGCACCCCCCTCCGGTCCGGCCGGAGGGCCCGTCCGCCGGCCGCGGCCGGTGTCGGCCGGGCTCGCCGGGGAAGACCACCGGGGTGATACAGGTCTGCCTCAACGGGGCCCGTGGAGCCCGCGACGGCGCGGCAATTCCGCTCACCCCGCACGCGATGGCCGAGTCCGCCGCCCGGGCCGTCGCGGCCGGTGCCGCGGACGTCCATCTCCACCCCAAGACACGGTGCGGGCGGGACACGCTGTCCCCCCGGGTGGTGGCGGCGGCGGTGGGGGCCGTCCGGGCCCGTGTGCGGGTACCGGTCGGTGTGACCACGGGCGTCTGGGCCGAGCCCGACCCGGCGGCCCGGCCGGCGCGCGTGCGCGCGTGGACGGTGCTGCCCGACCACGCCTCGGTGAACTGGCACGAGCCCGGGGCGGAGGAACTGGCCGCCGCGCTGCTGGACCGGGGCGTGGGCGTGGAGGCGGGCGTCTGGTCGGGCACGGAGGGCGCGGCCCGGTTCGCCGCTTCGCCGCTCGGCCCGAGGGTGCTGCGGGTGCTCGCGGAGGTGACCGACACGGACCCGGCGACGGCCGGGGAGTCCGCGCGCGCCCTGCTGGCCGGCCTCGGCGACGCGCACGGCCGGCCCGTCCTGCTGCACGGCGAGGACGGCGGTGCCTGGCCGGTGCTGCGGCTGGCGGGGCGCCTGGGCCTGGCCACCCGCATCGGCCTGGAGGACACACTGCTGCTGCCGGACGGGCAACGCGCCTCGTCGAACGCCGAGTTGGTCGCGGAGGGCGTGCGGCTGCACCGCGGCAGCGCCCTGTAGCACACGGCCGCGGGCGGGCAGCCGGCGTCAGCGGCAGGTGTCGGGCTCCGGCCGCTGCGTCCGCGCCCGGGACGGCTCACCGCGCCGGCCGTTCCCCCGTTCCACCATCAGGCGGGAGCCCGCGCGCTCCTCGCCGAACACGTCGTCCGGGTTGGACAGCACGCAGGTGTCCAGGGACAGGCAGCCGCAGCCGATGCAGTCGGTGAGGTGGTCGCGCAGGCGGTTGAGCTGTTTGATGCGCTCCTCCAGTTCCGAACGCCAGACCTCGGAGAGCCGCGCCCAGTCCTCGCGTGTGGGAGTGCGTTCCTCGGGGAGTTCGGCGAGCGCCTCGCGGATCGTGGCCAGCGGGATGCCGACGCGCTGCGCGGCCCGGATGAAGGCGACCCGCCGCAGCGTGTCACGGGTGTAGCGGCGCTGGTTGCCCGAGGTGCGGCGGCTGCTGATGAGGCCCTTGGACTCGTAGAAGTGCAGGGCGGAGACGGCGGCGCCGCTGCGCGCGGACAACTGGCCGACGGTCAGCTCGTGGATCTTCTCGGGAATCTTGGGCACCCCCCAGAGCCTACCCACCGGATCCGCGGCCCCGGCCCGTTGACTTGAGCCCCGGACCCGACCATGCTAAGCAGTTGCTTAGACAGGTCGGCGTCGACGACGCGGACGACGGAGCAACGCGAGAGGCCGGGCACATGGCAGAGCCGAGGATCTTCACCTCCGCCGACGAGCTGAAGTCGGCGGTGGGCGAGCAGCTGGGGTACACCGACTGGCTGGAGGTCGACCAGAAGCGCATCGACCTGTTCGCCGAGGCCACCGGGGACCACCAGTGGATCCACGTCGACCCGGAGAAGGCCGCCGCGGGGCCCTTCGGCACGACCATCGCTCACGGCTATCTGACCCTGTCGCTCCTCCCGCTCTTCGGCCCGCAGCTCATCGGGGTCGAGGGCATGAAGATGGGCGTCAACTACGGCACCAACAAGGTCCGTTTCCCCGCCCCGGTCCCGGTCGGATCGCGGCTGCGCGCCACCGCGACGATCAGCGCGGTGGACGACGTGCCGGGCGGCGTGCAGGTGACCGTCGCCTTCACCGTGGAGCGCGAGGGCGGCGACAAGCCGGTGTGCGTCGCGGAGTCGGTGGCGCGGTACTACCTGTAGGAGGTCCGGCTCCCGGACACCGCGCGGGGCTGGCTCCCGAACGCCGCGCGGGGCCGTGGCCCGGACGCCGCGCGGGGCTGGCTCCCGAACGCCGCGCGGGGCCGTGGCCCGGACGCCGCGCGGGGGCCGTACGTCCGGACGCCGCGCGGGGCCGTACGTCCAGAGACCGCGCGGTTCCTGGCGTGCGCGCCGCGCCGCGGCCGAGAGGCGCCGCGGCGTGGCGGCCCGGGGGCGTCCGGGCTACTTCGCCGCCCCCACCATCCGCAGCACGAGGTCGGCGTAGAGCGCGCCGACCTCCTCGGGCGTCCGGGGGCCGTCCACGCTGAACCAGCGGGCGACGTCGATGCACAGGGAGAGAACGGCCAGCGTGGTGCCGTTCACGTCGAGCACGTCGAACTCGCCCGACGCCGCGCCCTCCTCGATGATTCCGCGCACCTCGGCGTCGACCTGCCGGCGCAGCGCGAGGATCTCCGCGCGGGCGTCGGGACCGAGCGAGTCCAGCTCGTACTGCACGACCCGGGCCGTGGTGCGCCCGCCGGCGTGCCAGCGCACGAAGGAGCTCACGGCGTCGGCGAGCCGCTCGGTCGCGCTTCCCTCGCGCCGGGCCGCCGTCCGCAGGATCTCCAGGGCCTTCTCGTGACCGATCCGGCTGATGCGGTGGAGGAGCTCTTCCTTGGTCTTGTAGTGGATGTAGAGCGCGGCCGGGCTCATGCCGGCGCGGCCCGCGATGTCGCGGGTGGTGGTCGCGTGGTAGCCCCGCTCGGCGAAGGCCTCCACGGCGGCCACGAGCAGTCGCCGGGCCGCGTCAGGCGTGACCTCGCCCCACGGCTGCGCCTCGCCGCCGGCCGTCTCCTCCGCCGTACTCATCGCTGGCTCGCCCCTTCCTCGGTCTTGGGCTCCACCATACCGCCGAAGGTGAGCGACCGCTTAGAGCGGCCGCCGGGCGGGTGACGGCCGCCGGCGCGGGCAGCGGTTCCGGGCACGGCGAGGGCGCGGGCCGGCGGGAACGCCGCTACAGCTTCTCGAAGGGGTCGTGCTCGGCGAGCAGCTTCTCCAGCCTGGCCTGGTCGACCCGGCTGACGATCCGCCCCTCCTCCTGGCGGTCCCTGATCACCTTGGCGAGCGTGAACGCCGAGGTGACGAGGTACAGGACGGCGATGCCCAGGAACGCCCGCACCCAGGAGTCGGCGTCCAGCCGGACGATGCCGATCGCGGTCGCCGCCAGGGCCACCGCGAAGGACGCGACCGCCTGCCCGTAGAAGGCGGCGGTGCTCTGCTGCTTGACCGGAGTCTCGTTCATGCGGAAAGCGTCACCGGGCGGGGCCGGCGACGCATCCGCGCGACTACTCAGAAGGTACTCAGAAGGCCGAAACCCCGGTCAGCGCACGGCCGATGACCAGCTTCTGGATCTGGCTGGTGCCCTCGTAGAGGGTCATCACCCGGGCGTCGCGCAGCAGCTTGCCCGCCGGGTACTCGTCGATGTAGCCGTAACCGCCGAAGACCTGCAGGGCGTTGTTCGCCGCGCGCACCGCGGCCTCCGAGGCGAACAGCTTGGCCTTGGAGGACTCCACCGTGAAGGGCAGCCCGCGGTCGATCAGGTCCGCGACCCGCCAGGTCAGCAGCCGGGCGGCGTCCACGTCGACGGAGATGTCGCTGATCAGCTCCTGGACGAGCTGGTGGTGGGCGATGGTCTTGCCGAACTGCTCGCGCTCCCCCGCGTACCGCACCGCCGCGTCCAGCGCGGCCTGGGCTATGCCGACGCAGCCGGCCGCCACCGACATCCGGCCCTTGGCCAGTGCCGTCATCGCGACGGAGAAGCCCTTGCCCTCCGGGGCCAGCATCGCGGACGCGGGGACCCGCACGTCCTCCAGGACCAGCTCCGCGGTGGCCTGGCCGCGCAGGCCGAGCTTGCCGTGGATCGTGCGGCGGGTCAGGCCGGGAGTGTCGGTCGGCACCAGGAAGGCGCTGACGCCCTTGTGGCCGGGGGCGTCCGTGGAGCGGGCGAAGAGGAGGACGACATCGGCCCAGGTGCCGTTGGTGATGAACATCTTGGTGCCGTTGACGACGTAGTCGTCCCCGTCCCGCACCGCCCGGGTGGCCAGGTTGCCCGCGTCCGAACCGGTACCGGGCTCGGTCAGGCCGAAGCAGCCGACGAGTTCGCCGGAGGTCAGGCCCGGCAGCCACCGCCGCTTCTGCTCCTCGCTCCCCCAGGCGGCGATCGACTTGGCGACCAGGCCGAGGGAGACGGAGACGATCCCGCGCACGGAGGAGTCGCCGCGGCCGAGCTCCTCGGTCACCAGGCAGTACGCCAGGTGGTCGCCGCCCGAGCCGCCGTACTCCTCGGCGATCGTCAGCCCGAGGAAGCCGACCTCGCCGAGCTTCTTCACGATCGACCGGTCGACCTCCTCGGCCCGGTCCCACGCCACGACGTGCGGGGCGATCTCGCCCTCGACGAAGTCCCTGGCCAACTGCCGCACCGCGGCCTGTTCCTCGCTGAGTCCGAGGTTCATGACGGATCACCCCACCTGTAGCGACTGTGAAAGCCGTACATTTAAATTAGCACTGCTAGTTTAATGCCGCAGCCCTACTATGTGCGCCATGGCCCGACCGCGCAAGCCCCTCCTCAGCACCGACCGCATCGTCACGACGGCGCGGGGCCTCGTGGACGCGGAGGGCCTGGCGGCGGTCTCCACCCGCCGCCTCGCCGCCGAGCTGGGGGTGAGCGGGCCCTCGCTGTACAACCACTTCCGCACCAAGGACGAGATCCTGGAGGCGGTCGCGGACTCGGTGAGCTCCCAGGTCGACCTGTCGATGTTCGAGGACGGCCGGGACTGGCGGACCGCGCTGCACGACTGGGCCGTCTCCTACCGGGCCGCGCTGCGCGACCACCCGAACATCGTGCCGGTGCTCGCCCGCGGCCCCGGCCGCCGTCCGGCCGGGCTGCGGCTCGCCGACGCCGTCTACGGCGCCATGGTCGACGCGGGCTGGCCGCCCGCGCAGGCGACGTCCATCGGCGCGCTGATGCGGTACTTCGTCATGGGCTCCGCGCTCGGTTCCTTCGCGGGCGGCTTCGTGGACGACGCGAGCGCCTACGACCCCGCCGACTATCCGCACCTGCAGCAGGCCCACCTGCTGGCCGAGCAGCAGGAGAAGATCGACGAGCGGGCCTTCGAGACGGGTCTCACGGCCCTGCTGGACGGCCTCGCGCAGCAGTACCGGGACGTGCGGCGGGAGGCGTAGGCGGCCTTCCGGGGCGCCTGGGACCCGGGCTCCCCGGCCGGGCGTCCGCCCGGGCGCGCCCCCGCCACGCCGGCGTCCCCCGGCGGCCGGGCCGGCCGGCGGGCGCCGGCGTCCCCGGCCGGTTGTCGGCTTCCCGGCCCGGTCACCGAGGTCCCTCACGCCGGCCGCGGCGGTCCGCCGCCTCCGGCGTCCCGTCCGGAACGCGCCAGCCCGTCGCCCACCGCCCCTCCTAGCCTGTGGAGCATGATGAACGCCTCCCCGTTCCGTCCCGCCCGCCGCGCCGAGCTGCTCGCCGCCGGCGCGGCCACCGTCACCGTCGTCCTGTGGGCCTCGGCCTTCGTGTCCATCCGCAGCGCGGGCGCCGCGTACTCACCGGGTGCGCTGGCGCTCGGACGGCTGCTCGCCGGCGCCGTGACGCTGGGGGTGTTCTGTCTCGTGCGGCGTGAGGGATGGCCCCCGCGGGCGGCCTGGCGCGGGATCGCGATATCCGGGGTGCTCTGGTTCGGCTTCTACATGGTCGCCCTGAACTGGGGCGAGCAGCAGGTGGACGCCGGCACGGCCGCCCTGGTCGTCAACATCGGACCGCTGCTGATCGCCCTGCTCGGCGCGCGGCTGCTCGGCGACACCATGCCGCCGCGGCTGCTGGCGGGCATGGCCGTGTCGTTCGCGGGCGCGGTGACCGTGGGACTGTCGATGTCGGGCTCGGGCGGGTCCTCGGTGCTCGGGGTGGTGCTCTGCCTGCTCGCCGCGGTCGCGTACGCCGCGGGGGTGGTCTCGCAGAAGCCCGCCCTGGGCAGCGCCAGTCCGCTGCAGGTCACCACGTTCGGCTGCCTGGTCGGGGCGGTGGCGTGTCTGCCGTTCGCGGGCGCCCTGGTCCACGAGGCCGCCCACGCGCCGGTGTCCGCGACGCTCAACATGGTGTACCTGGGGGTCTTCCCGACCGCCCTGGCGTTCACCACCTGGGCGTACGCGCTGGCCCGTACGACCGCGAGCCGCATGGGCGCGACCACGTACGCCGTGCCCGCCCTGGTGGTGCTGATGTCGTGGCTGGCGCTGGGCGAGGTGCCGGGGCCGTTGACGCTGGTGGGCGGGGTGCTGTGCCTGGCGGGCGTGGCCGTGTCCCGCTCGCGGCGGCGGACCGGCGGGGGGACCGGCGCCCGGGACACGGCTGCCGAGCCGCGGCCCGGGCGGGTGTCCGAGCGCGCCTGAGGGCGTGGACGGAGCCCGGGGCGCCGGGCGTCAGAAGACGACCAGCGCCCGTCCGCCCTTGCCGGCCTCCATGTTCGCGAACGCCGCCGGGATCGAGTCGAGGTCGATCCGCTCGGTCACCAGCGCCCCGAGGTCCAGGCGCCCGGCGCGGACGTGGCCGGCGAGCACGGGCAGGTCGCGGGCCGGGTCGGAGTTGCCGTACACGCAGCCGGACAGGGTCCGGCCCCAGTGGAAGATCTCCAGCGCGTTGAAGGTGACCTGCTGGTCGGTGCCGCCGATGCCGACGACGGTGGTGCGGCCGCCGCGGCGGGTGGACTCCCAGGCGGCCCGGATGGTGACCGCGCGGCCCACGCACTCGACCGAGACGTCGACGCCCTGCCTGCCGGTCAGGGCGCGGATCTCGCGGGGCGTGTTCTCGGAGGCGACCAGGTACTCGGTGGCGCCGGCCGCCCGCGCCAGCTCCTCCTTCTCCGGGGAGACGTCGACGGCGACGATCGTCGAGGCCCCGGCGATCCGGGCGGCCTGGAGGGCGGCCAGGCCCACCCCGCCGGCGCCGAACACGGCGACCGTCTCCCCGGGCCGGACCTGCGCCGCGTGGTGGACGGCGCCGTAGCCGGTGAGGACGGCGCAGCCCAGGAGGGCCGCGTCGGTGAGCGGGACGCCGTCGGGCAGCGGCAGGGCGCAGGATGCGGGGACCACCGTCTCCTCGGCGAAGGCGGCCACGTTCAGGCCCGGGTGCAGGTCGGTGCCGTCGACGGTGCGGGCGTGCAGGTCGGCGGCGCCGCTGAGGGCGTTGGCGCACAGCCAGACCTCGCCGAGCGAGCAGGCGTGGCAGCCGCCGCAGGACGGCGCCCAGTTGAGGACGACGCCGTCGCCAGGGGCGACGTGGGTGACGCCCTCGCCGACGGCGACGACGGTGCCCGCGCCCTCGTGGCCGAGGACGGCGGGGACCGGCACCCGCATGGTGCCGTTGGACAGGGAGAGGTCGGAGTGGCACACCCCTGCGGCGGCGAGGCGGACCCGGACCCGGCCGGGGCCCGGTTCCGGCAGCTCGATCCCGGTGATCTCCAGGGGGGAGCCGATGGCGGGCAGGACGGCGGCGCGGACGGCCATGGTGGGCAGCTCCCCTAGAACTGGAGGGACTTGGTCTGGAGGTACTCGGTGAGGCCGTGGACGCCGAGCTCGCGGCCGACGCCCGACTGCTTGTAACCGCCGAACGGGGCCAGCGGGTTGAAGCGGCCGCCGTTGATGTCGACCTGGCCGGTCTCCATCCGGCGCGCGAAGGCCACCGCCTCCGCCTCGTCGCCCGCCCAGACGGCTCCCGCGAGGCCGTAGACGGTGCCGTTGGCGATGCGCAGGGCGTCCTCCTCGTCCTCGTAGCGGAGGATGCTGAGCACCGGGCCGAAGATCTCCTCCTGCGCGATCACCATGTCGGGGGTGACGTCGGCGAAGACGGTGGGGCTGACGAAGTAGCCCTTCTCGCGCGGCGCGTCGGGGCCGCCCGCGACGAGGCGGGCGCCCTCGGCGACACCCTTCTCGATGTAGCCGCGCACCCGCTCCTGCTGCCGCGCGCTGACCACCGGGCCGATGCGGTCCCCGTACTTGGCGGCGGCCGCCGCGGCCAGCGCCACGGCCTCGTCGTACTGGTCGCGGTGCACCAGCATGCGCGTCCAGGCGCTGCAGGTCTGGCCGGAGTTGGACATGACGTTGGCGACGCCGACGTTGACCGCCTTGGCGAGGTCGGCGCTCGGCAGGATCACGTTGGCGGACTTGCCGCCGAGTTCCAGGGCGACCTTCTTCACGGCGGCCCCCGCGATCGCGCCGATGCGCCGGCCGACGGCCGTGGAGCCGGTGAAGGAGACGAGGTCGACGCCGGGGTGCTCGGCGAGGGCCTGGCCGGCGACCGGGCCGAGGCCGGTGACCAGGTTGAAGACGCCGGCCGGGACGCCGGCCTCGTGCACGGCCCCGGCGAACAGCCGGGCGGTCAGCGGGGTGTCCTCGGCCGGCTTCAGCACGACCGTGCAGCCCGCGGCCAGGGCCGGGGCGACCTTGGCGACGATCTGGTGGAGCGGGTAGTTCCAGGGCGTGATGGCGCCGACCACGCCGACCGGCTCGTGGTGGACGGTGGAGTTGCCGACCTTCTCCTCGAAGGCGTACGTGGCGGCCAGCTCGGCGTACGAGCCCGCGACCGCGATCGGCACGGCCGCGTGGACCGCCTGCGAGAACGCCGGCGGGGAGCCCAGTTCGGCGGTGACGGTCGCGGCGATCTCGTCCTTGCGGGCCACGAGCGCGTCCCGGAGGGCCGCCAGCCGCGCGGCCCGCTCCGCGGGCGGGGTCGCGGCCCACGACGGCAGTGCGGCGCGGGCGGCGCGCACGGCGGTGTCGACGTCCTCGGCGGTGCCCGCGGGGACGGTGGCCACGACCTGTTCGTCGGCCGGGTTCACCACCTCGATGACGTCGTGGCCCGCGGCGGGGCGCCAGGCGCCGTCGATGTACATGCCGTCGTCTGCCTTCATCGTGCTCCTCCGGGGCGGGTGCGTCGTCACAACCTACCGACAGCCCCACAAACTAGCGCCGATAGTTTTCGGGCGCCAGAGAGACTTTCGCCGCCCGCCCGAAGGGGCGGCCGCGAGCGGACCGGAGCGGACCCGGAGGGCACTGACGGTGGCCGGTGGACACCCGTGCAGGCCGGCGCGGCCCGCAGGGGTGGGCGCCGCTCGCGTCCGCGGCCTCTCCGGGTCCGAAGGGCCGGTCCGGGGCCGTGCCGCTCCGGGGCCGGACGGACACTCCTCGCCGTGCCGGGTCGCGGGGAGGGCGCGGCGCGGGGTCTCCGGCTCCGGCGCGGCGGCGGGCCGGGAGCCGGGGGCGCGCACCCCGGTCACCTGGTCGCCGTCAGATGGGCGAAGACGACGACGTTGCTGGAGTAGCCCGTCGTGCGGGTGTAGAGGCCGCCGCAGGTGAGCAGGCGGAGCTCGGGGCGCCTGCTGCGCCCGTACACCTCCTTGTCGGGGAAGTGCGCCTTGTCGAAGACCCGCACCTTGTCCACGGTGTAGACGGCGGTGCGGCCGTCGGCGCGCCGGGCCTCGATGTGCTTGCCGGGCTCCACCTGGCCGAGCGCGGCGAAGACGGCGGCGCCCGTCCTGGTGTCGCGGTGCCCCACGGCGACGGCGGTGCCCGCCTCGCCGGGCGACGGCCCGTCCCGGTACCAGCCGACGAGCCTGGGTTCGTCGACCGGCGGCGTGCGCAGGCCCCGGTTGCGGTCCAGGCCCAGCCCGACGACGGGTGCGTCGATCCCGAGGGAGGGGATGCGCAGCGAGGTGGCCCGGGACCGGGGCAGCGGCGGTGGGGGCGGCTCGGACGGTGCCGTGGGGCTCGGGCCGGCCGCCTCGCCCCGGCGCCCGCCCGCGCCGCCCTCGGAGGGGGACGGGCCGGCCGGCGCCACGGCACGGGGGCCGGCGGCCCACAGCGGTCCGGTGGGTTCGTGGTGCCCCCCGTACAGGTATCCCGCCGTCACCAGGACGGCCGCGACCGCGGCCGTCCTGCCGATGCGGGAGGGACGGGTCCCGCACCGGGGCCTGCGGCTGCGTCTACGCGGCACCACGGGGGCGCCGGCGCACGAGCCGGAGGTACACCGCGCAGCAGACCGCGACGAGGCCCACGCCCGCCGCCGCCGTCACCGGCGAGAACGCCGTGGGCGCGAGTCCGCCGCCGCCCGCGTGGACGCCGCCCCTGGGGCCGCCATCCCGGTCGCCCTGGCCGCGGCCCGGGTCCTCGCCGCCCCGGCCCACCTCCCCGCGGCCGCCGTCCTCGTTGCCGTGGCCGGGGCCCTCGTTGCCGCGCCCGTGGTCCGCGATCTGGCCGGCCGGCCCCTGCGCCCCGTCGTGCCGCTGGTCCTCGTCGCGGCAGTTGACGCGGAAGATCTTCTCCCGCACATTGCCGGCGACGGTCCACATCAGCCGGTACTGGCCGTCCGACAGCCCCAGGGGATCGGTGTGGCCCGCGCCGCCGGCCAGGGCGATCGTGCCGCTCACAATGGCCTGCGTGGGCAGCGGCGGCTGCGCCTGGATGGTGTACGCGATGGCCGTGAGGGTGTCGAAGTTGACGGCGTCCAGGTAGAACCGGCAGACCACGGGGTCGTCCTTGGAGACGCCGAAGGGCACGCCCACCCGGTGGATCTTGATGTCGCCGGCTTCTCCTTGAGCATGGGCGTCCGGCGCCGCCAGCCACGTGGCACCCGCCGCCGTGAGGATCGTGAGGGCGGCGGCACCGGCGCGGGCTCCGGTGGTACGTGGGAGTGTCGAGGTCGGCATGCGTGCTCCTCCGAGTCAGACGATTTTCATACAAATCGCTCTTCCACTGACTCTCTTTCACGTCCGCTCCCCGCGGCGCGGCACCGACGGGCGACGCGCCGTCGAAGTCCGCTCGTCCGGCGCAACCGCGCTCCCTTCGGGCGGCCGCGCGGGGCCGTCCGGCACCCGTCGGCGTGCCCTCCGGCCCGGTCGCCGGCCCTCGGGGCCCGCAGCCCGGCAGCCCGGCCCGACCCTCGGCGCCCGGCGCGCTCCCGGCACGCGCACGACACCGGCCCCGCCCGAGCCCGGCGGCGGCACGCCGGGCCGCCCGCCCTCGCGGCGGCCGGCGACGTGTGCGAGAGCGAGGACGCCGTACGGGGCCGCGGCGGGGGCCGGGAGCGCCGGCCGGGGCCCGGCTCCGCCCCGCCCGGCGGGCCCGGGCTGTCAGCCGGCGGGAGCCGGTTCGGTGGCCGCCTGCTCCACGGGCGACAGTTCGACGGGCACGCCGTTGAGGACCGCGTTGCCCGAGAGCGGGTCGAGCAGGCTGCCGTCGAGGAGCTGGTTGACGTTGACGCCCGGGTCGGCCGCGGCGTGCCTGAGCCGCGTGCCGGGCCGGTCGTGGCCCCAGCCGTGCGGCAGGCTCACCACGCCGGGGCGCACGCCGTCGGTGACCTCGGCCGGCGCGGTCACCTCTCCCCCGGCCCCCTTGACGCGCACCGCAGCGCCGTCGCGGATGCCCAGACGGCCGGCGTCGTCGGGGTGGATGTGCAGGGTGCAGCGGTTGGAACCGCCGGTCAGGGCAGGCACGTTGTGCATCCAGCTGTTGTTGGAGCGCAGGTGCCGGCGGCCGACGAGGAGGATGCCCTCCCGGCGCTCGCCGAGCGCCCCGCGCAGCCGCGGCAGGTCGTCCGCGATCGGCCGCGGCAGCAGCTCGATCCTGCCGCTGACGGTCCGCAGCGGCTGGGGCAGGCGCGGGCGCAGCGGCCCGAGGTCGATGCCGTGCGGGTGGTCGAGCAGCCTGGCCAGGCCGAGCCCGTCCGGCCGGGCGCCGAAGCCGTCGCCGTAGGGGCCGAGGCGCAGCATCATGTCCAGGCGGCGCTCGGGTCCGTTCTCGCCGGTGAGCAGGGCGGCCAGCTCCTTCGGGTCCCGGCCGTGGACGGGCGAGTGCGGGTCCCCCACCGCCTTGCCGAGCGTCTGCTCGACCACCATCGCGTCGACGGCCGCCGGGTCGGCGCCGGGGCCGCCCAGGCCGGAGACGGCGAGGATCAGCCGGGCCAGGATCTCGGTCTCGGCCATCCGGCCGGGTTCGAGGGGGACGGCGGGGCGGGTGTAGCGGACCTGGTTGCGCACGGCGAGGGTGTTGAAGGCGAAGTCGTGGTGCGGGCTCTGCGCGGGCGGCGGCGGGGGCAGCACGACGTGGGCGTGGCGCGAGGTCTCGTTCAGGTACGGGTCGACGCTGACCATGAAGTCCAGCGAGCCGAGGGCCTTGTCGAGCCGGTCGCCGTCGGGGGCGGACAGCACGGGGTTGGCGGCGACGGCGATCAGGGCCCGGACCGGCTCGCCCTCCTCGGTGGCGGTGTCGATCTCCTCGGCGAGCGCGGCCAGCGGCATCTCCCCCTTGGCCTCGGGGTGCCGGCTCACCCGGGAGTGCCAGCGGCCGAGCGCGAAGCCGCGTCCGGGCCCGGCGGGCCGGGGCGTCCGGTCGGTGGCGGCCTGCGGGAACAGGGCGCCGCCGGGCCGGTCGAGGTTGCCGGTCAGGATGTTCAGGACGTCCACCAGCCAGCTGGCCAGGGTGCCGTGCGGGACGGTGCAGCTGCCGATGCGGCCGTAGACGGCGGCGGTGGGGGCGGCGGCGAGCTCGCGGGCGAGCGTCCGGATGGTCGGGGCGTCGACGTCGCAGGCCGCGGCGACGGCCTCGGGGGTGAAGTCGGCGAGGGCGTCGCCGACTTCACCGAGCCCCTGGACGTGCGGAGCGAGGTCCCCGAGGTCGACGAGGTTCTCCTCGTACAGCACGTGCGCCATCGCGGCCAGCAGCAGGGCGTCGGTGCCGGGCCGGATGGGGATGTGGCGGTCGGCGAGCCGGGCCGTGCGCGTGCGGCGCGGGTCGACGACGGTGAGGGTGCCGCCGCGGGCCTTGAGGGCCTTCAGCCGGCCGGGGAAGTCGGGGGCGGTGCACAGACTCCCGTTGGACTCCAGGGGGTTGGCGCCGAGGAGGAGCAGGTGGTCGGTGCGGTCGAGGTCGGGCACGGGGATGGCGTTCGCGTCGCCGTAGAGCAGGCCGCTGGAGACGTGCTTGGGCATCTGGTCGACCGTGGACGCGGTGAACACGCTGCGGGTGCCGAGGGCGCCGATCAGGACCGGCGGGTACAGCCCGCCGGCCATGGTGTGCACGTTGGGGTTGCCGAGGACGACCGCGACCGAGTGCGGCCCGTACCGCTCGGCGACCGGCCGGATCCCGGCGGCGACCGCGTCGAACGCCTCCTCCCAGGTGGCCTCCCGCAGCTCCCCGCCCCGGCGGACCAGCGGAGCGCGAAGCCGGTCGGGGTCGGCGTCGACGGCGCCGAAGGAGGCGCCCTTGGGGCAGATGAACCCCTTGCTGAAGACGTCGTCCCGGTCACCGCGGGCACCGGTGACGCGGGTGCCCTCGATGGTGAGCGTCAGCCCGCAGGTGGCCTCGCAGAGGGGACAGATTCGCAGGGCGGTGCGGGACACGGGTCCTCCCGGAGGACGGCGGCGGCGCGGTACTCCGGCGAGCATACCGACCGGTAGGCATGGTGGGGAGGGGTTCGCGGAAGGTCTCCCGGGGACGAGGGGCCTGCCGCGCGGATGCCGGGGGGCTCCGGTTCCCTCAGTCCAGCACCCGCGCCAGGTACGCCAGGAGCATCTCCCGCATCTCCCCGATGACCGCCTCGTCGCCCACCGGGTCGGCGCGGAACGCCAGCTGGATGAGCGAGTCGGCGGTCTCCACGGCGATCAGGACGGTGCGGCGCAGGTCGTCGTCGGCTGCGCGGCCCAGGTGGCCGGCCAGCAGCGCGGTGAGCCGGTCGGCGACCCGGTGGTTGGGCTCGTGGCGGCTGCCGACGGGAAGCTGGTTGCCGAAGTCGACCAGGGAGAAGCCCGGAGCGGTCCGCTTCATCGTCAGGTACTCGTCGAGCACGGTGTCCAGGGCCGCGCGCCAGCCTCCGCCGCCGGTCTCCCCGAGCCGCTCGGCGACGCGTTCGGTGTACCGCTCCAGGTTGCGCTCGGCGAGAGCGTCGGCCATCGCGCGCTTGTTGCCGAAGAAGCGGTAGACCGAGCCGATGGGGACACCGGCCCGCAGCGCGACGGCCCGTGTGCTCAGGTCGTCGTAGCCCACCTCGTCGAGGAGGTCGGCGCAGGCGTCGAGGATCCTGGTCAGCCGTTCGGCGCTGCGCCGCTGCACGGGTGCGCGGCGGAACGGGGTCGCTGGGGGCACGGGCCTCATGATGCCCGCCGGCCGCGGATCAGTGAAGCGCGCCCGCACCGCCGGGCCGGCCCCGGAAGGGGCTGCTCGCGCCGTCCGGGTCCGCCGGCCCGTGGCTGCCGTCACGGCGAGGCCCGTGCCGACGGCGACGTCGGCCCGGCCCCCGCCGCCTGCGACAGCGTGATGTCCGCCGTCTCCTCGACCGGCCGCCCGGACACGGCCCACACCGTGCCGTCGTCGGCGTGCAGCCGGGCGGTGACGTGGTGGGTCCCGCGGTGCGCGAGGCGCGCGGACAGGTGGTACCGGGGGCCGTGCAGGCGGGCGGCCGGGTGGCCGTCGACCAGGAGCAGCGCATGGCCGCGTCCCGCCACCGCCCGCGGCGCCGTGCCCGGCGGCGAGAAGCGGAAGCGGTGGACGGTCAGCCGTACGTCCCAGCCGCCCGCGGTGTCGGGCTGCACCTCGATGGCGAGCCGGGGCGCGTCGCGGGCGTCCACCTCGCGGTAGCGCCGCCCGGACCCGTCGGTGGAGTCCAGCAGCCTGCCCGCCGAGGGGGCCGGCGCGCCGCCCCGCACCTCCTTGCCCTCCGGGCCGCAGGCGGCCGGGCCGGACAGCAGGACACAGACCGCCAGCGAGGTGCCGAGGGCTCGGTTCCAGGACGCCATGCCGGGGAGCGTAGAACACCGGTTCGGCCCGCCGGATCCGCCCGGCGTCGGGTTCCGGCCATCCCCGGGAAGGAGGACCGGAACCCCCTTGCGCCGGGGGAAACCGCAATCCTACGGTGTGCCATAGGAATCAGATGGCAAGGGAGCGATCATGAGCGGGGACGCACGCAAGACCGCCGAGGCACTGACCTACCTCTCCGGTTTCGGCAACGAGCACAGCTCGGAGGCGGTTCCGGGCGCCCTGCCCGAGGGCCGCAACTCCCCGCAGCGCGCTCCCCTCGGCCTGTACGCGGAGCAGCTCAGCGGTACGGCGTTCACCGAGCCGCGCGCCCACAACCGCCGCTCCTGGCTGTACCGCATCCGCCCCTCGGCCGCGCACTCCGCGTTCACGCGCACCGGCAACGGCGCGATCCGCACGGCACCGTTCACCGAGGCGGTGCCCGACCCCAACCGCCTGCGCTGGAACCCGCTCCCGGAACCCGCCGGCGGCACCGACTTCCTGGCCGGCCTGTGGACCCTCGGCGGCAACGGCGACGCCACCCAGCGCACCGGCATGGCCGTGCACCTGTACCACGCCAACTCCTCGATGGAGCGGGTCTTCAGCGACGCCGACGGGGAGCTGCTGGTCGTGCCCGAGCGCGGCGGGCTGCTGCTGCGCACGGAGTTCGGCCTCCTGCACGCCGAGCCGGGCCACGTCGCGCTGATCCCGCGCGGGGTGCGCTTCCGCGTGGAGCTTCTGGACGGTACGGCCAGGGGCTACGTCTGCGAGAACTACGGCGCCCCCTTCCACCTCCCCGACCTCGGCCCCATCGGGGCCAACGGCCTCGCCAACGCCCGCGACTTCCGGGCGCCCGTCGCCGCCTACGAGGACGTGGAAGGCCCGGTGGAGGTGGTGAACAAGTTCTGCGGCAACCTCTGGACGGCCACGTACGACCACTCGCCGCTCGACGTCGTCGCCTGGCACGGCAACCACGTGCCGTACGTCTACGACCTGCGCCGCTTCAACGTGATCGGCACCATCAGCTACGACCACCCCGACCCGTCGATCTTCACGGTGCTCACCTCGCCGAGCGACACCCCGGGCCTGGCCGGCGTGGACTTCGTCGTCTTCGCGCCGCGCTGGCTGGTGGGCGAGGACACCTTCCGGCCGCCGTACTTCCACCGGAACGTGATGAGCGAGTACATGGGCCTGATCGAGGGCGCCTACGACGCCAAGGCCGAGGGCTTCGTGCCGGGCGGCGGCTCGCTGCACAACATGATGTCGGCGCACGGCCCGGACCGGGAGACGTTCGACCGGGCGAGCGCCGCCGAGCTGAGGCCGCAGAAGGTGGACGACGGGCTGGCGTTCATGTTCGAGACCCGCTGGCCGGTGACCCTGACGCCGCACGCGGCGGGCGCGGAGCACCTGCAGCAGGCGTACGACGGGGTCTGGGAGGGCCTTCAGCGGCACTTCCGCCCGTTGCGCTGAGCGATGTCCGACCGGTACGGATAGCCCCGTGACCTCCTTCGCCCCGGATTCGATCGTCCTGAACCGCAAACTGCCGCTGTGGTACCAGGTGTCGCAGTCGCTGCGTGCCTCGATACTCGGGCGCTCGCCCCGGGACCCGCTGCGCCTGCCCACCGAGGAGCAGCTGGCGGAGCACTACGGCGTGAGCGTGCTGACCATGCGCCAGGCGCTCAAGGAGCTGGAGGACGAGGGGCTGATCACGCGCCGCCGCCGGCTCGGCACGTTCATCGAGCCCGGTGCGCGCCGGGGCTCCCCGGTACGGCTGCTGGGCTCGGTGGACGCGATCGTGGCCCAGCAGTCCGGCATGCGGACCCGGCTGCTGGACCGGGGCACGGTGCCGGTGCCCGGCGAGATCGCCGAGTTCTTCCCGGACCTCGGCGAGGTGGCGACGTACCACCGGCTGCGCAGCGACGAGAAGACGGGCGAGCCGACCAACCACGCCCGCAACTACGTCCGTCCCGAGCTGGCCGAGCGCATCGCCCCGGACGACCTGGCGCGGTGGCCGATGACGAAGGTGCTGCGGGACGTCGTGGGCGTGGGCATCAGCCGGATCACCGACACCGTGGAGGCCCGGCTGGCGGACCCGGACACGGCACGGCTGCTCGAGGTGCCGCTGCTCAGCCCGATCCTGCACTACACGGGCATCACCTACGGGACGGACGGCCGGCCGCTGGACGTGGCGGTGATCCACTACCGCGGCGACCGCTTCTCCTTCACGGTCACGCTCGATGCCACCTGAGACCGCCCCGTGCGGCCCGCGCCCCGTCGTACGATGCCCGGCGTGACGCACGACGACGCTCCGCTGCTGGCGGACCTCATGCCGTGGTCCGTCGCACCGCCGCGGCTCGGCCGGGGGTGGCCGGCGGCCCCCGACGCGGCCTGCCTGACAGCGCGCTGGGACGCCCTGGTCCAGGCCGTCGGGCCGGACCGGGAGGCCCTGTTCGAGCCGACCCGCTCCCGCACGCTGCACACGGCGGTCGGGCAGCTGCCGGGCCGGTCCGGCGGCACCGGCAGACTGGCCCGCGCGGCGGGCCCCTGCCCCGCGCCGGTGCGGGTGCTGCGGGCGCCCTTCGACGAGCAGTGGCTGATCCCGGACCACCGGCTGATCGACGCGGCCCGCCCGGAGCTGTGGCGGGTGGCGGACGCGGGCCAGGTCTTCGCGGTCGAGACGGCCGCCGTGCCGGGCGGCACGGGGCCGCTGCTGCTGGCGACGAGTCTGCTGCCCCTCCTCGGGCCCGGCCGGGTCCGCCCGCTGTACCGCCGCCCGGGAGGCGTGGAACCCAATCTGGCCCCCGGCCTGACCGGGCTCCTGGCCGACCGCCTGGGCCACCGCCCCGACCCGGTCGACGTCCTCGCCTGGATCCTCACGGCGGTGCGCCCCGGTCCCGGTGGGCTCGCCGTCCCGCTGACCGGGGACGCCGGACTCTGGGCGGCCGGCGTCGAGTCGGGCCGCCGCGCGCTCTGGCTGATGCGCCGCGACGGGGACCGCCCCAAGCTGCCGGGCGGCCGCCGCCCCTACGTCCGCGCGCCCCTGCCGGCCCGGCCGCTGACCCTCCACTACGACCGCGACGAGGAGACCCTGCACCTGGACGGGGGCCGCATCTCCCCGGTGCCGGCCGCGGCGTGGGACTTCGAGGCCGGCGGCGGGCGCGTGCTGGAGCGGTGGTTCGCGGCCCGGACGGCCGAGGCGGAGCCCGGCACCCTGGCCGCGATCCGCCCGGCGGCCTGGCCGCAGGCGTGGACGTCCGAACTGCTCGAACTGATCACGGTCCTGACCCTGCTCGCCGAACTGCCCCCGCTGCGGCCGGAAGCGGCGGCCGGCGCCCCGATCACGGCGGCGGACCTGCGCGCGGCGGGCGTGCTGCCGGTGCCGCGGACGGCCCGCCGCCCCGCGTCCGTGCTCGACTTCCACGAGGAGGGCCCGGAGGGCCAGTTCGCCCTGCTCTGAGCACGGACGTCCGGACCCCGGCAGCGGCCGGGCCGCGCTCCCCGGGGGCGCGCGAGGGTGCGGAGGCGTCGCGCTGCCCGCCCGCCCGGACACCCGCTCCAGGTCGGCCGGCACCGGTCACCGCGCGAGGCCCGCCGCCGGCGGCGGGGTGCCCGACCGCGCCGCCGCAGGCGGTTCCGTCGTGGCCGGCTGCGCAGCCGCGCCTGCCGGCCGGCACCGGTCCCCGCGCGAGAGCCGCCGCCGGCCGCGAGTGCCCGACCGCGGTGCTCCTGGGGTTCCGTCGCGGCTTCGCAGCCGCCGGCCGGCGGACGGCCTGCCGGGCGGGTGGTCCGGCGGGAGCACGGGCATGGCTGCGTCGACGCGGGGCAGTGGCGTCCGCGGGGACCGTGGTGGCGGCCGGACCGCGGCCTGTGACGAAGCCCTCACGACCTCCGCTCGCGCGGGCGGCGCGTACGCGGGCCGGGGCCGGCACGGAATGACCGGCCGCCCCCGGACCGCGACCGGCCGGCCCGGGAGCCCGGGCGGTCTCCGGTCCGCGGTGCTCGGCTGGTGACAGGACCGCCGCTCAGACGACATGATCCCTTCCGTGGACCAGCTCCCCCTGCCCCTGGAGGGCATCACCGTCGTCGCCGTCGAGCAGGCGGTCTCCGCCCCGTTCGCGACCCGGCAGCTCGCCGACCTCGGCGCCCGGGTCATCAAGGTCGAGCGGGTCGACGGCGGCGACTTCGCACGGGGGTACGACACCGCCGCCGCCGGACTCGCCTCGCACTTCGTGTGGTGCAACCGCGGCAAGGAGTCGATCGCGCTGGACCTGAAGAACCCGCGGGGCCTGGACGTCGTCCGCCGGCTGGTCGCCGGCGCGGACGTGTTCGTGCAGAACCTCGCCCAAGGTGCCGCGGCCCGGCTCGGCCTGGACGCCGCCACGCTGTGCGCCGCGCACCCGCGGCTGGTCGCCGTCGACATCTCGGGGTACGGGTCCTCGGGGCCGTACGCGGACAAGCGGGCCTACGACATGCTCGTGCAGTGCGAGGCCGGACTGGTGTCGGTGACCGGCACGCCGGAGCAGCCGGTGAAGGCGGGCATCCCGGCGGCCGACATCGCGGCGGCCATGTACGCCTTCTCAGGGGTGCTCGCGGCCCTGGTGCGGCGTGGCACGACCGGGCGCGGCGGCCCGGTGGAGGTGTCGATGCTGGAGGCCCTCGCGGAGTGGATGGGCCACCCGCTGCACCACGCGATGCACGGCGGCACTCCGCCCGCTCGCACGGGTCTCGCGCACGCCGTCATCGCGCCCTACGACGCCTACGCGACCGCGGACGGCGGCCGGGTGCTGCTGTCGGTGCAGAACGACCGCGAGTGGCGGCGGCTGGCCGAACAGGTGCTGGACCAGCCGGAGGCGGGGACGGCACCGGAGTACGCGACGAACGCGGCCCGGGTGGCGAACCGGCGGCGCACCGACGACCTGGTCGCGAAGGCGCTGGGCGCGCTGGCCACCGACGAGGCGCTGGCGCGGCTGGAGGGAGCGGGCATCGCCTGCGCGCGGCTGCGCGGCGTCGACGAGGTGGCGCGGCACCCTCAGCTGGCGGCCCGCGAGCGGTGGCGGGAGGTGGGGACGCCGGTGGGGCCGCTGCGGGCGCTGCTGCCGCCGATCACGCTGCCGGGCGGATCGGCGCCGCGCATGGGGGACGTGCCCGCGCTCGGTCAGCACACCGAGGCGCTGCTGCGTGCCGTGGGGATGACGGACGACGAGATCGCAGCGCTGCGCCGGGACGGTGTGGCGGCCTGAGCGCGGGTCCTGGTGGACGGCGCGGGGACGCCGCGCCCGGTCAGTGCCCGCCGAAGAGCGAGCGGCGCAGCCGGCGCAGCGGCGCGAACAGCGACACCCGGCTGACCCGTGCGCCCCTGCCCGTGCGGTCGTGCGTGTCACGCGCGGTCAACTCGCGCATCAGCGAGGTGGCCTCGGCCGTCTCGCGCTGCGGGACGGCAGGTCCCGCCAGCACCGCGAGATGGCGGTCGAGACGCGAACTGGTCGCGCTGCTCCCGCAGGTGATCGCAGGAACCCTCGCCCTGCTGCGCACTGTTATCTGCTCCATGTCACTCCCCACCCGTACGAGTCCACCCGGCCCGGGCAGAGTAACCCTATCGCCCCGTCGGGGCACCCGTGTATCGCGGCCACACGATTCACCTTCCCCGCAAGAGGGTTGACGATCGCTCGCCCAGCTCGCCGATCTGATTGCTCGACCAGCTCACCGATCTGGCCGTGTGGCCGTCCTGGACCTTCGTGGCCGCATCCGCCGGATGCCCGGCCGTACGCCGGCAGCCCCTCGGCGCTCGCCGGCAGGCGACGGGACACTGCCCGACCGACGACGAACCCCTGCTTCGGCGGACCGCTCCGGCAGCACCTCACTGCGATGTCCCGATGCCGCACCCGGATCGGGGTCTGCCGGTTCTGCACAAGGACGTCCAGGACGTGCCGTCGACGCCGACGGCCCGCCACCGGTGCCGTTGCCGGACCTCAGAGCGACGTCATGACGTGCTTGATCCGGGTGTAGTCCTCGAAGCCGTATGCGGAGAGGTCCTTGCCGTAGCCGGACTTCTTGAACCCGCCGTGCGGCATCTCGGCGACGAGGGCCATGTGGGCGTTGATCCATACACAGCCGAAGTCGAGGTTCTTCGACATTCTCATCGCCCGCGCGTGGTCCTTGGTCCACACCGAGGAGGCGAGCGCGTAGTCGACACCGTTGGCGTACCGCACGGCCTGGGCCTCGTCCGTGAAGGACTGGACCGTGATGACCGGGCCGAACACCTCGTTCTGGATGATCTCGTCGTCCTGGTGGAGGCCGGAGACCACGGTCGGGGCGTAGAAGTAGCCCTGCTCGCCGACCCGGTGGCCGCCGGTCTCGATCCTGGCGTGGCCGGGCAGACGCTCGATGAAGCCGCTGACCTGGGCGAGCTGGGCCGCGTTGTTCAGCGGTCCGTACAGCACGCCCTCGTCGTCCGGAAGTCCGGTCCTGATGTCGGCCGCGGCCTTGGCGAGGGCGGCGACGAATGCGTCGTGGACCGACTCGTGGACCAGGACGCGGGTCGCGGCCGTGCAGTCCTGCCCGGCGTTGAAGAAGCCGCCGATCACGAGGTCCTCGACCGCCTTCGCCAGATCGGCGTCCTCGAAGACCACCGCCGGGGCCTTGCCTCCGAGTTCCAGGTGGACCCGCTTGACGTCCTTGGCGGCGCTCTGGGCGACCTGGACGCCGGCGCGTACCGAACCGGTGATGGACGCCATCGCGGGGGTCGGGTGCTCCACCATGAGACGGCCGGTCTCACGGTCACCGCAGACCACGTTGAAGATTCCGCGGGGCAGCGCCAGCTCCTCCAGGACACCGCCGATGATCTCGGCGATCAGAACCGTGGAGGCCGGGGTGGTGTCCGAGGGCTTGAGGACCACGGCGTTGCCCGCCGCGAGCGCCGGGGCGAACTTCCACACCGCCATCAGCAACGGGTAGTTCCAGGGCGCGACCTGCGCGCACACACCGACCGGCTCACGCCGGACGATGGAGGTCATTCCCTCCGTGTACTCGCCGGCCGAGCGGCCCTCCAGCATGCGCGCCGCGCCCGCGAAGAAGCGGATCTGGTCGATCGCGGGAGCGAGTTCCTCGCTGCGGGTCAGGCCAAGCGGCTTGCCGGTGTCCCGGCTCTCCGCGGCGACGAGCTCGTCGGCCCGCGCCTCCATGGCGTCGGCGATCTTCAGCAGTGCCCGCTGCCGTACGGACGGCGTGGTGTCGCGCCAGACGGGGAACGCCGAGGCCGCGGCCGCCATCGCGGCGTCCACGTCCGCGGCCCCCGAGAGCGGGGAGGTCGCGTAGACGTCCCCCGTGGTGGGGTCCACCACATCGAGCGTGCGGCCGTCCGAGGCGTCCGCGAACGCACCGTCGACGTAGTTGCGGAAGGTGGTGCTCATGGAACGTCTCTCCTGGTCAGACGGCGGTACGGGCGGAAAGGTGCTCGTGGACGGCGACCCACCGGCCGTCGTCGGCGCGAGTGAAGACGATGGTCTCCCGTTCGTGGACCGTCTCCTCGCCGGTGTGGGTGGCGACCCGGGTTTCGACGTCGTGGCTGAAGACGGCCGTGTCGCCGAAGGGCTGGATCAGCTGTCCGGACGAGGTGCAGCCGAGGATCCGGAAGCCGTCCTGTTCCACCCACTGCTGCCACAGCGCCCGGTACTCGGCCGTGGAGCCGAGCCGCCGCGGGGTGGTGTGGAAGACGAAGGTCGCGTCCGGCGCGAAGGCGCCGAAGTAGTCGTCGACGCGGCCCTCGGCGAAGGCGGCGACAAGCGCGTCCGCGGCGGTCCGGACCTCCTGGACGGTGGTGGTGCTCATGTGCGGCTCCTGGTCATGGGCGCTCGGTGATCGGGCCGCAACCCCCGTGTTCGATTGCGGTGGGTGACGGTGGGGCTCAGTGGGCCACGGCGGGATCGGTCACGGTCTCCTCGGCGCCGGTGATCGGCGGCACCGGGGCATCCGACGCGCGCACGAATCGGGGTCCGGCCGGTCCGTACACGGCGCGCGGTTCGGGGAACAGAGCGAGCAGGGCGAGGTAGAGCACGATCGCGAGGGTGAGGCCGACCAGCAGCGAGATGTCCGTGCCGCCCGCGAGATCGCCGAGCGGGCCGACGAACTGGCCGGGGAGATTGGTGAAGAGGACCGCCACGACGGCGGAGACGAGCCAGGTGGACATGCCGCGCCAGTTCCAGCCGTGCGTGAACCAGTAGCGGCCGCCGCGTTGGCGGCGGTTGAAGACCTGCAGAGCCTCCGCGTCGTACCAGCCGCGCCGGGTGACGTAGCCGAGAGTCATGACGATCATCCACGGTGCGGTGCAGGTGATGATCAGCGTGGCGAAAGTCGAGATGGACTGCGCGAGGTTGAGCGCGAAGCGGCCGGCGAAGATGAACGCGATGGACAGCACACCGATGAAGAAGGTGGCCTGGACGCGGCTGAAACGCGGGAAGACGCTGGAGAAGTCGAGCCCCGTGCCGTACAGGGACGTCGTGCCGGTGGAGAGGCCGCCGATCAGGGCGATCAGGCAGAGCGGCAGGAAGTACCAGCCCGGTGAGATCGCGAGCAGTCCGCCCACGTAGTTGGGGGCGGCGGGATCGACGTACTTCTCGGCCTTCGACGCGATGATCGACGCGGTGGCCAGGCCGAAGAGGAAGGGCAGCAGGGTGGCGATCTGGGCGAGGAACGCAGCCCCCATCACCCGGCGGCGCGGAGCCCCGGCCGGGATGTAGCGGGACCAGTCACCGAGGAACGCGCCGAAGGAGACCGGGTTGGAGAGCACGATCAGCGCGGAGCCGATGAACGAAGGCCAGAACAGCGGGTCGGCCGTGGACGTGAAGGCCCCTGCGTAACCGGCGTCGAAATCGCCGGCGAAGGCGAAGGCGCCGAGCACGAAGAGGGCCGACGCCGCCAGGACCGCGATCTTGTTGACCAGCAGCATGAACCGGAACCCGTAGACGCAGACGACCAGGACCAGCCCGGCGAAGATCGCGTACGCGATGCCGTACGTCACGTCCGACTCGGGGACGTCGGCGAGCCGGTGCGCGCCGCCGACCAGCGCGTCCCCCGAGGACCACACCGAGATCGAGAAGAACGCGATGGCGGTGAGCAGGGAGAGGAACGATCCGACGACCCGGCCGTGCACACCCAGGTGCGCGGAGGAGGAGACGGCGTTGTTCGTGCCGTTGGCGGGGCCGAACAGCGCCATCGGGGCCAGGAGGAGCGCACCCGCCACGAGACCGAGGGCGGTCGCCGCGGCACCCTGCCAGAAGGAGAGGCCGAAGAGGATCGGGAAGGCGCCCAGCACACAGGTCGCGAAAGTGTTGGCACCACCGAAGGCGAGCCGGAACAGATCGATCGGGCGGGCCGTGCGGTCCTGGTCCGGGATCCGCTCCACACCATAGGTCTCGATCTCGGTTATCGACGCCGTCATGGCATCACCTTTCGGTCATACAGGGGGAGGCGCCACAGTCTGGTCCACTCAGATGACCAGCGACAATTGTGTACGTCACAGAGACGTAGGCTGTTTTATGTGGCCAAAAACAAACTCACCGTCGGTGATCTGCTGTCCTTCCCGGCGCTCCGGCTCTCCGTGAGGGCCGGCAGCGCCGGTCTGGACCGGTCCGTGTCCTGGGCGCATGCCAGCGAGCTTGCCGATCCCACGCCCTGGCTCCTGGGTGCCGAGGTGATCATGACGGCGGGCATGGCCGTCCCCCGTACCGCTGCCGGGCAGCGCGCCTACCTGGAGCGGCTGGACGACGCAGGGGTGTCGGCTCTCGCCCTCTCCGCACAGCTGCACATGCCCCCGCTGCACGACGCGTTCTTCCAGGCGGCGGACGAGCGGGGCTTCCCGGTCCTCGAAGTGCCGCTCGCCGTCCCGTTCATCGCCGTCGCCCAGGAAGTCGCGGCCGCCGCCCAGGAGGACGCCCGGCACCGGCTGGGCGCGCAGCTCCAGGTCTTCGACGCGCTGCGCTGGCTGGTCGCCGAGGACCTCGACACGCCGACACTCCTGCGCCGTCTGGAAGGTCTGTCGGGTTACGAGGTCCATCTCTGCACACCGCAGGGCCGCCCGCTTCTGCCCGGCGTTCCCGTGCCGGATCCCGCCGTCCTGCCCGCTTCCGTCGACGCCCCGCCGACGATTCCCGGCGGATTCGTCCTCCCGGTGCCCGCACCCGGCGGCCCGGCGGGCTTTCTGGTCGCGTACGAGCGTCAGGGTGCCCAGCCCGGGGGACTCGCCGTCGCCCAGCACATCGCCACCGTGGCGGCGCTGCGGCTGGCGATGGTACGCAACGAGCGTGAGACGCTGCGCCGCGAGGGCGCGGAGACACTGGCCGAACTACTGCAGGAGGTGCTCGATCCGGAGGCGGCCCGCCGCCGGCTCGCCCGGCACGCGATCGAGGGCGACACCGTACTCCTCGTGGTGCGCCACACCACCGACGAGGCGCTGCTGCGCTGCCTGGAGGACCAACCCCATCTGCTGCTCACCCGCGGCGAGGACCGCTACGTCCTGGGGCCGCCGGAGCTGGCGGTGGCCGTCGGTGAGCTGCCGGCCGTGACAGCAGGGGTCAGCCGCCCCTTCCGGCCGGGCGCACCGCTGAAGGTCGCCCAGCGCGAGGCGCTGTGGGCGGTGGCCAAGGCCGGGGAGTCGGGCCGCCCCGTCGTCCGGTACGGCGACGACTCGACGGGACGGTGGCTGCCCGACGACCCCGCCGTCCTGAGCGCGCTGGTCGAGCACGTGCTCGGCGGGGTCCTGCGCTACGACGAGGCCCATGGCTCGCAACTGCTGGTCTCCGCCCGTACCTGGATGGAGCGCGACCGCCGAACCGAGACGGCCGCGGCGGCGCTCCACATCCACCCCAACACCCTTGCCTACCGGCTGCGCCGGTTCGGTGCTCTCGTCGGCCGTGATCTGACGTCGACCGGGGCTCTGGCCGAGGTCTGGCTGGCCATTCAGGCGGCGGGGGCGCTGGGCCTCACCGACTGAGCACCTCCTCGGCAGGCCGGTCGACCGCCTCAGCGACGAAAGCGCATGAGAGAAGGGGGGCGAGGGTCGGGAGCTCTGCGGGACTCCCTGCACCCCTTCTCCGCGCAGCCGCGGCCCTGACCCGGCTGCGCGGAGAAGGCCTAACCGAATCCAACGGATTCCAGGCCGAGTTGGACAATCGGCCGCGTGGTCGGCTGTTCGGATCCCCCGTCGGGCTCGACGGTCACGGCCAGTGACGTGGCCGACCGGGTCAGACCGGAGGCGACCAGAGGCGTGTCGGCGTCGAAGAGCCCGAGGGACTGCGGACGCGCACCGGGACGCATCAGCCAGAGCTGCCGTACGCGTCCGCCCGGCGGGGTGCCGTATCCGCTCAGCGTGACGACGGCCCGCCCCTCCTGTGCGGAAGCGATCACTCCGATACTGCCTCCCCGGGTGTCCCGGCCGGTGGCGGCCCGCGCGTCGGACGCGGTCAGAACGTGGGCGATCTCACGTGCCCGGTCCCGCTCGGCGTCCAGCCGGTCCTGCGTCCGCTGGGCCTGGACGGCGAAGAGCGCGGCCACGACGAGGGCCGCGGCGGCGGTCACGGTGGCGAACGGCGCGAACAGCGGGCGCGGCCGGGACGCGCGGGTGCGGCCGGGTGGCGGCTGCACGCCCCATACGTGCGGGGGAAGTTGAGGGGTGTGGCCGCGGGCCGGGGCGGGCTCCTGCGCGGTGGTGCGGACGGCGGCCATCACCCTCTCGCGCAGCGCGGCAGGCGCCGGCGCGGCCGCCGACCAGGCCAGCCGCACCGCGTCCTCGGCCAGGGCGCGGACTTCGGCGGTGCACCTGTCGCACTGCCTCAGGTGCCGCTCGAAGCGGACGCGTTCGCCGGGTTCGAGCGCGTCGAGGGCGTAGGGGGCGGCGAGGGAGTGCAGGTCCTCGCGGCGCAGCAGGCGGTCGAGGAGGCTCATGCCACACCTCCCCGGCCCGCACGGCACGGACGGTCGACGGCACTCATGCGACACCTCCCAGGCAGTTGCGCATCCGGGTCAGCCCGTCACGCATGCGTGTCTTGACCGTCCCCAGCGGCAGGGAGAGCCGCTCGGCCACCTCACGGTAGGTGTAGCCGTCGTAGTAGGCCAGGGTGAGCGACTGGCGCTGCAGTGCGGTGAGGCGGTCCAGGCAGCGCCGCACCCACTGGCGTTCCAGTCCGGCCTCCACCTCCTCGGCGACGTGGTCGAAGGCGGGCTCGGCCGCGCGCAGCGCCTCGCGCTGCTCGCGTTCACCGGCGGCGCGGGCGCTGCGCACCCGGTCGACGGCGCGGCGGTGGGCGAGGGTGAGGACCCAGGACAGCGCGCTGCCGCGCTCCGGGTCGAACCGGACGGCGGAACGCCACATGTCGAGCAGCACCTCCTGGGCCACCTCCTCGGACTGGGCGGGGTCGCGCACCACGCGCCGCACCAGTCCGTACACGGGCCCGGACACCAGCCCGTACAGCTGCTCGAAGGCCTTCTGGTCGCCCCCTGCCACGAGCACCAGGAGTTCGTCCGCCTCCACCCCGTACCCCCTCTCCGCCGCGACCGCCGCGGGTCCGTCCCGTCACGCGGGGCGTGCGCGACGCGCGCGCCTCCCGGAGGTGTTACGGATCAGCGGGCCGAAAACGCGGGTCGGACGGGCGGAAAAGATTTCCGGGCCGCCGACCAATCCGCCCCGCCGCCGCCTCCGAATGCCCCGGCGACAGGCAAGTCGGCACTGAGGACGGATCGGCATGACAGCTTTCTCCAGTCTCTCCGGGCGCGAGGGGCCCACCCAGCAGCGGTCGGCGCGGGCGGCACGCAGAGGCCTCGCCACGCTCGTCTGCGGGGCGCTGGCCGCCGGGGGCATCGCGGCGGCGGGCGTGGCCACGCTGGAACCCGGCGTGGCGTCCGCCTCCAGCCACCGTGAGGCCCCGCTCATCTCCGGGACGCCGCAGTACGACAACACGGACGTCTACGCGTTCGTCAGCCCGGACAAGCCCGACACGACGACGATCGTGGCGAACTGGATCCCGTTCGAGGAGCCGGCCGGCGGGCCGAACTTCTACACCTTCGCGGACGACGCCCAGTACGACCTGCACGTCGACAACGACGGCGACGCGCAGAGCGAGCTGGTCTTCCGCTACACGTTCAGCACGCACCGCAAGAACGGGGACACGTTCCTCTACAACACCGGCCCGGTCACCAGCCTGGACGACCCGGACCTGAACATCACGCAGACGTACGACATCGAGCTGATCAGGCTGCACCACCGGAAGCCGGTGTCCAGGACGAAGCTCGCGGACGACGTGCCGGTGGCGCCGTCCAACGTCGGCAAGGCGTCCATGCCGGACTACGGCATGCTGCGCCGGCACGCGGTCCACACGACGGCCGGGGGCGCCTCGACCTTCGCGGGCCAGGCCGACGACCCCTTCTTCCTCGACCTGCGCGTCTTCGACCTGCTGTACGGCGGGAACCTCTCCGAGGTCGGCCGGGACACGCTCGCCGGCTACAACGTCAACACGATCGCCCTGCAGGTGCCGAACGACCTGATCCGCGAGTCGGAGCACCAGCCGGTCGTGGGCATCTGGTCGACGACCCAGCGCAGGAACGCGCGCGGCGGCTGGACCCAGGTCTCCCGCCTCGGCAACCCGCTGGTCAACGAGGTCGTCAACCCGCAGAAGGACAAGGACAAGTTCAACGCCTCCACGCCGTACGACGACGCGCAGTTCCTGAAGAACGTCACCCAGCCCGAGCTGCCGAAGCTCATCGAGGGCATCTACAAGATCAAGGCACCCGCCGAGCCGCGCAACGACCTGGTCGACGTCTTCCTCAAGGGCGTCGAGGGCCTCAACCAGCCCCCGCACGTGCGGCCGGCGGAGGAACTGCGGCTCAACACCTCCGTCAAGCCGAACCCGCACCCGAAGCGGCTCGGTGTCCTGGACGGCGACAACGCGGGCTTCCCGAACGGGCGCCGGCTCGGCGACGACGTGATCGACGCGGCGCTCCAGGTCGTCGAGGGCGAACTGGTCGGCTCGAAGAACGACCTGGGTGACGCCGTCGACGAGAACGACAAGAAGTTCGAGACGCACTTCCCCTACGTCGCGGAGCCGACCTCGGGATCGCGCGGCCCGCTCGCCAAGGGAACGACCAGCGGCGCCGACGTCCGCAGCCAGCTCGGGGACGCCCTGCGCCCGGCCGGCGCGCAGGCGGCGGGCTCCGGGAACACCGTCCTGATCGCCGCGTCGGCGGCGTCGGGGGCGGCCGCGGTCCTGCTGCTCGGCACCGGCCTGGCGTGGTGGCGCCGCCGCCTGCACCGCCCGTACTGACCCGCCCGTCCCTTCCCCCCGACCGGCGCGGCCCGCGTTTCCGTCCCCCACGGCGCGGGCCGCGCCACCCGTCCGACGGCGACGGGCCCACCGGCCAGGCAGGTTGAACGATGACACGCGACCGAGGAGAGGGCATGGCCTCGCGGAGGAACGACACCGCACGGGACACGGGACACGGCGCGCTCCCCGCCGCGCCCCCGGAGCGCGGGGACGGCGCGGCCCCGACGGCCGCGCCGCACCCCGGCGCCCCCGGCGGCACCCCGAGCGCCGCGCCGCGCCGCACGCGGCGAGGCGAGCCCGGACGCGGCACGGAGGCCGCGGCGGGCGGCGGGCACGCGATCACGGCCGCGACCGACGCACGGGACACCGGGCGAGACGGCTCCGGCACCGCGACCGACGCCCGGGACACCCGGCACAGCGCTCCCGCCGACGCGACCGACGCCCGGCACCACACTCCCGCGGCCGCGACCGACGCACGGCACGACACTCCCTCGGTCGCGGTCGGAGCGCGGGACGCCCGGCCGGACACGCGACCGGCCGCGGACAGCGGACCCGGCACGGAACCGGCCACGATCACGGGCACCCGCCCCGGCACGCTCCCCGCCGCAGCGGGCGACCGGCCCCCCACCGAACCCCCCGCGGCGGCGGACTCCCGCCCCGGCGCCCGACCGGCCGCAGCGGTGGAGTGCGGGCCCGGCGGGGGGCCGTCCGCCCAGCCGGCGACGGCCCTGGGGGCGGGGCCGGGCGGCGCAGCACGTCCCGTGCCGGGCGAGGAGCAGCGGGTGGCCGCCGTCCGGCGGGTCGCCGCCGCGGGGCGGCGGTGGCGGGCCCTGCGGCTGGCCGGACCCGCTCTGCTGCTGGCGGTCGCGCTCACCGGGGGCGCGGTCGCCGTCGGTGCCGTACGGGACGGCGGTCAGCCGGTTGCCCCGGCGACGGCCGGCGCGGTGGCCGCGGGGTCGCCCGCGGGCCGGGATCTCGACGCGGACGTCGCCTCCCTGCAGGCGCACCTGCGGGAGCAGCCGAGGGACCACGGCGGCTGGGCGACGCTGGCACTGGCGTACGTGGAGCAGGCCCGGACCAAGGGCGATCCGTCGCGCTACCCCGAGGCCGCGAGGGCGCTGGCACGCTCCCTGAAGCTCGCGCCCGGAAACGACCAGGCGCTCGCCGGACAGGCCGCCCTCGCCGCCGCCCGGCACGACTTCACCGGCGCCCTGGCCCACGCGGACCGGGCCCTGGAGCGGAACCCCTACAGCGAACGCGCCCTGTGCTCGCGCATCGACGCCCTGGTGGAACTCGGCCGGTACGGCGAGGCGGCCCGGGCGGCGGACACCGCCGACGCCCGGCGCCCCGGGGTCCCGGTGTTCACCCGGTACGCGTACGTGCGCGAGTTGCGCGGCGACGTCGGCACCGCCCGGCGCGTGCTCGAACAGGCCCTGGGCAGCGCCGCGTCGGCCGGCGACATCGCATACGTCGCCACCCAGCTCGGACAACTGGCCTGGAACCAGGGCGACTACACGACCGCACTCCGTCACTACGCCCGCGCCCTCGCCGCCGACGACACCTACCTGCCCGCCCTGGAGGGCCGGGCCCGCGCCCAGGCCGCCGGCGGTGACCTCGCGGACGCGGTCGCGGGCATGGAGCGGGTCGTCGCCACGCATCCGCTGCCCGGCCCCCTCGTCGCACTCGGCGAGTTGTACGAGGCCCGTGGCGGCGAGGGCGACCGGGCCCGGGCCCGCGACCAGTACGCCCTGGTCGGCGCGTGGCTCGCCCTGGCCCGCGCGAACGGCGTCCAGGCCGACCTCGACACCGCGCTCGCCGCCGCCGACCACGGCGACGCCCGGGAGGCCCTGCGCGCGGCCCGCGCCGAGTGGGCCCGCCGGCAGACCGTGCACACCGCGGACGCCCTCGCCTGGGCGCTGCACGCCGACGGCCGCGACGACGAGGCACTGCCCTACGCCCGCCGCGCCACGGCGACCGGCTACCGCAACGCCGTGTTCCTCTACCACCGCGGGGTGATCGAACGCGCCACGGGCCGCCCCCGTGACGCCCGGACCCATCTCACCCGGGCACTGGAGCTGAACCCCGGCTTCTCCCCGCTCGGCGCCCGCGCGGCCCGAGCCGCGCTGACGGCGCTGGAGGCGGCCCGGTGAACCCCCGTCGTGCAGGCGCCCGCGCCGCCGCGGTCCTCCTGGCCGCCTGCGCGCTCGCGCTGGTCCCCACCGGCGCCGCGAGCGCGCATCCCCTGGGCAACTTCACCGTCAACCGCTACGACGGCCTCGTCGCCGCCCCCGGCGCGCTGCGCGTCCACCACGTCGAGGACCTCGCCGAGATCCCGGCGACCCAGGCCGGGCCGGACATCGAGCGGCTCGGCCTGTCCGCGTGGGCCCGGCAGCGGTGCGAGCGGGCGGCGCGCGCAAGCACCGTCACCGTCGACGGGCGCGCGGCCGTCCTCACCGTCGGCGCCGCTCACGCGCGCGTGCGGCCCGGTCAGGCGGGACTCGACACCCTGCGCGTGGAGTGCCGGCTGACGGCGCCGCTGCCGAGGGAGCGCACGCTCGCACTCGGCTTCCGCGGTGCGGGGGCGTCCACCGGGCCCGGCTGGCGGGAGATCACCGCACGAGGCGACCGGACGACGCTGACCGCGTCCGACGTGCCCGCCTCCTCCGTCTCCCGTGAACTGACCGTCTACCCCGAGGAGTTGCTGTCGTCCCCGGCCGACACCGCCACCGCCTCCCTGCGGGTTCGTCCCGGCGGTCCCGCGCTGGCCGCCGGGGGGAAAGAGGCGCCCGCCGCCTCCGTCCTGCCGCGTGGGGCCGACCGCTGGACCCGCGCCCTGGACGACCTGGTCGCCCGCCGGCACCTCACCCTCGGCTTCGCCGCCCTCGCGCTGGTCGTCGCCGTCGGCCTGGGCGCGATGCACGCGCTCGCCCCGGGCCACGGCAAGACCCTGATGGCGGCGACCGCGGCGGCGCGCGGCGGCCGGGCCCGGCTGAGGGACGTCCTGCCGCTCGCGGCGTCGGTGACGGTCACCCACACCCTCGGCGTGGTGGCGCTCGGCCTCCTGGTCACGGCCGGTTCCGCGGCGGCGCCGTCGGTGATCGCCTGGCTGGGGGTCGCGAGCGGTGTCCTGGTGACCCTCGCGGGCGCCGCCCTCCTGCGCCGCGCCTGGCACCACCGGGACCGGCCTCACCCGCACGCCCACCCCCACACGCCGGAGCACGTCCACCCCCACGCGCCGGATCACGCTCCCGCGCACTCCCCGGCGCACGGGCACTCCCCGCCGCGCGGGCACGAACCGGAGCGGGACCACGACCACGCCCACGCTCACGCCCCCGCCCAGGGCCACCACGGTGAGGACCACGCCCACACCCACCCCGAGCACGAGAGCCCTGACGACTCCCCGGTCTCCGGCGGTCTCGAGCACACCCACGGCGGCTTCGCCCACACCCACCCCGTCGCCCCGACTCTCCGCGGCACGCTGCTCATGGGGTTCGCCGGCGGGCTCGTGCCCAGTCCGTCGGCCGTGGTGGTGCTGGTGGGCGCGGCAGCGCTCGGCAAGGCCTGGTTCGGGCTCCTGCTGGTCGTCGCCTACGGTCTGGGGCTCGCCCTGACCCTCACCGCGGCCGGGTTCGCCGTCGTCAGGCTCGGCACCGGCCTCACCGGCGTGCTGCGCCGCCGCTCTGGGTGGACCGCCGGCCCGCTCACCGCGCTGGTGCGCCGGTGCGCGCCGCTGGGTTCCGCGCTGGTCGTGCTGGCCCTGGGCGCCGGACTGGTGCTCAGGGGGGCGGCGTCCGCGCTGGGCTGAGCCGGGACGGCCCCGGCGACGTGCGTGGAGGAGACCCCGGCGGACAAGGTCTCCTCCACGGCTGAGGCGCCGACTCCCCGAGAGTCAGGCCGCGTTGGTGAGCACCGGCAGGTAGCCGCCCGACTGGCCGGAGGCGGTGGGGTGGTACGACTCGCCGATGTTGAGCCAGTTGACGCTGTGCAGCCAGGAGCTGCTGGAGCAGATCTCGTGCCCGGAGAACGTGGTGCGGACGTCGCCGAAGACGAAGCCGTGGTTCGCGACCACCTTGGCGACGGCGGCGTTGAGGTGGTCGGAGGCGTTGTTGATGGCGGAGCGCTTGGTCTCGGACAGGCCGAGGCAGGTGGTGCCGAGCTTGTAGAAGCGCGGGTAGCCGAGGACGACCACCCGGGCGTTGGGCGCCTTGCTGCGGATGACCGAGTAGAGGTTGCTGAGCTTGCCGGGCAGCGTCGTGTCGACGTACGCCATGGCGGTGTTGATGCGGGACAGGCACGTGCTGTCGGACGAGGTGACACAGGTCGTCATGACGTCGGCGAAACCGGCGTCGTTGCCGCCGACGCTGAGGGACACGAGCCCGGTGGAGGAGGTGAGCGGGCCCAGCTGGTTCGCCAGGACGTCGTCCGTCCGGGCGCCCGAGCAGGCGGTGAAGGAGAACGAGGAAGGTGCGTGGGCGGCGTTCCACAGGTACGGGTACGCCTTCGTGCTGCGGTCGCAGTCACCGCTGGAGCTGATGTAGCTGCCCGCGCCGACCCCGGAGGAGTACGAGTCGCCGAGGGCCACGTAGCCGCCGGTGGCGGCGAGTTCGGATGCCTGCGTGGAAGCCGCCCCGGTGAGCGTGAGGCCGATGCCCAGGAGGATGGAGGTGATGTAGGCGGAAAGTCGGGAACGTCTCATGGAACCTCCCTTTAGCAGGATCTCTGCCACAACTGTGGTAGCAGCTACGCGTGTTGACTGGAAGTGTCCATGCCAAGAAAATTCCACCACTCAACGAAATTCATCCGTGTGGTTCATCGTCCCGTCACCAGGTCCTTCCACCACGGACCATGACAGGTCGCCAGGTGAGGTGCTGTAGGCGTCGCGTCTGCTCCCGAACATGAGCCCGCCAGGAGCGAGGTGGGCGGGGCGCGTGCCTCTCGACGCCTCCTTGGCGACCGCGCACTGCGGCCCGGCACCCGGCGCCTGGAGGGGACAAGCCACTCACACGGACCGATCCCCCGACCGGACCACGAACCGGGTCGCGGTTCCTGACGGTCCGGCAGCACGAACCGGCGCTACGGACGTCCGTGGCGGATCGGACGGACGCGCCCCCGCCGCGGCGGGTCCGGGGCGCGCAGGCGGCGGGACACGGGAAGGAGGCGGGGAGCACGTGCCGCGGCCGACACGCCGCGCGCACCTCGGAAACCGGGTGCGCACCCAGTCCGTGTGCCGGATCATGGCGGCATGTCTGCGAACCCACACGACGCTCTGCCGATCCGGCTCAACGTCGACGACTCCGACTCGCCGTCCGACGTCGTCGACGCGCTGTTCCTCGGCCGCTTCGCAACGGGCGAGCAGCCGTACTCACACGCGGCGAACATCGACCGGGTCCGCTCCGGCGCCACACTGCTGCCGCAGGGCGCCCGCGTGCTGCGGGCCGCCCGCGACGACGACCGCAGCGCGACCCTCGCCGAGGGCGACGGCTGGACGCTGCTGGTCTCCCGCTGGAACCGGGGCGCCGACGTCACGGTCACGGCGACCAGCGCCGAGCTGGCCGCGCGAGTGCTCCAGGAGGCGACGGACGGCGCGGCGGACGAGCCCGAGCCGCAGCCGGAGAACGTCACCATGGGCTTCTGGTACGTCTCCCCCCGCCGCGGCCCGCACCGCACGACCCGTCAGATCTCGGCGAGCACCTGGGAGGAGCTGCGGGCCAACTACACGGCGCCGGTGGCGGACGCCCTGGACCGCCTGATGAAGACGACCCCGGAGGACATCGCGGGCCGGCTCCTGCTGCTGCACGGCCCCCCGGGCACGGGCAAGACCTCGGCGCTGCGCACGCTGGCCAGGTCCTGGCGGGACTGGTGCCAGGTGGACTGCGTACTCGACCCGGAGCGGCTCTTCTCCGACGTCGGGTACCTCATGGACATCGCGATCGGCGAGGAGGACGGGGCGGGCAAGGGCCGCTGGCGTCTGCTGCTGCTGGAGGACTGCGACGAGCTGATCCGCGGCGAGGCCAAGCACACGGCGGGCCAGGCGCTGTCCCGGCTGCTCAACCTCACCGACGGCCTGCTCGGCCAGGGCCGCAACGTCCTGGTCGGAGTGACCACCAACGAGGACCTGGAGCGGCTGCACCCGGCCGTGGTCCGCCCCGGCCGCTGCCTGGCCCGCATCGAGGTGGGCCCGCTGACCCGCCGGGAGGCGCTGGCCTGGCTGGGCGAGGAGGCCGAGGGCCGCAAGGACGCCGTCGGCCGCCACGGGGCGACCCTCGCCGAGCTGTACGCCCTGCGCCGGGGCACGTCGCCGACGGCGCTGCCGGAGCCGCGGGGCGGCGAGGACGCGGGGCTGTACCTGTGACGCGCCGGGCCGTGCCGGCGGTGTGACGGGCGTGGCCCCGCCGACCGGGCGCCCGGTGGCCGGGCCGGTGTTTTGATGGGCGTATGACCCTGTTCGTCGGCACGTCGGGCTGGCAGTACAAGGACTGGCGGGGTGTGCTGTACCCGCAGGGGTGCCCCGTGCGGCTGTGGCTGGAGGAGTACGCGGCGGCCTTCGCGACGGTGGAGGTCAACAACGCCTTCTACCGGCTGCCCTCGCGGGAGACCTTCGAGAGCTGGCGGGAGCGGGTCCCGCCGGACTTCGTCGTCGCGGTCAAGGCCAGCCGCTATCTGACGCACATCAAGCGCCTGAAGGAGCCCGAGGAGCCGGTGCGCCGCCTGATGACGCACGCCGGCGGCCTGGGCGGGCGGCTCGGGCCGGTCCTGCTCCAGCTGCCGCCGACGCTGCGGGCCGATCCAGAGCTGCTGGACGCCTGCCTCGCCTGCTTCCCGGCCGGCACCCGGGTCGCGGTGGAGCCGCGCCACGAGTCGTGGTGGACGCCGCAGGTGCGCGACATCCTGGAGCGGCGCGGGGCCGCCCTGTGCTGGGCCGACGTCCTCGCCCGGCCGGTGACGCCGCTGTGGCGGACCACCGACTGGGGCTACGTCCGCTTCCACGTGGGGCGCGCCCGGGTGTGGCCGCACTACGGCCGCCGCTCGCTGGAGACGTGGGTGGACCGCGTCGCCGTCACCTGGCCGGACGACCACGACGTGTACGCCTACTTCAACAACGACCCGCTCGGGGCGGCGGTGCGGGACGCGGTCCGCTTCGCCCGGGCGGCGAGGACGGCGGGACGGACGGTGACGCGGACGCCGGGAAAGGTGCCGGCGCGGAGCTGACCGGCGCGCGTCACGCCACCGGCTCCCTGGTGCCGCGGCCGGCAACGTCTGCCCGTCGAGGAGCGGCGTCCGGTGCGTGCTCCCGGCGTGCCGGCCGGACGCCCTCGCACTGGATGCACTGGGGCTTTCGTCCGGTGCGGCGAAGGGGGTCCCCCCTCCGAGCCGTGCGAAGCCGGTTCGAGGACGGGGGCGCGTGCCGGGCGTCGCGACGGGGCGGACGTTGCCTGTCGCGGCACTAGCCCTCGTGCCCGCCGGACCCGCCGTAGGCCGCCCGCAGGGCGTCCCGGGCGGCCGCCAGTGCGTCGGTCTCCGTCAGCCCGAGGCGCCGGACCCGGTCCGCGTAGGCCTGGGCGGCGGCCGCCGCCTCCCGTGCCGCGGCGGAGCCGGCGGCGGCCACGAACGTGCCGTTGCGGCCGCGCGTCTCGATCACGCCGTCCGCCTCCAGCGCCCGGTAGGCCTTGGCCACCGTGTTCGCCGCGAGGCCCAGCGACTCGGCCAGTCCGCGCACCGTCGGCAGCCGGTACCCCACCGGCAGCGCGCCCGACCGCGCCTGCTCGGAGATCTGCGCCCGCACCTGCTCGTACGGTGGGGTGCCGTCGTCGATGTGGATCTTCAAGGTCACGCACACGATTGTCCCGCACCCACCGGAAAATGGGAGGCCGGCCGCCGGTTCCTCCCCGTAGCGTGCGCGGTCATGACTGTGACCGTCCGCGCCCTGCGCCCCGAGGCCCGCGCCGACCTCGAGGGCTTCGCCCGCGTCAGGCGCCGCGCGCTCCCGTTCATCCTGCTCACCCCGGACTCCCTCGCCTACGACCTCCGCCACATGCACCCCGACGCCCACTACCGCCCCCTCGTCGCCGTCGCGGACGGCGAGGTGATCGGCACGGCACAGGTGCACCTCACGCACGACAGTGGCGAGCCCGGCCAGGGCAACGTCAACGTGTACGTGGACCCGGCGCACACCCGTCGCGGCGCCGGCGGGCTGCTCCTGCGGGCCGCCGAGGAGCACCTGGCCGCCCTCGGCGCGCGGAGGCTGTACGCCTGGGTACTGGACGAACCGGGCAATCGGGCCTTCGCCGAGAGCAACGGCTACCGGGCGAGCCGCTCGGCGCACTTCCTGCGCCTGGACCTGGCGGCCGGCACGCTCCCGCCGGCACCGGTCGCACCACCGGGCGTCGAGGTGCGCAGCGCGGCCGACTTCGCCGGCGACCCGCGCCCCCTCTTCGAGCTGGACGCGGAGACGGTGACGGACGAGCCGAGCGACGTCGACATGCGGCTGAGCGACTACGACGCGTGGCTGACGGAGACCTGGCGGCATCCGCTGGTCAGCGCCGAGCTGTCCTCCGTCGCCGTGGTCGACGGGCGCCCCGCCGCCTTCACTCTGACCCGCACCGACGGCAGCCCCCTCCCGCTCCGTCGCCCCCGCGCGGGCGGGGCGAGCGTCGTCGGCACCGTCATGACCGGCACCGCCCGCGCCTTCCGCGGCCGGGGCCTGGCCAGGCTGGTGAAGACCGACGCGCTGCACCGCGCCCGGGCCGCCGGGTTCACGCAGGCGTTCACGGGCAACGACACCGGCAACGGGCCGATGCTGGCGGTCAACCGCCGGCTCGGTTACGAGATCTGCGCGACGGAGGTGCGCCATGTCCGCGAACTCGGCTGAGCCGGCCACCGGGGTGGACGTCGTCCTCGTCAAGGGCGGCCGGACCAAGATCTGTTATCCGGCGGAGCTGCTGGCCGACGACGGCACCCGGATCGCCGTCCGGGCGGCCTGGGCGGGCGACGGCGTGCGCGACTTCGGTTTCGTCCGCTTCGAGCCGGGCGACGTCTTCACCGAGTACTACTGGCGCGACCGCTGGTACTCGGTGAAGGAGGTCCGGGCCGCCGGAGGCGCGCTGAAGGGCTGGTACTGCGACGTCACGCGCCCTGCCACACGCGCGGGCGGCACGGTCGTCGTCGAGGACCTCGACCTGGACCTGTGGCGCTCGGCCGACGGGGGTGACGTGCGGCGGCTGGACGAGGACGAGTTCGCGGCGAGCGGCCTGGCGCGGACGGACCCCGAGGCCGCGCACGCCGCCGTGTCCGCCCTCGACGAACTGGAGACGCTGGCCCGCGGGGGCGGCTTCGACGCGCTGCTGACCTGAGCGCCGGCCCGCCGGACGGCCGGGCCGCTCACCCTCGCGGCACGGCCCGGCGAAGCCCCTGCCCGTGGGGCACCGCCCGGTCCGGGGCGGGCCCGCGCGGCTCACACCATGGCCACCACCGCGTACCGCTCGTCGTTCACTTCCCTGCCCCACAGCCGGTCGTCGCCGGAGAGGCGCTCGATGCGGATGTGATGCGTGAGCGGCCCGAGAAGCATGGTCAGCCGGTCGACGGGTATGCCGACGGGCATGACGCCGCCCCACACGCCCTCGACGAGGACCAGCCGCCCGGCCGGGCGCAGCAGCGCGCGGCCGGGGTCGGGCAGCGCCCACAGCAGGTGGCGTACGCGGACGGTGTCGAAGCACCCCTCCCGGACGGGCGGGGCCGCGGCGTCGCCGACGAGGAGCACGGTGTCACGGCCGGCGAGCTCGGCGCGCGCCCGCTCCACCATGGCCGGGGACCTGTCGACGCCCGTCGCCCGGTGTCCCTGCTCGGCCGCCAGGAGCGACAGGCTGCCGGTACCGCAGCCGATGTCGAGGAGGTCGCCGGGCGGCTGCGGCAGCCAGGAGCGCAGCCGCTCCGCCCAGGCGGCGCGCACCCCCGGGTCGCGCAGCCCGTGGTCGGGCTCCTCGTCGAAGGACGCCGCCTGCGCGTCCCAGTCCACTCGGGCCGGGACCGGTCCGTCGCCCACGATGTCCCGCCGTTCGTCCGTCCGCTCGCTCATGGGCGCAGAGTGGCACCCGCCACTGACAGTCCGATGGTGACCGCGGCCACAGACAGACCCCCGCCGATGAGGAACTCTCGCCCGCAAGGTCCACCTCCGTGGGAACACGGAACCCGGTGGGCCGCGAAGGAGGCAGCAATGCGCCGTGTGACCGTGCAGAAGCCCCTGAGGAAGACGGACACCCGCCGGGCCGGCGAGGAAGCCGAGGCGCGCCCGGCGGGGCGCCCGGAGGTCCGCAAGGACATCGCCCGCACCTGGTGGCCGGACGCATGACCGGCGGAACGCGGTCCATGAGACGCGCTGTACGGCCGGTGCCGGGGGAACCGGAGCGCGAACCGGGCCCGGCCGGGCCCGGGCATCGGCCGAGCCGCCCGCGGTAGCGGGCCCGGTCGTACCGGCCGGTCGCACGCCGTTCGGCGTCTTGGTGGCCGAACGGCGGACGGACCTGCTGGTCCCCTGCCCCGTGCCACGTCCGGACGGGCTGCCGCCGTCGTCCGGCCTCCCGCATGCCGTGGGCCGAGCCGGCCTGCGGTGACGCGGAGCCGTCGCGTGCCCTGGCCGTCATCGCCGTGCCGCGCGGGCGGCCGCTCCCGCCCCGCCCCGGCTGCGACGCGCCCTCGTGTCGAGCGGCGCCCGCGCGCCTTGCCGACGCGGCAGGCGCCCCACCCGGCGCCACCCGTTTCCTCACCGTCCCGAGCGTCCGGCCGGCACTGCTGAACCGTCCGGCCGCACTCCCCGAGCGCTCAGCCACCTTGCCCAGCGCGCCGGCCGTTCTCCTGAGCGCTCAACCGCCCCGTGCCCGAGCGCTGAGCCACTCTGCCCGAGCGCGCCGGCCCCTCCCCCGAGGGCTCGGCCACTCTTCCCCAGCACGTCGGCGGCTCTCCCCCAGCGCTGAGCCGCCCGGCCCGAGCGCGTCGGCCGCTGTTCCTGAGCGCTCGGTTAGCCCTGTCTTAACGCGAGCATAAGGATCTCCTCCCGCCGCCTTCAGCAGGCGATATCCCGGTCTTCCGGGGCTAGCTTCTGATCACCCCACGGGATCCGGCCGAGGCCTTCCGCCCCGCCGGTTTCCCACTGACGCCCCTGGACCGTTTCCCCGAGGAGTTCCCCCATGCGCCCCCCCAAGCTCTCCGCCCCGTGCGAGCAGGGGATGTCCCCGCGCCGCAGGGCCGCCGCCGTCGTCGCCCTCGGCACAGCCCCGCTCGCGCTCACCGCACTGGCCGCCGCACCCGCCTCCGCGCACGGCACCATGGGCGACCCGGTCAGCCGGGTGTCCCAGTGCTACGCCGAGGGGCCGGAGAGCCCGAAGTCGGCGGCGTGCAAGGCGGCCGTCGCGGCCGGCGGCACCCAGGCGCTGTACGACTGGAACGGCATCCGGATCGGTGACGCGGGCGGCCGGCACCGGGAGCTCATCCCGGACGGCAAGCTGTGCAGCGCGGACAACGAGGAGTTCAAGGGCCTGGACCTGGCCCGCGCGGACTGGCCGGCGACCGGTGTGGACAGTGGCGCGCACACCTTCAAGTACCGCGTGACCGCACCCCACAAGGGCACCTTCACCGTGTACATCACCAAGCCCGGCTACGACCCGGCCAAGCCGCTGGCGTGGGGCGACCTCGACCTCGGGCATCCGGTCGCGACGGCCACCGACCCGGTGGCCTCCGGCGGCTTCTACACCTTCTCCGGTTCCCTCCCCGAGCGTTCGGGGCGGCACCTGCTGTACGCGGTCTGGCAGCGCTCGGACAGCCCGGAGGCCTTCTACTCCTGCTCGGACGTCACCTTCGGCGGCAGCGGAGGCGGCGGCACGGCGGGCGGCGGCACGGCCCCGGCCCCGGCCGCCTCCGCGCCCACCGAGCAGCAGATCGCGGACGGTGCCGGCAAGTCGACGATCGAGCACCACGGCCACGGGGACGACGACCCCCGCACCACGACGGACCCGTCCGGCCCGGCGGACCGCCCGGCCGCCGAGGGCACTCCGGCGGACGGCGGGACGCAGACCGCCGGTGGTTCCGGGGCGGACGCGCGGCCCGCCGGCGGTTCCACGCCGGACGCGGAGAACACCGTCGTGTCCGGGAACGTCCCGAAGGCGGCCGGCGCCTCCCGGAGCCTCGCCGAGACCGGCGGCGACGGCAGCACGCCGTACGTCGCCGTCGGCGGCGCCGCCGCCCTGGCACTCGGCGCGGCGGCGCTGTTCGCCTCGGTCCGGCGGCGGGCGGTCCGGACGGCCCGGCACGGCCGCTGACGCGGACTCGCGGGAGGGGCCTGTCCGGCGGCTCAGGCCGGACAGGCCCCTCGGTGCGGCGCGGCCCGGGGCCGTCGCGGGGTCAGCTGAAGACCGACGCGCAGGTGGTGGCGGAGGCGTGGGCCGGGTCGAGGGCGTTGGCCACCTCGTGGAAGGCGATGCGGTCGAAGAGTCCGATCACCACGTGCTCGGACAGGTCGACCGGGCACAGGTCCTGCAGCAGCACGTTCCGCACGTCTGCTCCGCTCAGGAACTGGCTGCGGTAGGGCGTGACCACCTCGTCGTACGCGGTGGCGATGACGGTGTAGCGGACGCCGGGCACGGTGTCGCCGCCCTCGTTGAGCCGGGTGAGGAAGGGGGACCCGGCCACCTGGTCGGCGAGGCCGGGGGTGGCGGCGGTCAGCAGGTCGGCGGCGCCGGGGAAGTACGGCAGCAGCTTGGTGAGTCCGCCCAGCGTGGTGCCGTGGTTGTCGGGCGCGATGCCGACGAGGGCGTTCACCTTGGCGGCTCCGCCGAGGAACTTGAGGTAGTGGCGGGGCATCATGCCGCCCTGCGAGTGGCCGACGATGTCGACCTCGGCGGCGCCGGTCGCGGCGATCACCTTGTCGACGAAGACGGACAGCTGCTGCGCCGACTTGTCGATGGGGCCGAGGCCGTAGAAGACCGGGACGCCGGGCAGTTGGCCGTAGTCGAGGGAGAAGACGCAGTAGCCGCGGTCCGTCAGATACGGCGTGAGCGACAGCCAGTTGTCGACGCCATTGCCGAAGGTTCCGTGGACGAGGACGACGGGGCGGGGGTGCGCGGCGGTCGGCTTGCAGGCGTAGTTGTTCCAGCCTCCCGCGGACGCCGTGCTCTGCGCGGCGAGGGGGGCCTGCCGGCCGGGGTTCCCGGCCGCGTGGGCCGTGGCGGCGGGGACGGTGGCGACGGCGGTGGCCAGGAGCACGGCGGCCAGGGGTCTGAGCAGGCGTTTCCAGGGCAGCATCGGGTGATCTCCTTGCGGCTCAAGGGAGGTGCGACGGCACGACGCCCTGTGATCCGGATCACGAGGATGCTGTTCATTCGTCAAGTTACGGGTGAGTAGTCCAAGTGTGAAGTTATGCGTCGGTAAAAACTTCCCGGGACAACAGGGAGCCGCGATAACCTGATTGACGGGCCGTCATGACTCCGGCCGGGAGAGGTCTCCGAGGTGCGCGGACGCGTGAGCTCCGTCGCAGGACAGGCCCTGGGTCGCGCGGTTCTGCCGACGCCGGACTGCCGCTCCCCTGCTCATGGCTCATGCCGGGCCGACCGCACCGACCCGTCGCGGCGGGCCGGCGGCCGTCACGCCCCGTCGTCCCGGACCACGGCCGTCACCGGCCGCGGCACCGCGGGCGGTCGCGGGCGCCCGCGGTCAGCCGCCCCGTACACGCTCCCCGGCCGTCAGAACCCCGGCGTGTCACACGGAGCCGACCGCGGCGGGGGGCTACACCGGAGCCGACCGCGGCGGAACCGGCCACACCGGAGCCGACCGCGGCGGAACCGGCCACACCGGAGCCGACCGCGGCGGCGCCGCCCCACGCACCGGCCCGCAGCCGGACCCCGGCGCGGGGTGGCGTCAGCCCGCGCTTCCGGGACTGCGGTGCCACAACTTCCTTCCGTTCGGCGGCCCTTCGCCCGCGGGGCGCAGATCCGCCCACGGGTGCATCTCGTAGCCGGTGGGCATGCGGATGCTGCGGTTGCGGGCGGCCTCCATGGGGTCCTGCGCCGCGGACCCGGCCGGCTCCGGCCGCCCCTCCGATCCGGCGAGCCGGGCGCGCCGGGCGCCGCCGTCCGGAGCGTCCTGTGCCCCCTCCGGCGGGCCGCCCGGCCGCGCCAGCCGGGCGGCCACCTCGTCGAGGCCGCCCCGGGCGCGCAGTTCGGTCAGCTCGGCGAGGTTCCAGGCGGCGGCGCCCACCACGCTGAAGCTGCGCGGTCCGCGCCGCTGCACCACCCCGCGCACCAGCAGCAGCCAGGAGTGGAAGACGGTGTGCGCGCAGGCGTCGTGGGAGTCGTCGAAGAAGGCGAGGTCGACCAGGCCGGTGCCGTCGTCCAGCGTGGTGAAGATGACCCGCCGGCCGGAACGGATCGGCGGGGTCTGGGTGGCCGCCTTGGCGCCCGCCACGAGGACGGTCTCGCCGTGCCGCGCCTCGCGCAGCCGCCGCGCCGGCAGCACGCCCAGTTCGTCGAGGAAGGTGCGGTAGTCGTCCATCAGGTTGCGCGAGGTGTCCATGGACAGCACGCCCAGCTCGGCACTGAGCCGCTCCTCGGCCGACAGGGCCGGCAGTCCGGCCGCCGCGGTCTTCCGCCCTCCGCCCAGCGGCAGTTGGGCGCCGCCGGTGCTCCGGGTGCCCCGGTGCAGCTCGGTGAGGTGCAGTTGCAGGTCGCGGCGGTTGGCGCCGAACGCGTCCAGCGCGCCCACCTGGGCGAGCCGCTGGGCGACGGGACGGCTCGGACGCGCCCGCTCCCAGAAGTCCACCAGCGAGGCGTACGGCTGCCCGTCCGCGATCCGCGCCGCCTCGGCCTCGCTGATGCCGTGCACGTCGGACAGGGCCAACCGCAGCCCCCATCGCGCCGATTCAGACACCAGTTCGATCCGGTGGGCGACCCCCGACTTGTTCACGTCCAGCGGCAGGATCGGCACCCCGCGCCGCCGCGCGTCCGCCAGCAGCAGCCGCTTGGGGTACATGCCGGGGTCGTGCGTGAGCAGTCCCGCGTAGAAGGCGGCCGGGTGATGCGCCTTCAGCCAGGCCGACTGGTACGTCGGCACGGCGAAGGCCACCGCGTGCGCCTTGCAGAAGCCGTAGGAGCCGAACGCCTCGACGATCTCCCAGGTCCGCTGAATCGTTTCCGCGCTGTAGCCCCGCGCCGCCGCGTGCTGCGCGAACCACACGCGGATCCGCGCCTGCGACTCCGGGTCCGACAGCCCGCGCCGCACCCGGTCGGCCTCGTCCCGTCCGCAGCCGGTCATGATGTCCAGGATGTGGATGACCTGCTCGTGGAAGACGACGACCCCGTACGTCTCCCTCAGCGGCTCCGCCAGGTCCGGGTGCGGAAAGCGCACCGGCGCCCGCCCGTGCCGCGCCTCGATGAAGGGCCGCACCATGTCGGCGGCGACCGGGCCCGGCCGGAAGAGCGAGATGTCGACGACCAGGTCGCCGAAGGTCGACGGCTGCAGGCGCCCGACCAGGTCGCGCTGGCCCGGCGACTCGATCTGGAAGCAGCCCAGCGTCTCGGTGGAGCGGATGAGTCCGTACGTCGCCGGGTCGTCCGGCGGCAGCGCGTCCAGGTCGACCCGCTCCCCCGCCGCCCGCTCCACCTCGGCGACCGCGTGCGCCATCGCCGACTGCATCCGCACGCCCAGCACGTCGAGTTTGAGCAGCCCGAGGTCCTCGACGTCGTCCTTGTCGAACTGGGACATGGGGAAGCCCTCGCCGCTGGTCGGCATCACCGGTGTCCGGGAGAGCAGGGAGGCGTCGGACAGGAGCACACCACACGGGTGCATGGCGATGCCGCGCGGCAGGGCGTCGAGAGCCTCGACGAGGTCCCACAGCCGCTCGTACCGCCCGCCCTCCCGCTGGGACTCCCCCGCCAGTTTCCGGAGCTCGGGCAGTTCCTCCAGCGCCGCGCGGGCGTCGCGGGCGCGGATGTGCGGGAAGGACTTGGCGATGCGGTCGACGTCGGCGGGGTCCATGGACAGGGCGGCGCCGACGTCGCGGATCGCGTGGCGGACCCGGTACGTCTCCGGCATGGCGACCGTCGCGACCCGTTCGGTGCCGAACCGGCCGATGATCGCGCGGTAGACCTCCAGCCGGCGCGCGGACTCCACGTCGATGTCGATGTCGGGCAGGACCATGCGGCGCTTGGACAGGAAGCGCTCCATCAGCAGCCCGTGCTCGACCGGATCGGCGTGCGCGATGCCGAGGAGGTGGTTGACCAGGGAGCCGGCGCCGGAGCCGCGGGCGGCGACCCGGATGCCCATCCCCCGCACGTCGTCGACCACCCGGGCGACGGTGAGGAAGTAGGAGGCGAAGCCGTGGTGGGCGATGATGTCCAGCTCGTCGTGCATCCGCTCCCAGTAGTCCCGGCGGCCGGCGTAGCCGCGCAGCACCATGCCCGCGGCCGCCCGGGAGGCGAGGGCGCGCTGGGCGGTGCGCCGGCCGGCGCCGACGAGGTGCGGCTCGGGGAAGTGGACGGAGCCCATGCCGAGGTCGTCCTCGGGGTCGACCCGGCACTCGGCGGCCGTGGCCCGCGTCTGCTCCAGCAGGCGGTGGGCGGCCTCGCGCCGGAAGCCCGCCGCCTCGACGATCCGCTCGGCGGCGTGCAGCATCGCGCCCGGGTCCTTCAGCCACGCCTCGCCGGAGTCGAGCTCCCCGGCCGCGCCGACGGGAACCAGCCGGCGGGCGGCGTCGAGGACGTCGGCGACCGGGCCCTGGCCGGGGTCGGCGTAGCGGACGGCGTTGCTGAGCACCGGCCGGACGCCCTGCTCGGCGGCGAAGCCGACGGTGCGGGCGGCCAGGCGCAGCGACCCGGGGCCGGTGCCGGTGCGGCCGTGCCAGACGGCCTCCAGACGCAGGGAGTCGCCGTAGACCTCACGCCAGGGCGCCAGCAGCCGCGCCGCCCGGTCCGGGCGGCCGGCGGCCAGGGCGCGGCCGACGTCGGAGCCGGGCCCGAGCAGTACGGTCAGGCCGTCGGCGTGGTTGTCGGACCAGGTCAGCAGTGGGGAGTCAGGGGCCGGCGATCCCCCCGGCCCGAGGAGGGACGGCCGCTGGGACGAAGCCGAGGACTTCGGGGAGTGGGCGGCGGTGACCAGGCGGCACAGGCCGGCCCAGCCGCGGGCGCCGTCCCGCGCGAGGAAGGTGACGCGGGGGGCCGACTCGTCGACGAAGGCGCCGCCGCGCACGGGCGTCCGGCGCCGTTCCGGCCGCCCGGGCGCCTCCGGCCGCGCCGGCTCGGACTCCGCCACCGCCAGCTCCACACCGAACAGCGGGCGGATGCCCGCCTTCACGCAGGCCTTGGCGAAGCGCACCGTGCCGGCGAGCGTGTCGCGGTCGGTGAGCGCGAGGGCGTCCATGCCCCGCTCCAGGGCCCGCTCGGCCAGCCTCTCCGGGTGTGAGGCGCCGTAGCGCAGGGAGAACCCGGAGACGGTGTGCAGATGCGTGAAGCCCGGCACCCGCACCTCCCGTACTCGTGAGCCCGCATCGGCTCTCGAACATCAGTTCACAACTTCCCCAGCTCCACCATACCCCCATCCTCGAACGTCTGTGCGACAACCGTTCTGGCGCGTCTCACCTGCGCAAACGCAACGCGCGGGACGGGGCGGGCCGGACCCGGTGGAGGGCGGGCCGGCGCGGGCCGTCGGCCGGCGCAGCCGTGGCGGACCGCCGAGCCCCGGCGTCAGCCCACGCAGGACGCGGCACACGCGTGAGCCCCCGCACACGATCGGACGATCGTGTGCGGGGGCTCACCTGCCGCCGGCGGCGGAACGGGCCGCGCGGGGTCACCGTGCCGGCCGGCCGGGGCGCGTCAGTAGACGTGGACCCCGTAGGCGCTCAGCGCCTCGGTGACCGGCTGGAAGAAGGTCGTACCGCCCGAGCTGCAGTTGCCGCTGCCGCCGGAGGTGAGGCCGTAGGCGGTGGTGCCGCCGTACAGCGGGCCGCCGGAGTCTCCGGGCTCGGCGCAGACCGTGGTCTGGATGAGACCGTAGACGATGTCGCCGCCGCCGTAGTTCACGGTCGCGTTGAGCGCGGTCACCCGGCCGCTGTGGGTGCCGGTCGTGGAGCCGCGGCGGTAGACGGTGGTGCCGACCGACGGCGTGGCGGCGCTGGTGATGTCCTGGCTTCCCACGCTGCCCGACTTGGCCACCGAGCTGTTCGTGTAGCGCACGATGCCGTAGTCGTTGCCGGGGAAGGAGGAGCCGGCGGTGGTGCCGAGCGTGGTCGTGTGCGAGGAGTTCGACCACCAGGTGCCCGCACCGTCGGTGCAGTGACCGGCCGTGAGGAAGTAGTAGTTGCCGCTGTTGTCCTGGACGTTGAAGCCCAGCGAGCAGCGCCAGCTACTCGCATAGATGGCGTCGCCGCCGGAGATCAGCTTGTTGAACTTGCCCGGGGTGCGCTTGATGGTCAGGGCACCGGCGTTGGCGCCGGCCTGCTCCTTGATCTGGGCGATCTCGGCCTGGGAGACGGTGCTGTCGACGGTGACGACGACACGGTTGGTCTTGCTGTCGACGGCCCAGGCGGTGCCCGGGATGTCGGCCTTGAGCACCGAGTCGCTCGCGTTGGTGAGCTGGGCGGAGCTGAAGGTGGCCGTGTCGGACGCGTTCGCGCTGGGGACCGCGATCGCGGCGGCGGCCACGAGTCCGGAAGCGATGGCGATCAGCCGGGTCCGTCTCGTCGTGCCGCTGCTGGTGGTGCGCTTGATCCTCACTTTACGTTCCTCCACAGGGGAAGTAGGGGGCCCGCGTGGGGTCGGGGCCCGTGAGGCGCAGCCAGGGGAACGTGACCGGATTCCGAACACGCCGTGTCCCTGACAAGCGCTGTGGGGGGAGTATTCGGCCGAACGGACGGTCGGCGCAAGGGTGCCTTTCGGCCGTGCGACGGGGTGCGATGCGGGTGGATCGTGTGCGACGAGGCCTGGTTGACGTCCGGTCGGAACCGGGCCGGCGCCACCGCCCGGGCGGGCGGGCGCCGTCCGCCGCCGCCGCGCCGCCGGCACCCGGCCCGGCGCGCGCGAAGAGGCAGATCAGGTGGCCGTTGTCCGGTGCCGGCGACCGGTTCGCACCGCCTCGCCGGACACCCGTACCCGCCCGGCCGGGCCGTCCGCACCCGGGGCGGGGGCGGCCGCCTGACCGGTGACCGGCCGGATCCGGGCGATGTCTGGAATTCGACCCTCCGGAAAACCACCGGAACCGTGCGTGGCGGCGGCAACGAGCGGCCCACCAGTCCCCTGAAGCGCGCTGACACGGCGTGGGAGCCGCGACCCTGCCGCGTCGGATGCGTCCGTCGTCATGGCATCAGGACTTCCATCCCCGAACGCGGGCGCAAACCCGGCGCAACGACGACGATCCCGGCGGGTGACCAGCCGTCGGACGAGCCGGACACCCCGGGGCCCTGCGCGGTCGCGGACCTCACGGCGCGTCAACCTCCCGCGCAGCTTCAGTGGCGCGACAGCCGATGTCCGCCCCGTCGCGACGCCCGGCACGCGCCCCCGTCCTCGAACCGGCCGAAAGCCCCAGTACATCCAGTACGAGGGCGTCCGGCCGGCACCCCGGGAGCACGCACCGGACGCCGCTCCTCGACGGGCAGACGTCGCCTGACGCGGCACCAGCACGGCGGCGTGCCGTGGACGGCTCCCCGGCCTCAGCAGTCGCAGCAGCCGCAGTCGCATCCGTCGCAGCACTCGCAGCAACCGCAGCAGTCGCTGCAGTCACAGCAGTCGCAACCGCTGCACCAGCCCTCGCGCCGCTGCCTCGACCAGGGGCCCTCGAACTCGTCGGCGCAGCACACCTTGCAGGTGCAGCACAGCCCGATCGCGACCGCGCACCCGCTCCACAGACCGCGGCGGCCCGGCCGCGGGGGCTCGCCGAAGGGGCTGCCGGGACCGTGCGGGTGGTTCGGGTCATCAGGGTGGTCCGGGTCGTACGGAGTGCCCGGGTGCCGGGGTCCCTGGGGCGCGTAGGGGCCCTGCGGCGGTCCGAAGGCGGCGTCGGTGGCGTGCCCGCAGGACTCGGTGCCGAAGGCCCGGTCGACCGAGCGGCCCAGTTCGTGCGCGAGCAGCCGGTGGGCCAGCCGTCCGTCCGTGAACTCGACCTCGCGCAGTGCGAGCCGGATGCCGTGCACGGCGTCGTCGGCGAGCCGGCGGGCCTCGGTGAGCGGCGTGCCCGTCGCGGTGAGCGGGTTCCAGGCGCCCGAGGCGGCGTCGGCGTCCTTGTCCTCCACGGCGTCCAGGAGGTGGGCGAGCCGCCCGAACAGCCGACCGGCCTCGGCCAGCGGCTCGGCGTTGCCCGGACGCCCGGCCAGGAGCGCGGTGTGCGCGAAGGCCGCGGCGGTCGCCGTCTCGGTCGGCTCGGTGACGGTCAGGATCGGCGTCCCGGGTCCGGCGAGCGCCTCGACGCCCGGCTGCCGGTCGACGGCGTCGACGAGGACGGCCGCGTCGAACCCGACGTCCGCCCCCGTGCGGGCGCCCGCGCGTCCCCAGCTCTCGGCGACCCGGCGCGCCGCGTGCGCCACCGGGCGGCGCGCCAGCAGCCCGTCCCCGTCCGCGACGTGGTCGCGCACCTTGGCCGAGGCGAGCACCAGCGAGACGGCCGCCGCGAGCCGGGCGCCGTCACCCTGCGCGACGGAGGCGGTGCGCATGCCCCGCAGCGGACACGGCCCGGCCGTGCGCCGCGCGCCGCCGGACCGCTCCGCCTGAGCCTCCGCCAGGACGGATATCAGGAGCCCGTCGTAGTTCGTCACGACGCGCGCGAGCTGGCCGTGGTCCCCGCGCAGCGCCAGGCACAGCCCGCACAAATGGGCCGTCCACTGGGCCTTCAGGCTTTCACCGAGCCGGTGACGGCAGGGTCTGACAATTCCGAACACGGCATTCCCCCGTAGTGTGTACGCCGTCGAGCCGCCGCATCGCGTCGGCCCCTTCGTTCACCCGTACGCCCCGGCCGTCACCCGTACGCCGTGGACAATCATATTTCACTCACCGTCAGCAGCCGTGTAGTTCTCGAGCCTTGGGGCACACGGCCTCTCGACGGATTCGCTGTGCACCAGTACCGTCACAAACCCCCCGCGCGGCGTCTATCCACTTGGCGCACTGTCCGCATCATGGATGACGATAGGGATGCGGAATGCAAGAAAGACCGCTGTGAGAGGAGGCGTCCATGGGATCGGTACGCAAGGCGAGTGCGTGGCTCGGCCTCGTCGACGACAACGATGACGAGCGCTACTACGACGACGACTACTCCGAGGGGACCGAGTCCGGGGACGCCTGGGTCACCGACCCCCGGGTGAAGGTGGCCTCGGACACGGCCGAGGACAAGGGCCGCCGGATCGGCACGGTGACGCCGGACAGCTTCCGGGACGCCCGCGCCATCGGCGAGCTCTTCCGGGACGGGGTGCCCGTCATCATGAACCTCACGGCCATGGAGCCCGCCGACGCCAAGCGCGTGGTCGACTTCGCGGCGGGGCTCATCTTCGGCCTGCGCGGCCAGATCGACCGCGTGTCCAACCGGGTCTTCCTGCTCACGCCGGCCGACACGGAGATCGTCAGCGGCCAGTCCGCGCAGCACCGCTCGGACGGCTTCTACAACCAGAGCTGAGGCAGGGCCGCTCACCGGCCCTGCCCGTTCCCGTTCGCCGGGTCAGCGGAAGGCGTCGAGTCCGGTGAGCGCCTTGCCCAGCACGAGCTGGTGCATCTCGACGGTGCCCTCGTAGGTGAGCACCGATTCCAGATTCGTCGCGTGCCGCATCACCGGGTACTCCAGCGAAATTCCGTTCGCCCCCAGAATCGTCCGCGCGGTACGGCAGATCTCGATCGCCTCGCGCACGTTGTTGAGCTTGCCGAAGCTGACCTGCTCGGGACGCAGGCGGCCGGCGTCCATGCGCCGCCCCAGATGATGGGCGAGCAGAATTCCCTTGTGCAGCTCGACCGCCATGTCGGCGAGCTTGGCCTGGGTGAGCTGGAAGCCGCCGATCGGCCGCCCGAACTGCTCCCGCGACGTCGCGTACCGCACCGCGGACTCGAAGCAGGACCGGGCCGCGCCCATGGCGCCCCAGACGATGCCGTACCGGGCGTGGGACAGACAGCCGAGGGGCCCGCGCAGCCCGACCACCCCGGGCAGCACCGCGTCGGCCGGCAGCCGGACGTCGTCGAGGACGAGCTCGCTGGTGACGCTGGCCCGCAGGGACCACTTGTGCCTGATCTCCGGTGCGGAGAACCCGGGCGCGCCGGCCGGCACGAGGAACCCGCGGATGCCCTCCTCGGTCCGGGCCCAGACGACGGCCACCCCGGCGACGGAGCCGTTGGTGATCCACATCTTGCGGCCGTTGAGGACCCAGTCGGCGCCGTCGCGCTTGGCGTGGGTACGCATCGAGGCCGGGTCGGACCCGTGGTCGGGCTCGGTGAGGCCGAAGCAGCCGATCACCTCGCCGGCGGCCATGCGGGGGAGCCACTCCTGCTTCTGCTCCTCGGAGCCGAAGCGGTGGATGGCGTACATCGCGAGCGAGCCCTGGACCGAGACCAGGGAGCGGATCCCGGAGTCGGCCGCCTCCAGCTCCAGGCAGGCCAGTCCGTACTGCACGGCGGTGGCCCCGGCGCAGCCGTAGCCCTCCAGGGACATGCCGAGCGCGCCGATGGCGCCGAGTTCGCGGGCGAGGTCGCGGACGACGGGCAGTTCGCCCTTCTCGTACCACTCGGCGACGTGGGGCAGGACACGATCGGCGGCCCAGTTCCGCACGGTGTCGCGGACGGCCAGGTCCTCGGGGTCCAGCAGGTCGTCGACGCCGAGCGGATCGGCGGGGTCGAACGGGGGCAACTTCGAGGACGCGGACATGGGACACCCTCCGGCAACTAAAACTAGCGGCGCTAGTTACGCGACTCCGGCCCGACGTTACGACGCAGTCTCCCCCACGTCCAGCCCGCTCCCCCACCCCGCGCCGCGCGCTGCGGGGCCGACGGCCGGCGGCGGGGTGCGACGCGGCCCCGGAGCGCAGGCGGACACCGGACGTCCCGTCACCGGCGGTGCGCCGAGGTGCCCGTCACCGGCCGTGCGCCTAGGCGGCTCTCACGCCGAGACGCGCGACCTCTCGGCCTCCCGGGGCGCGGGCAGCTCCACCGCCGCCTCCTCGCACTGCATCGCCCGCGGCAGCCGCAGCGCCATCAGGGCCCCCAGCAGCAGCAGTCCCGCGCTCACCAGCAACGTGACGTGCAGGCCGTGCACGAAGGAGTCCCGGGCCGCCCGCCGCAGCGCCGCACCGGCGGAGCCGCCGAGCTGCCCGGCCACCTCGTAGGCCTCCCCCACGGAGTGCGACGCGGCCCGCGAGGCGTCCGCCGGAACCCCGGGCACCGCCGCCAGCCCGGGCGCGTAGGCCGCGTTCATCACGCTGCCCAGCAGCGCGATCCCGATGCCGGCGCCCAGCTGGTACGACGTCTCCCCGATCGCCGCGGCCCCGCCCGCCTGCGCCGCCGGGGCCTCGTTCAGCATCGACTCGTACGCCGCGAACAGCGTCGTCTCCAGGCCGAAGCCGAGGAGCACGAAACCGGTCAGCAGCAGCCCGGCGTCGTCGTGCCGGCCCATCGCCGTCAGCAGCACCACCGCGGCCGCCGTCAGGCAGAAACCGAAGCACACCATCCGGCGCGGCCCGAACCGCCGCAGCGCCCGCGCGCCCGCCAGCCCGGCGGCCATCGCGGCGAACGTCAGCGGCAGCAGGCGCAGCCCGGTCCGCAGCGGGGACAGCCCCAGCACCAGCTGCAGGTACTGCGCCGCGATCAGCTCCAGCCCCACCAGGGCGAGCATGGCCAGCACGATGCACCCCACCGACGTGCTGAACGCCGGCCGCGCGAACATGCCGAGGTCCACCAGGGGATGCGTCCGGCGCCGCTGGCGCCGCACGAACCCCACGAGCAGCACCGCTCCCACCAGCAGCGGGACCACGGTGAGCACGCTCAGCGCGGGCTCCCCGCCGCCGAGCCGCTTGACGCCCAGCACCGCCCCGAACAGTCCGGCCGCCGCCATGAGCGCGCCGACGACGTCCCACGGACCGTCACGGCGGCCCGTCGACTCGGGCAGCAGCAGCCGGCCCACCGGCAGACTGACCAGCATCAGCGGGATGTTGACGAGGAAGACCGACCCCCACCAGAAGTGCTCCAGCAGGAAGCCGCCGAGCAGCGGCCCGACCGCCGCGCCCACCGCCGCCACCGCGCTCCAGATGCCGATCGCCAGCGCGCGTTCGCGCCGGTCCGGGAAGACCTGCCGCAGAATCGACAGCGTCGCCGGCATGATCATGGCGCCGCCGACGCCGAGCAGCGCCCGGGCGCCGATCAGCGTCTGCGGGCTCTGCGCGAAGGCCGCCACGGCGGAGGCGATCCCGAACAGGGCGTAGCCGAGGAGCAGGATCCGTCTGCGGCCCACCCGGTCGCCGAGGGTGCCGAAGAGGATCAGCAGTGAGGCGCAGACGAGCGGGTAGGTGTCGACGATCCAGAGCAGTTCGATCGCGCCGGGCCGGAGGTCCTCGGTGACGGCGGGTACCGCCACGTGCAGGACGGTCGCGTCCACCGCGACCAGCAGCAGGCTGACGCAGAGGACGACGAGGACGACCCAGCGGTTGGCACCGGCCCCGGCCGCCCGACGGCGCAGCGCGGCGGCCGTGGTCGTCCCGGACATGTACGTACCTCCCAGATGAACCCTCGCCTCCGGCGGGTCCGCGGGATGGGGGACTCCCCCACGGCTCGGCCGGGAAGGAGCGGTGGTCCCCGGCCCGCGCAACGAAGTGCGAGTGACTCGTCAGCGTACGCGAGTCCGTTCCCGTGCCACGTGGCCCATCTCTCACACCTGTCGGGGAACCATGTGGCGTACGCCACTCCGCATCCGGAAGGGCAGGGGCCCGGCGGTCCGGGCGGCCGCGGGCGCGGCCGATAATCGGGCCCGTGACCGTTCTTGACACGCGCGCGCCGGCACCGGCCCGGCCCGGCATGCTGCGCCGGGCCGCGCCGGCCCTCCTCGGGTACGCGGCCGTCCGCGCCCTGGGCGTCCTCGTCCTGGTCCTGTGGAGCGCCGCGCACGGCCGGAGCGGGTACACGCTGCTGACCGCACGCTGGGACGCCCTGTGGTACGCGCGGGTGGCCGGCGGCGGCTACGGCTACGAGGTGCGCCTGCCGAACGGGGACGTCCACTCCGCCCTGGCCTTCTTCCCGCTGCTGCCCTGGCTGGAGCGGCTGCTCGCCGCGGTGAGCCCCCTGTCGTACGCCGACGCCGGCTTCGTCGTCGCCCTGCTCGCCTCGGTGGCCGCGGCCTGGGGCGTCTTCGCGGTCGCCGAGCACGTGTGCGGCGGAGGCGACGGGTACGGCGGGGGCGCGGAAGGCGCGTCGCAGCGCGGCGCCGGACCCGTGCCGGCGCGAGCGGCGCGGACCGCCACGTACGCGGTGCTGCTGTGGGCGGTGCTGCCGGTCGGGATCGTCCAGTCGATGGCGTACAGCGAGTCGCTGTTCACCGCGCTGGCCGCCTGGTCGCTGTACGCGGTGCTGACCGGCCGCTGGGTGACCGCGGGTGCCCTGGCCCTGGCGGCGGGACTGACCCGGCCGGTGGGCCTCGCCGTGGTGGCGGCGGTCTGGACGGCGGCCGCCGCCTCGTACCTGCGGAGCCGGGGCGCCGCGGGGGCGCCCGGCGCGCGGGAGGAGACCCGCGCCTCCCGGCCGGGTGCCCGGCGCGCCGCCGGCGTGCTCCTCGCCCCGCTCGGCGCGGCCGGGTACGTCCTGTGGGTGGGGCACCGCACCGGGAAGGGGCCCCTCGGCTACCTGGACGTCCAGGCGGGCTGGCGCAACGGCTTCGACGGCGGGTACGCCTTCGCCCGCTTCGTCGGCGACAAGTTCACGTCGTTCCCCTCGGCCCTGGCGGGACTCGCACTCGTCGCCGGAGTGGCTCTGGTGGCCCGGCTGTACGTGGCCGGCGCCCGGCAGGGCCAGCCGCTCCCGCTCCTGGTGTACTCGGGGATCGTCACCGCGCTGGCGCTGTGTGCGTCGAGCTACTTCGGCTCCAAGCCGCGCCTGCTGCTGCCCGCCTTCCCGCTGCTGCTGCCACTCGCCCTCACCGTGGGCCGGCTGCGGACGTCCAGGGCGGCGCTGGTGGTGGGCGGCGTGGCGGTGGCCTCGGCGGTGTACGGGGCGTTCTGGCTGAACGGCTCCGGTCCCCCGTGATCGACCCGGCCGGGAGGGTGACCGGAGCGTCCGGTGAACGCGCGACGGAATACGTCCGGGGCGTTCGGCCGGTGAATTCCCGGGCACCGGAACAACTCCCCACCGGAATGATCAAAGGAATTACCTGCCGTGCGCCCGCGGCATTTCACGACGGCGGAAAAGCAACGCCGGCTGAGAGCAATCCCACATCACATCGTCATCACAAACCCCGTGCTTCGTCAGGGAGGTGAGCTCACTCCCTGTAACGTCGATTAGGTGCGTACCGAACGAACCCTCACCCGCCTGGACCGGGTGTTCGCCAGGCTGGACCGTGAGCCGCAACGGCCGGCGCACATCGACGTGCCGAGGATGAGCCGGCACCGGGTCGTGCTGTTCTCCTCGACCCTGGCCTTCTACCTGGCGATCGTCTGGGCCGTGGTGACGACCTCCTGGCTGGTCCGGCTGGACTGGCAGGTCATGTTCTTCCGGCCGTACCAGCAGTGGCCGCAGATCCACGCCTTCCTCGACTACTACGTGGTGCTGGGCCAGCGCGGCCCGACCGCCGTGATGGTCGCGGCGTGGCTGGGCTGGCGCTCGTGGCGGCAGCACACCCTTCGTCCGCTGCTCACCCTCGCCGCGTCGCTGCTGCTGCTGAACGTCACGGTCGGCGCCGCGAAGCTCGGCATGGGACGTCTCGGGCCGCACTACGCGACCGTGATCGGCTCGAACGAGATGGGCCTGGGCGGCGATATATTCCCCAGCGGCCACACCGCGAACGCCGTGGTGACCTGGGGCATCCTGGCCTATCTGGCCTCCACGCCGCAGGCGCGGCGCTGGTTGTCGGCGCTGTCCGCGGTGACGTCGCTCGGGGTCGGCCTCACCACCGTGTACCTGGGGACGCACTGGCTCAGCGACGTGCTGCTCGGCTGGGCCGCCGGGCTGCTGATCCTGCTGGCCCTGCCGTGGTTCGAGCCGCTGATCGCGGGGGCCGAGGCCGCGCTGTTCGAGCTGCGCGACCGCCTGCGCGACCGTCGCGGCCGCGTCGCGCCGGTGCCCGTGCCGACCGCCCCGGCCGGGGCGCCGGTGCCGCTGGGCGCGCACACCCGCGCCCCGGAGGAGGCACCGGCGGCCTGCGAGGGCGTCACTCCCCGCGCGCCCAGGACGCCGATCTACCTCGCCCCGGGCCCGCACGCGACCCGTTCGGAGCGCACCCCGGTCACTCCCGTGGGCAGCCGCAGGCCCCCGCACGCCGACCGCGTCGCGCGTGCCACGCCCTCGGCGGCCCGTCCTCTGACGGGCAACTGACCTCCCGCACCGCCGGGCACCGGCGCCGCGGGAGGCCGCGCCCGGTGCGCACCTCCCTCACACGGGGCGAGGGCCCCGGTGCCCGTCCGGGACGCCGGGGCCCTCGCCCATCAGGTGGCTCAGCCCTTCCAGGCCCGGGCCACGCGGCCGTCCGTCACCTCGAAGTTCAGCCGCCCGACGCGGTACTCCATGGTGATGACCGTGCCCGGTTCGAGGGACCGCACGGTGGTCCAGCCGCGCTCACGCGCGAGGTGCTCGGCGCGCTCGGCGTCGAGGCCGACGTACCCGTCCGGACTGTCCTGGGGCTCCGCTGACGGAGCGGGAATCGGTGCCATGCCGCCACGCTAGGCGCAGGACGCGGCCCGGGGAAGTGCCCCGGAACACCGGGATCACACATCCCCCTCCGGTCACACTTCTGTCACAGGCACGACACCCGTCCCGGCCCGCCCCTTCACCCGCGCGGCCGATTCCGTCACCCTTTCGCGGGAATGCGCACGCGATTCCCCGGACCGGCACGGCACGGCCGTAAAGCGCGCGGAAATGCGCCGTGAGAACCGGCCGGGGGCGGCGGCACATTATTTCCCGGTGAATACCGCGGGTCGGGGGACAGGCGCCACCACAGGAAATCCACCGCTTCACCACCGACCCCCCGCAGGCCCCCGCCGCGGAGCACGAGGGAGGCGGACGGCGCCCCTGGCCCCGGCCGGCCGCTGCCCCCGCGGGCGGTCCCTGTCCGCCGCCGCGCCGCGGGGTCGTCACGCCGCCCCGGTTCCGTCGCGGACCTTCGACGTCCTGCCTTCGCCGTCCGGGGCACGCCGGCCAGTCCCCTCGGACCGGGCGAGGGCGGCGTCGAGCCGGTCGCGCGCCGACCTGATCGCCTCCGTCAGCTCCGCGGGCTCCAGCACCTCGAACGGCAGGCCCGTCATCATGACGTGCACGACCATCACGTCGAGGGTCGCCGCACCCGTCCGCAGCACGCACGCGCCGGGCCCGTCGGCCTCCAGCGTCCCCGCCGAGGGCGAGACGCGCTCCGCGGCCTCGGCGAGCGGGACCAGCAGGCGGACGACGGCGTGGGTGGCGTACGCGTGCGTGGAGACGCCCTTCGAGACATAGGCGGCGAGGTCGTCGGCGGGCGGGGTGCGCGGGGTGAAGCGCGGCCCGTGCGGCGGTGTCGGGGTAATGCGGTCGACCCGGAAGGTGCGCCAGTCGTCGCGGTCGAGGTCCCAGGCGACGAGGTACCAGCGGCGCTCGGTGCACACCAGGCGGTGCGGTTCGACGGTGCGGCGGGTCACGGTGCCGTCGTGGCTGCGGTACTCCAGACGGAGCCGTTCGGCGTCCCGGCACAGATGGGCCAGCTCGGTCAGGACGGCCGGGTCGACGGTGGAGGGCTGCGGGCCGCGCAGCATCGGCACGGTGAAGGCGTTCAGGGCGCCGACCCGGCGGCGCAGCCGGCCCGGCAGCACCTGCTCCAGCTTGGCCAGGGCCCGCACCGACGTCTCGCCGATGCCCTCGATGCCCTGCCCGGCGGCCGTGCGCAGTCCGACGGCGACGGCGACCGCCTCGTCGTCGTCCAGGAGCAGCGGCGGCAACTCGGCGCCGGCGCCCAGCTGGTAGCCGCCGCCCGTGCCGGGACTGGCGTTGACGGGGTAGCCGAGTTCCCGCAGCCGGTCCACGTCCCGGCGCACCGTGCGCGCGGTGACGCCGAGCCGTGCGGCCAGTTCGGAGCCGGACCACTCACGGTGGGCCTGGAGCAGTGAGAGCAGGCGCAGCAGTCGTGCCGAGGTCTCCAGCATGCTTCGAGTCTGCCAGGAGTCGCGGACAGCGACTGTCCGCAAGTGTCCCCCGAGGACGCCGCACTTCGCGGAACCGGTCCGCGCCGGACCTCCTCGCAGCAGTCCGGGACGGGCGGCGGGCGCCCGCCGGCCACCGAGCGGTCAGGCATCACGCCGGCGCACCGCCCACCGACCGGCCAGGAGCGCGGCTGCCGCCCACAGCGCTGTCACGGCGAGACCTGCCCAGGGGCCGACGTCTCCTGCCGGGTCCTGGTGCAGGACCTGCTGCCCGGCACGATCGGGCAGATAGGCGGCGGCACCCTCCGCGACGCCCCCGACCACGAAGGACACGATCAGGATGAACGGGATGAGCAGGCTGAGCACCGCGACGGCGCTGCGCAGCAGGAAAGTGAGTCCCGTGGCGAACAGGGCCATCAGAGCGAGGTAGATCCCCCCGCCGACGCAGGCCCGCAGCGCTCCCGGCTCATCGAGGCCGATGGCGTACTCTCCCAGGAACGCCTGGCCCGCGAAGAAGGTGGCGAACGCGGTGGCGAGTCCCACAACGAGGGCGGCGGTGGCCACGACGGCCGTCTTGGCCGCGTAGAAAAGGCCCCGGCGCGGCACCGCCGACAGGGAGATCCGCAGGGCACCGCCCGCGTACTCGGAGGACACGGCGGTGGCCCCGAAGGCGATCGCAGCGATCTGCGCGAAGTTGAGCGCGTAGAAGGCCCCGAAGACGGGATCCTCGCCGCTCTCCGCCTCTGCCCGGCCCACGGTGGCGAAGACGAGCAGCGTGATCGCCACCGTGGCGGCGAAGACAGCGAGGAGCGATCCGAAGCTCGCACGGACCGACCTGATTTTGATCCACTCGGAGTGGAGCACCGCGGAAACGGACATGGTCAGGCCTCCTGCGTGGTGGTCGGGGACGCGGGGGTCGCGGAGGCGAACTCCCCCTCGGCCGCCGTGAGAGCGAGGTAGGCCTGCTCCAGGGAGGCACGCTCGTCGGTGAGTTCGAAGACGGGAATGCCCTCGCGGGCGACGACGGCCCCGATCTGTTCGGCTGTGGCGCCGTCGACGACCCATCGGCCGTCATCGCCTTCCGCGACCGTGTGTCCCCGGGCCACCAGTGCGGCCCGCAGCCGGCCGGGATCACTGGTGCGGACGCGTACGCGCGGATGGCTGTGCTGTTCGATGAAGTCCTGTGTCGGGACGTCGGCCAGGAGCCGGCCCCTGCCGAGGACGACGAGATGGTCGGCGAAGGCCGCGGTCTCGTTCATCAGGTGGCTGGAGACCAGGACCGTGCGCCCTTCGCGGGCGAGCCGGCGCAGCAAGCGGCGCATCCGGACGATCCCTTCCGGGTCGAGCCCGTTGGTGGGCTCGTCCAGCATGAGGACGGGTGGATCCCCGAGGAGCGCGGTGGCGATGCCGAGGCGCTGGCGCATGCCGAGCGAGAAGGTCCCGATGCGACGGTGTGCCACACCGGTGAGACCGGTGTCCTCCAAGACCTCCGCCACACGGCGTGCCGGGAGGCGGTTGCTGACGGCGAGGAAGCGCAGATGATCACGGGCGGTGCGGGAACCGTGGGCCGCCTGCGCGTCCAGGAGGGCGCCGACCGTGCGCAGGGGCTGGCGCAGCGTCGCGTAGGGGCGGCCGCCGACCGTGGCGGTGCCGGAGGTGGGGCGGTCGAGGCCGAGGACAAGGCGCATGGTGGTGGACTTGCCGGCGCCGTTGGGGCCGAGGAAACCGGTGACCCGTCCCGGAGCGATGCTGCACGTCAGGCGGTCGACGGCCCGGGTGCCGCCGTACTTCTTGGTGAGTTCTTCGACGTCGATGCTGGTCATGGCCCCAGCGTTGCCGGGAGAGCGCGGACGGACATCCCCCGTCCGAGGAGAGCGTCTCCCCCGCACGGGGGAGACGGCGGCCCCTGCTGCTCTGCCACGATGACGGCATGCCGGGCTTCCTGCTGCCGTTGACGCGTGCGGTCACCTACACCCGCTGGCTGCACACGCTCGTGGGTGCGATCGTGCCGTTGGCCTGCGCCATGGTCTATCCCGGGCTGAGCGACCCGTCACCGCACGACTGGCTGCTGATCGCGGTCCTTCCGATTCCCCTGGCTCCGGCCGCCGCCATGGTGCCCTCGGTCCGCCGTGCGGAGGGGCTGCAGGCGCGGCTGATGCTGTTTCCCGGACCGCACGCCCGCGTGCGGAACGACGAGGACCCGGGTGTCTCCACCGTTTCCTCCGCGTCGTGGGCCGACCGCGCCAGAACCGGCGCCTGGCTGGCCTTGCGTCTGGAAGCGGGGCTCGCCCTCGCACTGGTGACCAACGCACTGCTGGCGCTCACGCTGTCGCTCGCCGGGGCGGCCGCCGGCGACCCGGGCCTCCCCGGCCCGCTCCCGTACGTTCAGGGGGCGGGCTGGGTGTACGTCCTGCTGGCACCGGTGCCCGTGCTGGTGCTGGTCATGGTGGCCGCCGGGGCGGGGGCGCTCATGGCCCCGGCCGCTCGCATGCTGCTCGGACCGTCGGTCAGGGAACGGCTGGCCGAGTTGGAGGAACGCACCGAGCGGCTGCTGGAACGCAACGACATCGCACGGGAGTTGCACGACACTCTCGGCCACGCGCTGACCCTGGCCGTGGTGCAGGCGGGTGCCGCCCGGGCGGCCGGCGACCCGGACTTCACCGACCGGGCGCTCAAGGCCATCGAGGAGACGGGACGGGCCGCGCTGGAGGACCTGGACCGTGTCCTGCTCGTCCTGCGCGAGACAGGGCAGCCGGCCGGCGCACGTCCGGCTCTCGACGAGGCGGGCCGACTGCTGGATTCCGCCCGGTCCTCGGGTGCCGAGGTCGACGCCGAGGTGACCGGGCCGTTGGAGGACCTTCCGGCCCCGGTGTCCCGCGAGGCCTACCGGATGCTCCAGGAGGCCCTCACCAACGTGCTGCGGCACGCGGGCCCCGTGCGCATCGGCGTGCGCATCGCCGTCGAATCGGCGCGGCTGCGGCTCGAAGTGCGCAATCCGCTGCCCGATCCGGCACCGGTGCCTGGCGCGGGCGGCGGCCGAGGGCTGCGCGGGATCCGTGAGCGGGCCGCGCTGCTAGGGGGCGGGGCCTGGGCGGGACGGCACGGCGGCCACTGGCTGCTGCACGTCGATCTGCCGCTGTAGCTGACCTAGGCTGACCGGATGCCCCTCACCGTTCTCCTGGTCGACGACGAGCCGCTCGTACGGGCCGGACTGCGGGCCGTGCTGGAGGCTCAGCCGGACATCGCAGTAGTGGGCGAGGCCGCCGACGGGGCCGCCGTGATCCCCCTGGTACGGCAACGGCGCCCCGACGTCGTCGTCATGGACGTCCGCATGCCGCTGATGGACGGCATCGAGGCCACCCGGGCGGTGCTGCGCACCATGGCGGACCCACCGAAGATCGTGGTGGTGACAACCTTCGAGAACGACGAGTACGTGTACGGGGCGCTGCGCGCCGGCGCCGACGGCTTCCTGCTCAAGCGGGCACGGCCGGCGGAGATCGTGCACGCCGTACGGCTGGTGGCCGAGGGCGACTCCCTGCTGTTCCCGGCGGCGGTGCGGCGGCTGGCCTCCTCCTACGGCCGGGCCCACGGCGGTACCGCGGCCCTGAGTGCCGTGGAACGTGCCGCACTGACCGAGCGCGAGGGGGAGGTGCTGCGTCTCATGGCACGAGGCCTGTCGAACGCGGAGATCGCCGCGCACCTGGTGGTGGGGACCGAGACCGTGAAGTCGCACGTCAGCTCCGTACTGGCGAAACTCGGCGCCCGGGACCGCACCCAGGCGGTCATCGCGGCGTACGAGTCCGGCTTCGTCTCGCCGGGCTGAGGATCGGGCGGCGACCGGTGACTGGGCCGCGCGCCGGCTGCCCGGCGCGGCCGCAACGGGCCTGCCGGACAGCCGGCGCACGTGCTCGCGGACCGGCCGCGCCCGCCGGCGGGTGGGCCGGTGGGCGCCGCCGTGCGGTCCGCGGCGGGGAGGCGCCGGCTCAGAGGGCCAGGCGCTGACCGGGGAGGATCACGTCGGGATCGTCGCCGATGACGGCCCTGTTGAGGGCGTGCAGCCGCTGCCAGGTGGTCCCGTGCCGGGCGGCGATGCCGCTCAGCGTGTCGCCCGCGCGGACGATGTAGTCGCCGCGGGACGCGCCGCGGTCCGGGTGGTCCGGCGCCCGGTCCGGCGCCTTCGCCGGCCGCTGCGCGGGGGCCGTCGCACGGGCCGCCTTCCGCGCCGGTGCGTGACCCGGCCGGGCCGATCCGTTTCCCGTCCCGGTGGCGGCCGGTGCGCTGCCGGACGCTCCGGCCCGGGCCGAGCAGACCGGCCACGCGCCCCATCCCTGGGCGCGCTGGACCCGGGTGGCGACGGCGATCTGCTGGGACCTCGAGGCCCGGTCGGCGGTCGGCGCGTAGGCCGTACCGCCGTAGGCCCGCCAGGTGCCGGCGGCGAACTGGAGCCCGCCGTAGTAGCCGTTGCCGGTGTTGATGTGCCAGTTGCCGCCGCTCTCGCACTGGGCGATGCGGTCCCACACTCCCCCGTCCGCCGCCCGGGCGTCGCCCGTCGCGGCCAGCAGCCCGAGCGGGGCGAGCAGCGCCGCCCCGGCGAGAACCGCCGCCGTCCGCGCCTTGCGGACGGTGTAGCGGGTGGTATCGGCACAATCGGACATGTGGATCCCTCCGGGAGGACCCGGGCTCCCCCGGGGCGGGGCGCGCTCCGCGCGCTGGGGCGCGGCCGTCACGCTCCGCCCCCGTCCGCCGTGAGGGCGTGCTGTCGAACCGGTGTCGTACGGGTGCCGTACGGTCGGCGGACGTACCCGAGCGGTGCTCGTTGCACACGGCGGAGGAATGTAGGGAGCGACTCGGCCCGGAATCAACCAATTACCGGTCGCCGCTGGCCAGTTGCTCGTTACTGAAGGTATCGGCGATTTCCGGACACCCACTTCATTCGTTGATTTCCTGATTTTTCGACCACGCGCCACGAGTTCCTGTGACCCACCTCACGCACTCAACCTTTCCTGGGCGCCGGGGAGTTGACGACGAGTGACAGCTTCCGCACGGCACGTGACCCTCCGCGTCGGACGGTTCGATTCCGTTCGGCGTGGTGCGTGACTCCCGCCACAGATCGGCCGTTGTCATCTTCATGAGCCGGGAGCCCACCCGGTTCCCGGGCCGGGAGCCACCCGGTCCCGCCACGCACCGCATCCGAGGGAGCCACCCGTGCCGCGCATGCTCGACGTCAGCGACGCCGTTCGCGCCGAGATCGGCGACGAAGAAGCCGACCGGCTGCTCGCCGGAGAGAACGCCCCGGGCAGTTACGACTGCACGTCCTGCCGCACCCCGGGCGACTCCGGGCAGGAGCGCACCAGCACCGTCCTGTTCATCGGCGACGAGACCGCCGTCCTCGCCTTCGCCCACGCCACCTGCCTGCCCTCGCAGGTCGTCCAGGTCACGGAGGAGCAGTTGCAGGGCGCGGTGCGCTCCATCAACGCCGGCTCCCGGACCGCAGAACCGGAACTGCCGCCGCAGCCCGCCACGGTCGTGCCCGAGCAGGCCGTCCTGGGTGTGACCAGCGGACTCGTCCTGATCGCCGGGGAGTTGCACCCGGCGCTGGTCGTCGAGCCGACCGCCCCCATCGCGCGCCCGGGTGCCGGCGCCACCGGCGGCACCGGTGACGACTTCCTGCCGCTGCTGGCCGAGCAGGGCTTCGTGCCCGTGTCCGGCCTGACCGCCGTGCCCCCGGTCCTGCACGGCTGGTCGGTGCTGGTCGCCATGGGGCAGCTGCACGCCGTCCTGCAGCCCGGCGGCAACGGGGGCCAGCCGGTGGCCTGGTGGCAGGCGCACCAGCCGCTCCAGGTCACCGACGGCTGGCGGGCGGCGGCGAACAAGCACCAGCAGGTCCTCATGTTCGCGGCTCCGGTGGGGTCCATCGGACGGCAGCCGCGGGAGGACCTGCTGCGCGACGCCCTGGACCGGGCGGCGGCCGCCGGCCGGCTGGTCGCGGCCGCGATGCCGCTGGCCGGGACCTGAGCCCCCGGACACCGCATCCCTTCCGTGCCGGGGTCGTTTGGACATACGTGCACGCATATGACGTTCCCCGCCGCCAGTCCTACCCGCCCATCCCCGCCCCGAGTTCCCGCCTGGGCTCGACCGGGCAGGTGCCGGCCTCACGGACGGGCCAGGATCCGCACGGCGCCCCTTCGGCCACGCCGATCTACGACGCGCTCTACGCCGAGTACGTCAAGTCCTACCGGACCCTGCCGGGCGACCGCAGCGGCGAGGAGGACCTGCACTTCGTCGGGTTCGGGAACCTGGCGCACGGTACGGGCTCCTACGGTTCGAGCACGTACGGCGCCTACGGCACGGACGCGTACGGCACCCGGCACGGCACCGGTGAGCAGCAGGCGCAGTGGCAGCGCGTGGGGACGATCGGACGGCAGGGCACCGGGACGCACCACGTACCGGCGGCGCTGCCGCCCGCGCCGCGCCGGGGGCTGTGACGCGGCAGGCAGGAGGGGGGGGGGCCCGGGGGGGGCCCCCCCCCCCCCCGGGGCCCCCCCCCCCCCCCCCCGGGCGGGGGGGGGGGGGGGTGGGGCGCGCGCGGGGGCCCCCCGGCCGGGGGGGGGGGGGTGCGGGGCGGCCGGCGGGGGGGGCGCCCCGGGGGGGGGCCGCCCCTCCTGCCTGTCCGCCCGCCGCGCGGGCCGCCTGCCCGGTTACTTCTTCTTCGCGCCGCGCTTCTCGCGCACCCGCACCGAGATGTGGATCGGCGTGCCTTCAAAGCCGAACTCCTCGCGCAGCCTGCGCTCGATGAAGCGCCGGTAACCCGCCTCGATGAAGCCGGAGGCGAACAGCACGAACCGCGGCGGCTTGGTGCCGGCCTGCGTGCCGAACAGGATGCGCGGCTGCTTGCCGCCCCGGATCGGGTGCGGGTGGGCGGCGACCAGCTCGCCGAGGAAGGCGTTGAGCCGCCCGGTCGGCACCCGGGTCTCCCAGCCGGCGAGCGCGGTCTCGATCGCCGGGACCAGCTTCTCCATGTGCCGGCCGGTCCGCGCCGAGACGTTCACCCGCGGCGCCCAGGAGACCTGCCCGAACTCGGTCTCGATCTCGCGCTCCAGGTAGTAGCGGCGCTCCTCGTCCAGGGTGTCCCACTTGTTGTAGGCGATGACGAGGGCGCGGCCCGCCTCGACGGCCATGGTGACGATCCGCTGGTCCTGCACCGAGATGGATTCGGAGGCGTCGATGAGGACGACGGCCACCTCGGCCTTCTCCACGGCGGCGGCGGTGCGCAGCGAGGCGTAGTAGTCGGCGCCCTGCTGGAGGTGCACGCGCTTGCGGATGCCGGCGGTGTCGACGAACTTCCAGGTCGTGCCGCCCAGTTCGATCAGCTCGTCGACCGGGTCGCGGGTGGTGCCCGCCAGCTCGTCGACGACGACGCGCTCCTCGCCCGCCACCTTGTTCAGCAGCGAGGACTTGCCGACGTTCGGACGGCCGATCAGGGCGATGCGGCGGGGTCCGCCGACGGCGGTGCCGAAGGTCTGCGCCGGGGCGTCGGGCAGCGCCTCCAGAACGCGGTCCAGCATGTCGCCGGTGCCGCGGCCGTGCAGCGCGGAGACCGGGTGCGGCTCCCCCAGGCCGAGGGACCACAGATAGGCGGCGTCGGCCTCACCGCTCGGGCCGTCGACCTTGTTGGCGGCCAGCACGACCGGCTTGCCGGCCTTGCGCAGCAGGCGCACGACGGCCTCGTCGGTGTCCGTGGCGCCGACCTTGGCGTCGACGACGAAGACGACGGCGTCGGCGGCCTCGATGGCGTACTCGGCCTGCGCGGCCACCGAGGCGTCGATGCCGAGGACGTCCTGCTCCCAGCCGCCCGTGTCGACGACCTTGAACCGGCGGCCGGCCCACTCCGCCTCGTAGGTGACGCGGTCGCGGGTGACACCGGGCTTGTCCTCGACGACCGCCTCGCGACGGCCGATGATGCGGTTCACCAGGGTCGACTTGCCGACATTGGGGCGGCCGACGACGGCGAGCACGGGCAGCGGGCCGTGTCCGGCCGCCTCGATGGCGCCCTCCACGTCCTCGATGTCGAAGCCCTCGTCCGCGGCGAGCTGCATGAACTCCGCGTACTCGGCGTCACCGAGTGCCCCGTGCTCGTACTCGTGCTCCGCCGAGCCGTCGGGCTGGATGTCGTCGTTCATGAAGTCCGTACCTCGTCGTTCATTGTGGTGATCGGTGGCGCACCCCGGCGGGTCATCCACTACTCAAGTGTCGCCTAGCGCCCGGTGAGGCGCCTGGCGTTTTCCAGGTGGGCGGTGAGCTGCTTCTGGATGCGCTCGGTCGCCTCGTCCAGCGCCCGGCGCGTGCGCCGCACCGCCGCGCCGGTGTTCTCGACTGCCGGGAAGGGGTCGCCGAAGACGACGTCCACGCGGGAGCGCAGCGGGGGCAGCGCCCTTGTCAACCGCCCGCGCCGGTCAGAACTTCCCAGCACGGCCACCGGGACGATCGGGGCGCCGCTGCGCACCGCGAAGTACGCGAGCCCGGCCCGCAGGGAGGCGAAGTCGCCCTCGCCGCGCGTGCCCTCCGGGAAGATCCCGAGGACGCCGCCGTTGTCCAGGACGCCGAGCGCCGTGGTGATGGCGGTGCGGTCGGTGGTGTGGCGGTCCACCTTCAGCTGGCCGATGCCGGTCAGGAAGGGGGCGAGCGGGCCGACGAACGCCTCTTTCTTGATCAGGAAGTGGACCGGCCTGGGGGCCACGCCCATCACCATCGGGCCGTCGATGTTGTGGGAGTGGTTGACGGCGACGATCACCGGACCGGTGGCGGGCATCCTCCAGGCGCCGAGGACGCGGGGACGCCACAGCCCGTACATCAGCCCGACGCCGATCCGCCGGCCGACGTCGGCGCCGCGCTCCGACGGAAGGCTCACCTCGCGGCCCGCTTCTCCTCGACGAGGGTGACGACGCACTCGATCACCTGCGTGAGCGTGAGCTCGGTGGTGTCCACCTCGACGGCGTCGTCCGCCTTCGCCAGCGGCGAGGTCTTGCGGCTGGAGTCGGCCGCGTCCCGCTTGATCAGGGCCTCGCGGGTGGTGTGGACATCGGCGCCCTTGAGTTCCCCGCTGCGGCGGGCGGCGCGCGCCTCCGCGGAGGCGGTGAGGAAGATCTTCAGGTCCGCGTCGGGCAGCACGGTGGTGCCGATGTCACGGCCCTCGACGACGATGCCGGCCGGGGCGGAGGCGGCCAGCGAGCGCTGCAGCTCGGTGATCCGGGCGCGCACCTCCGGGACGGCGCTGACGGCGCTGACCTGGGAGGTGACCTCCTGGGTGCGGATCGGCCCGGAGACGTCCACGCCGTCGACGGTGATCGTCGGGTGGGCCGGGTCGGTGCCGGAGACGATCTCGGGCTTGCCGGCCACCGCGGCGATCGCGGTGGGGTCCTCGACGTCGATCCCGTTGGTCACCATCCACCAGGTGATCGCCCGGTACTGGGCGCCGGTGTCCAGGTAGCTCAGGCCGAGCTGCGCGGCCACGGCCTTCGACGTGCTCGACTTGCCCGTGCCGGAGGGGCCGTCGATGGCGACAATCACGGGCTGGGCGGTCCGGGCGGCGCCGTTTTCCACAGCGGGGCACCTTCCTGGTGAAGGGTGGTGGCGGGTCGACGGGACGCGAGGGCGCCCCGCACAAGGTTACTGGCTCCAGGACCCCCCTCCGACGGGCGGCCGTCGTCCACGGCGGAAAGCCCCGCCGCGGCCGGCGGCCGCACCACGCACGACGGCCGCGCCAAGCGCCGCCCTCTCGGGGACGCCCCGGCTCACGGCGGACGACGCCGCCACTCGCCTGTCCCGCGCCCGTCACGGGTCGGCCGGTTCCGGACGACCGGCGTGGACGCCCGGCGCAGGCTCGCGGCGGATGACCCGGACGACCGGTGGACGCCTGGGGAGAACCGGCGGACGGGCGGTCCGCAGGCCGGCCAGCGCCCGACGTCGGCCCTACCGCGGACGACTTCGAGCCCGGCGGATCCCCAGGAGAACCGGCGGACGGCAGGACGACCGGCGGACGGGCGTCCGGACGCCCGACGCCCGGCTCGGGGGTGGGCCCCCGGGTCAACGGCGGCCGCCCGGCCCTGGTGCGCGCCCGGCTTCCGGCGGATCGCGCGCCCACCGCGGGCGGGCCCTGCGGCGGGCGCCGGGGTCCGCCGAGGCACGCCCCCGGCGGACGGCCCCCGTACCGGGACGGCCGGCCGCGCGGGCACTCTCCCGCCCCCCGGCGGGCCCGCGCCGTGCGGCTACTGCCGGATGGCCCAGCCCCGTTCCCGCAGGGCGGTCGTCAGGACCGGCGCCGCCTTGGGCTCCACCATCAGCTGCACCAGGCCGGCCTGCTGCCCCGCGGCATGCTCGATGCGCACGTCCTCGATGTTGACCCCGGCCATCCCCGCGTCCGCGAAGATGCGGGCCAGCTGTCCGGGCTGGTCGTCGATGAGGACCGCGACGACCTCGTACTCCCGCGGCGCGGAGCCGTGCTTGCCGGGGACGCGGACCTGGCCGGCGTTGCCGCGGCGCAGCACGTCCTCGATGCCGGCGGCGCCTTCCTCGCGCTTGGCCTCGTCGGAGGACTGCAGGGCGCGCAGCGCGCGGACCGTCTCCTCCAGGTCGGCGGAGACGTCGGCGAGGAGGTCGGCGACCGGCCCCGGGTTCGCGGACAGGATGTCGATCCACATCCGCGGGTCGGAGGCGGCGATCCGCGTCACGTCCCGGATGCCCTGGCCGCACAGCCGTACGGCCGCGTCCTCGGCGTGCTCCAGGCGCGCCGCGACCATGCTGGAGACCAGGTGGGGCATGTGGGAGACGAGGGCGACGGCGCGGTCGTGGGCGTCCGCGTCCATCACCACGGGCACCGCGCGGCAGTGCGAGACCAGTTCGAGCGCGAGGTTGAGGACCTCGGTGTCGGTGTCCCGGGTCGGGGTCAGCACCCAGGGGCGCCCCTCGAAGAGGTCGGCGGTCGCGGCCAGCGGGCCGGACTTCTCCCGGCCCGACATCGGGTGCGTGCCGATGTAGCGGGACAGGGCCGCCGGGTCGAAGCCGAGTGCCTCCAGGGCACGGCGCGGGCCGCCCTTGACGCTGGCGACGTCCAGGTATCCGCGTGCCAGGTCCCGGCGCATGGCGTCGGCGAGCACGCCGGCCACGTGCGCCGGCGGAGCCGCGACGATCGCGAGGTCGACGGGGCCCTGCGGCGCCTCGTCCGTCCCGGCGCCGAGCGCGGCCGCCGTGCGGGCCTGCTGCGGGTCGTGATCGGCGAGGTGGACGGTGACACCGCGCCGGACGAGGGCCAGGGCGGCGGAGGTGCCGATGAGCCCGGTGCCGATGACAAGCGCGGTCCTCACTGGGCGATGTCCTTGCGCAGGGCGGCCGCGGCGCCGAGGTAGACGTGGACGACGTCGGCGCGCGGCCGGTCGGTCTCGATGTGCGCGAGCACGCGGACGACTCGCGGCATCGCGCCCTCGATGTCCAGCTCCTGGGCGCAGATCAGCGGCACGTCGACGATGCCCAGCTTGCGGGCGGCGGCCGCCGGGAAGTCGCTGTGCAGGTCGGGCGTGGCCGTGAACCAGATGCTGATCAGGTCGTCGGTGGTCAGGCCGTTCCGCTCCAGGAGGGCGGTGAGCAGGGACCCTACCTGCTCGTCCATGTGACCGGCCTCGTCCCGCTCCAGTTGGACGGCCCCCCGGACCGCTCGTACCGCCACGGTGGTGCTCCTTGCTGACGTGCGTATCGGCTCGCGTCCAGCCTAGTCAGACCCGGCCCGGCCGGTCGGCGGCGCCCGCCCGCTGAGACGGCACGGGTGCGCGCCACGGGTACGACATGCAGCGCTACGGAATGCCCCTTACGCGCTACTGTGTCCCGGCTTGCTTCGTCCTGATCGTTTTCGGTGCGAGGATGCTGCCGCTCCGCTCGGAGCGCCCCCTCCCCCGGGATCTTCGGAGTGACGACATGACCCACAGCTCTTCGCGGCGCACGGTTCTGGCAGCGGGCGCGGCGGCGCTCGTCGCGGCGGGATGCGGCAGCAACGACTCCGCCGCTCCCGGGGCGCCCTCGACGCCCTCCGGGTCCTCCGTGCCGCCGTCCTCGCCGGCCGGGAAGTCCTCCGCGCCGGCCGCCACCGAGGCGGCCGGTGTCAGGGAACTGACGACGACGGCCGACATCCCGGTGGGCGGCGGAACGGTCTTCACCGATCACAAGGTCGTGGTGACCCAGCCGGTCAAGGGCGAGTTCAAGGCCTTCTCGGCGGTCTGCACCCATCAGCGCTGCACGCTGAACCAGGTCGCCGACGGCAGCATCCACTGCCCCTGCCACGGCAGCCGCTTCCGCGTCGCGGACGGCTCGGTGGCCCAGGGCCCGGCCACCACTCCCCTGCCCGCCGAGCGGATCACGGTGGAGGGAAATTCGATCCGCCTGGCGTGAGGCCCCGCGTACGCTGCCCGCCATGCAGCCCGAGGACCTGGTACGCGACCACACGATCTACGCCTGTGTCATGGGCTCGCGCGCCTTCGGTCTGGCGACGGAGGGCAGCGACACGGACCGCCGGGGCGTGTTCGTCGCCCCCACCGCCCTGTTCTGGCGCTTCGAGAAGCCGCCGACGCACGTGGAGGGGCCGCTGCCGGAGCAGTTCGGCTGGGAGCTGGAGCGCTTCTGCGAGCTGGCGCTGCGCGGGAATCCGAACGTCCTGGAGTGCCTGCACTCGCCGCTGGTGGAGCACGCCGACGACACGGGCCGTGAACTGCTCGCACTGCGCGGGGCGTTCCTCTCCCGCCGGGTGCGGGAGAGCTTCACGCGCTACGCCCTCGCGCAGCGCCGCAGACTGGAGGCCGACCTGCGCCATCAGCCTTGGCCCCGCGACTCCGCCCCGGCAGGCGGGACCAGCGCCGCCGCCCGCCGCTGGAAGCACGCGATGCACATGCTGCGCCTGCTGCACAGCGCCCGCGGCCTGGTGCGCACGGGCCGGCTGGCCGTCGACGTCGGGGACGAGCGCGAGCGCCTGCTGGCGGTCCGGCGCGGGGAGGTCCCGTGGCCCGAGGTGGACGCGTGGACGACCCGCCTGGCGGCGGAGACCGAGAAGGCCTCCCACCGGACACCGCTCCCGCCGGAGCCGGACCGCCGCCGGGTGGAGGACTTCCTGGTCCGCGTCCGCCGCGCCTCGGCCCTCCGGCCGCTCCCGGACCGTGAAGGCGTGCGGGGCGTCGTGCCCCCGCGGCGCGCCGGGCAGCTCTGAGGCGCCCCGCGCGACGACCGGCCCCGGAGCGGGGCCGGTCCGGAGCGGGGGCCGGTCCGGACCGGCCCTGGAGGTCTCCGGCGCGAGCCCTAGAGGTCGACCTCCTTCATCAGCATGCCGACCTCGGTGTTCGACAGGCGGCGCAGCCAGCCGGACTTCTGGTCGCCGAGGGTGATGGGCCCGAAGGCGGTGCGGACCAGCTTGTCGACCGGGAAGCCGGCGGTCGCCAGCATCCGGCGGACGATGTGCTTACGGCCCTCGTGGAGGGTGACCTCGACGAGGTAGTTCTTCCCGGTCTGCTCGACGACCCGGAAGTGGTCGGCGCGGGCGTAGCCGTCCTCGAGCTGGATGCCGTCCTTCAGCTGCTTGCCCAGGTCCCGGGGGATCGGGCCGACGATGTGCGCGAGGTAGGTCTTGCGCACGCCGTACTTGGGGTGGGTGAGCCGGTGCGCCAGTTCGCCGTGGTTGGTGAGGAGGATGATGCCCTCGGTCTCGGTGTCCAGCCGTCCGACGTGGAAGAGCCGCGTCTCGCGGTTGGTGACGTAGTCGCCGAGGCACTGGCGGCCCTCCGGGTCCTCCATGGTGGAGACGACACCGGCGGGCTTGTTCAGCGAGAAGAACTGGTACGACTGCGTGGCCACGGTCAGGCCGTCGACCTTGACCTCGTCCTTCTCCGGGTCGACCCGGCGGCCCTGCTCGAGGACGATCTCGCCGTTGACCTCGACCCGGGCCTGCTCGATCAGCTCCTCACAGGCGCGCCGGGAGCCGTAGCCGGCGCGCGCGAGCACCTTCTGCAGCCGCTCGCCCTCCTGCTCGGCGCCGGGGAAGGTCTTGGGCAGCTTGACGTCCTTCCTGCCCGCGTACCGCTCCCGGTTGCGCTCCTCGATCTGCGCCTCGTACTCGCGCGGGCGCGCCGGGGCGGTCCGGCCGCGTCCGCCGCCCTGCTGCGGGGACTGCCCGGGCTGCCGGGGGCCGCCCTTCGCGCCGCCGCGGGCCGCACCGCCACGTCCGGACTTCGGGCCGTCCTTCGTGGCGCCGGGGCCCACGTCGTAGCGGCGCTCCTCGGGGCGGGGCTTGCGGGGACGGCCCTGCCCCTGCTTGTCGTCCCTGTCGTTGCCGGCGCCGCGGTGGTTGCCGCGCCCGCCGTGTCCGCCGTTCCTGCCGCTGCTTCGCATCAATGTTCCGTCTGGTCGTCTGCGTCGTCGGTTCCCGGGGTGACCGGGGTGCCCGGGCCGTCATCGGGTGCGTCCGGGTCGAACGACGGTACGCCCTCCTGGGTCTCGGCCTCGATCGCCTCCGCCTCCGGGAGGAAGGGCGCGAGCTCCGGGAGCTCGTCCAGACCGCGCAGGCCCATCCGCTCCAGGAAGTAGTTCGTCGTCCTGTACAGGATCGCACCTGTTTCGGGTTCCGCGCCCGCCTCCTCGACCAGACCGCGCTGGAGCAGGGTGCGCATCACGCCGTCGCAGTTCACTCCGCGCACGGCGGAGACGCGGCTGCGGCTGACGGGCTGGCGGTAGGCGACGACCGCGAGCGTCTCCAGTGCGGCCTGGGTGAGCCGGGCCTGCTGCCCGTCGAGGACGAAGCCCTCGACGGCGGCCGCGTACTCGGGACGGGTGTAGAAGCGCCAGCCGCCGGCGATCAGCCGCAGCTCGAAGCCGCGTCCCTGGACCGTGTACTCGTCGGCGAGCTCGCGCAGCGCGTCCGCGATCCGCCCGCGGGGGCGCTGCAGTATCTTCGCCAGGTGCTCCTCGGTCGCGGGCTCGTCCACGACCATGAGGACCGCCTCCAGGGCGGGCTTGAGGTCGAGGTCCGCGACCGTGCGCCCTCCCGCCGGTGCGCCGGTGGTCTCCTCGCTCACGGTTTCGCCTCCTTGGCCGTCCCGGGCCGCTCGGGCGGCCGGTCGAACTCGTCCGTCACATGCGGAGCCGTGTCCCCGTCCCCGCCGGTCCAGCGCACCAGCAGTTCGCCGAGTGCGGTCTCCTGCTCCAGCGCCACGGCCTTCTCGCGGTACAGCTCCAGCAGGGCCAGGAAGCGGGCCACGACGGTGAGCGTGTCGTCCGTGTCCTCCGTCAGGGCGCGGAAACTGGCCTCGCCCAGCTCCCGCAGCCGCGCGACGACGACCCCGGCCTGCTCCTGCACGCTCACCAGGGGCGCGTGGATGTGGTCGACGTACACCTGCGGCTTGGGCCTGGGCTGCATCGCCTTGACGGCGAGCCGGGCCAGTCCTTCCGCGCCGACGGTGATGACCACCTCGGGCAGCAGCTCCGCGTGGTGCGGTTCCAGGCCGACGGTACGGGGGTGGCGCCGGGCCTCCTGGTCGAGGCGGTGGCTGAGGATGTCGGCGATCTGCTTGTAGGCGCGGTACTGCAGCAGGCGGGCGAACAGCAGGTCGCGTGCCTCCAGCAGCGCCAGGTCGGCCTCGTCCTCGATCTCGGCGGCGGGCAGCAGCCGGGCCGCCTTGAGGTCGAGCAGTGTGGCCGCCACGACCAGGAACTCGGTCGTCTCGTCCAGGTCCCAGTCCGGCCCCATGGCCCGGATGTGCGCCATGAACTCGTCGGTGACCTTGGAGAGGGCGACCTCGGTCACGTCCATCCGGTGCTTGGAGATCAGTTGGAGGAGCAGGTCGAAGGGCCCCTCGAAGTTCGACAGGCGCACCCGGAAGACGCCGTCGCCGCCGTCGCCCTCCCCGGGCACGGCCCCGCCGGCGGCCTCGCGCGCCGCTGCGGGCTCCGGGACGGCGGCCCCCTGCCCTCGGGTGGCCTCCCGCCCGTCGGCAGCCGACGGGTCGTGGCCCGGCCGGCCGGCCTGCCGGGCGCTCGTTCCGCCGGGCGACGGGAGTGCCCCCCGCCCGTCGGTGTCTTCGCGGTCGGGCGCGGCCGAGGGCGCAGGGGAAGCCGGACGCTCAGGGAATGCCGGAATCCCAGGGAAAGCTGGACGCTCACGGGAGGACGCATGCTGCGGGGAGGACGGGCGCGGCGTCCCACCGGCGACCGCCGGTACCTCCGGCTCGCTGGCCGACGCCTCCCGGCCGGTGCCCGGCGCCTCCGGCACGCTGTCCGGTACCGCCCGGCCGCTGTCCGGCGCCTCCGGCACGCTGTCCGGTGCCCCCGGCTCGGTGCCCGGTACCGCCCGCTCGGCCTCTGCCGCCTCCCGCTCCGCCACCGGCCGACCGCCGCCCGCCGGAGGTGCGACGGACCGCGCCGCCGCCCGGGGCGCCGCCGGCGCCTCCGGCTCGGCGCGCGGAGCGCTCGCGCCCGGCCCCCGCCCCAGCGCGCGCCGTCGGCCGGCGAAGGCGCCCGGGGCGGGAGGGGGAACGTCGTTCGAGGTCATGACCCCCGCAGGCTACCGCTACCGCCCGCGCAGCCGTCGTACGAGGATGCTGGCGTCCCCCCGGGTCTCCAGGTCCGCGAGCACGACCGCGACCGCCTCGCGGACGATCCGCCCGCGGTCGACGGCCAGCCCGTGCTCGCCGCGGAGCACCAGGCGCGCGTGTTCGAGGTCCATGAGCTCCTCGGCGGAGACGTAGACCGTGATCTTCTCGTCGTGCCGCTCCCGGCCGCTGGGCCGCCGTGTCGCGGTCCGCCCGCGCTTGCGGGGCTGGGCGGCGGCGGAAGCGCCGTCCGGTGCTCCCTGGGGGCGCCCGGAGCGCTCGCCGGCCGCGCCCCGGCTGCGGGACTCCCCCGCGTCGGCCGCGTCGGTGCCGACGGCGACGTGCTCGGCGCCCTCGCCGTCGCCGCCCCGCGCAGGCACCGCCTGCGGCGCGTCGTCCGCCGGGGCGGCGGGGTCGCTCTCCCCCGCCGGAGCGGGGACCCGGGCCTCGCCGTTGGCCTGGCGCCGGGGAGTGGAGGGCTGGAGCGCCATACCCCCTGTCGTGCGGAAGAGTTCGTCGGCCCCGGGGAGACTCACTCGGCGTGACACCGGGCGAGCACCTCCCTGGCGAGCTGGCGGTAGGCGGCGGCACCGACGGAGTTGGAGGCGTACGTGGTGATCGGCTCACCGGCGACGGTGGTCTCGGGGAAGCGGACCGTGCGGCCGATGACCGTGTGGTAGACGTGGTCGTCGAACGCCTCGACGACCCGCGCGAGCACCTCACGGCTGTGCACGGTGCGCGAGTCGTACATCGTGGCGAGGATCCCGTCGAGCTCGAGCTCCGGGTTGAGCCGCTCCTGCACCTTCTCGATGGTCTCGGTCAGCAGGGCCACACCGCGCAGCGCGAAGAACTCGCACTCGAGCGGCACGATCACCTTGTGCGCGGCCGTCAGGGCGTTGACGGTGAGCAGCCCGAGCGAGGGCTGGCAGTCGATGACGATGTAGTCGTAGTCGGACAGCAGCGGCTTCAGGGCGCGCGCCAGCGTCGACTCGCGCGCGACCTCGCTGACGAGCTGCACCTCGGCCGCCGACAGGTCGATGTTGCTGGGCAGCAGGTCCATGTTCGGGACCGCGGTCTTCAGCAGCACCTCGTCCGCGGACATGCCCCGCTCCATGAGCAGGTTGTAGACGGTGAGGTCGAGCTCCATCGGGTTGACGCCGAGACCCACCGACAGCGCGCCCTGCGGGTCGAAGTCCACGAGCAGCACGCGCCGGCCGTACTCCGCGAGCGCGGCACCCAGGTTGATGGTCGACGTGGTCTTGCCGACGCCGCCCTTCTGGTTGCACATCGCGATGATCTTCGCGGGGCCGTGGTCGGTCAGCGGGCCCGGGATCGGGAAGTACGGCAGCGGGCGGCCGGTCGGGCCGACGCGCTCACGACGCTGGCGGGCGGCGTCGGGCGCGAGCGTGGCCGCGTACTCGGGGTCCGGTTCGTACTCGGCGTCGGGGTCGTAGAAGTGCCCGTCGGGCAGTTCGTCGTAGTCGGCGAAGTGGTTGTGGGACGCGCCACTTCCGTCGCCGGCCATGGCGTTCACGTGTTGGCCATCCATGCTCTGGTGTGCTGACGGAGTCATTCCTGGCTTCTGGTGACTCTGGTGGGCTGCGAAGGTGCGCACCGCGACGGAGCCGACAGCCTCGAGCCCTGTGGGGCTCTGGCCCCGCGCAGGCATTCCTGGTTGACCACCCCCGGGAGAAAATGTCGACTCATTCACAAGTCGTCTTACCTCCTTGGTGACCAGGAAACTTCTAGACAGGTCAGCGTGGCACCATGCCGACGGTTGGCGACTCTATGGCGTGTCGGCGGTCCGCAGCAACACAATCGCCCGGACCCGGCCCGATGTGTCGGCCATGAAACAACCCTCTGTCAAGGGCGTACGACCGTCGCACGGCAGGTTCCACCGTGGCGTGAATCGGTCGAAGGGTTACGTTCGAGGCGAGTTGACCGAGTGCGGCGAAGTGACCATACACACATCCGGCCGGACCTTGTCGGGCAAGGTCCGGCCGGATGTGTGAGGTTGACCAGATGTGTTGACGAATCGCCTTTTGCCGCCGGGGCACTTGGCGGCAGGGACGGGCGGGCCGCTCAGCCGAGCAGGGAGTCCAGCTCCACGTGCTCCAGGCCGTGCGCCTCGGCGACCTCCTTGTAGACGACCTTGCCGTCATGGGTGTTGAGCCCCCTGGCCAGCGCGGGGTCGCGGCGCAGCGCGTCCACCCAGCCGCGGTTGGCGAGCTCGACGATGTACGGCAGCGTGGCGTTGGTGAGCGCGTAGGTCGAGGTGTTGGGCACCGCGCCGGGCATGTTGGCGACGCAGTAGAACACCGACTGGTGGACCCTGAAGGTCGGCTCGGCGTGCGTGGTCGGGTGGGAGTCCTCGAAGCAGCCGCCCTGGTCGATCGCGATGTCGACAAGGACACTTCCGGACTTCATCCGGGAGACCAGCTCGTTGGTGACCAGCTTCGGGGCCTTGGCGCCCGGGATGAGGACGGCGCCGACGACGAGGTCGGCGTCGAGGCAGGCCTTCTCCAGCTCGAAGGCGTTGGAGACGACGGTCTGGATCCTCGTACCGAAGATCTTGTCGGCCTCCCTCAGCTTGTTGATGTCCTTGTCGAGCAGGGTCACGTGGAAGCCCAGGCCGATGGCGATCTGCGCGGCGTTCCAGCCGGAGACGCCGCCGCCGATGATGACGGCCTTGCCGGCCGGCACGCCCGGGACACCGCCGGGCAGCACACCGCGGCCGCCGTTCGCGGCCAGCAGGTGGTAGGCGCCGACGTGCGGGGCCAGGCGGCCGGCGACCTCGGACATCGGGGCCAGCAGCGGCAGCGCGCGGTTCGGCAGCTCGACGGTCTCGTAGGCGATCGCCGTGGTGCCGGACTCCAGCAGGGCGTCCGTGCACTCCCTGGAGGCGGCCAGGTGCAGGTAGGTGAAGAGGATCTGGTCCTTGCGGAGGCGGTGGTACTCCTCGGCGACGGGCTCCTTGACCTTCAGCAGCAGGTCGGCGGAGGCCCAGACCTCGTCGGCGGTCTCCAGGATCCGGGCGCCGGCCGCCACGTACTCCTCGTCCGGGATGGAGGAGCCGATACCGGCGTTCCGCTCGACGACGACCTGGTGGCCGTTGCGCACCAGCTCGTGCACGCCGGCGGGGGTGATGGCCACCCGGAACTCGTTGTTCTTGACCTCGCGGGGGATGCCGACCTTCACGTCGATCACGGTCCTTGACTCAGGGAATGTGGGGCAATGCAAGACGTAACCCGGCATACGGGGGCACACCAGGAGACACCGCGGGAGAACGAGCGGCAAAGCCAGTCTAATGAAGGTGTTCTCGCTGTCTAGCCTTCCATTGCATCAATCTTCGTCGGATGCACTGCGGATTTCGCAGGCGTTGGAGTCCTGTTCCGGCGCTGTGACCTCCGTGTCGCCGTCGGTACGGCCGTCGATCCCCCGGATCTCCTCTCCCAGCATGCGCCCGGCCGCCCCCCGGTGCAGGCTCGCGGCCGTCGGGTCGCCCAGGCGCTCCAGGGTGTCGGCGAGCCGCAGTTGGAGCGCCGCCTGCAGCCGGACGTCCTCGGCCCGGCGCGCCCACTCCACCGCCTCCTGGCAGGTGCGCAGCGACTCCGCGGGCCGTCCCGCGTACTCCTGGACCCGGGCCAGTTCGCTCAACGCCCGCGCCTGGCCCGCGACATCGCCGTTCTTGCGGTGCGCGGCGACGGCCGCGCGCCAGTTGCGCAGGGCCTCCCCGTAACGGCCCGCGTAGGTGGCCGCGGTGGCGATACGGCCGTACAGCCGGGCGGCGTCGACGCGTTCGCCGCGGGCGAGGCGGTGGGCCAGGGCCCGGCCGAACCAGTCCGCCGCCCGGTCGTAGTCCCCGAGCTCCAGGTGGGCGCCGCCTACGGATTCCATCGCGCGGCCGGCCGCGTACGGGTCGTTCGCCTCCCGCCCGGCGTCCAGCGCCGCCCGGTAGCGGGCCAGCGCCGTGGCCGTCCGGCCGGTCCGGGCGTCGAGGTCGGCGAGGTTCAGCAGGGCGGCGGCCTTCTCCCTCGGCAGGTCGCGACGCTCGGCGACGTCGAGGACGAGGCCGTGGATGTCGTAGAGGTCGCCGGCGGCGGCCTGGGTGCCGAAGTGGGCGGCCATCGCCCTCACGAGCTGTGACATCAGGCGCCGGGCCAGGGTGTCCAGCTCCCCGTCGGCGACCGCGAGCCGCGCGGCGGCGAGCAGCGCGGGACGGCGCGCGCCGAGCCAGACCTCCGCGGCGCGCGGGCTGGGAAAGCGCAGGGCGGCGGGGAGTCCGTTCAGCCGCTCCCGGGAATCGGGACTGTCGGTCTCGGTGATCGCGCGGCAGGACTGCAGCAGCCGCACCGTGCGCTCCAGCATGCGGGCGCGGGCCAGCTGGAGTTCGGCGGGGCGGTCGTGGGCGCGAGCCAGGGATCGCAGCAGCGGGTGCAGGCAGCCCGGCACCTCGTAGCGCGGCAGCGGCGAGGTCAGGGGCCGCAGCAGGCCGGAGGCGGCGAAGTCGTCGAGGAGGGCGCGGGCCGCGTCCACCGAGCAGCCGGCGAGCGCGGAGGCGGTGTGCGGGTCCACGTCGCCGGCCGGGGCGAGGGCGAGCAGGCGGAGCGTGCGCGCGGCGGCGCCGGGCAGAGCGGAGTGCACGAGCCGCAGGATCCGGGCGAGCGGGGTGCCGTCGCCGGGGTCGGCGTGCAGGTGCCTGGCGAGGTCCGCGACGGCCGCCTGGGGGCGGGCGGCGAGCCAGCCGGCGGCCAGGACCAGCGCGGCGGGCTGCCCCTGGAGGGTCTCGACGAGGGCCTCGGCGGCACGCGGATCGACGGTGACACGGACGGGGTCGATGTGCCGGCACAGCAGCGCCACCGCGGACTTGGTGTCCAGCCCGCCCAGGGTGCAGGGGCGGACGTCCGCGATGCCGGTGAGCGGGCCCTCGGCGACGGCGACGACCAGGCAGTCCGCGTTCTCCGGCAGCAGCGCGTCGACCTGTTCGGCGTCGGCCGCGTCGTCGAGCACGAGCAGCGTCCGCCGGCCGGCGAGGGCGGCGCGGAAGGCCTCGGCCAGCTCGTCCTCGGCGGCGCCGGGCGGGGTCGGCAGCTCCAGCGCGGTGAGCAGGTCGCGGGCCGCGCGCACGACGGGCACGGGGGTGCCGTCGGGGTCGGTGAGGCGGGCCCGCAGCACGCCGTCCGGATACCGCCCGGCCACCTGCCGCACCAGCTCCTCCGCGAGCGCGGTACGGCCGGAGCCGGGCCTGCCGGCGATCAGGAGCACACGCGCGCGGGGAGCCTTGCGGCCGGCCAGGGTGTCGAGGCCGGCCCGCTCGATGTCGGCGCGCAGCTCCTTCAACTCGCGTGTACGGCCCAGGAACCGGCTCGGTGCCGTGGCGGGCTTCGGGTCCTTCCGGGACACTTCCGCGCCACCTGCGCCCACCGCCTGATCCGTCACGGGCCACGCTCCCGTCCCACCGCACGCGCCAGCCCGCCGGAACTCCGGTCCGGGCGTGGTGAAAAGCCTAGTTCACGCTCTGCGACCTTCCGTGTGGAGCACGGCGGACACGTCCCCTGATCGGATCAGGCGATCGTCGGACCGGTCCGCACGGCGGTGGTCACCAGGTCCGGGGCCGCGGAGCGGTCACCACCGCGCAGGGGGACGGCGGTGGGAGGAGCGGAGCCCGTCAGGACTCGAAGGGGCGCGCGGGCCAGGGCGCCTCGGCCGGGCGCAGGGCGTCCAGGCCGTCACCCCGCTGGGCCGCGACCAGGGAGAGGACGCCCACGACGAGGCAGTTGTTGTGCAGTTGGCCCGCGAGCACGCCGCGCACCAGTTCGTCGACCGGAACGCGGGCGAGCTCCAGGTCCGTCTCCTCGTGCTCGGCCTGGAAGCGCTCGCCCTCGGCCACGGACAGACCGCGGGCGAGGAAGATCCGCACGGCCTCGTCGCAGCCGCCGGGGGTGGTGTACACGTCGGTCAGCACCCGCCAGTCCTCGGCCTTGACGTGCGCCTCCTCGTACAGCTCGCGCTGGGCGGCGTGCAGCGGGTTCTCGCCGGGCACGTCGAGCAGACCGGCCGGGATCTCCCACAGCTTCTGCCGCACGGGGTGCCGGTACTGGCGGATGACCAGCACCCGGCCGGCGTCGTCGAGGGCGAGGACGGCCACGGAGCCGGGGTGGACCTGGTAGTCGCGGCGGACCACGCTGCCGTCGGGCATCACCACGTCGTCGGTGCGGACCGACGTCTTGTTCCCGGTGAACGGGGTCTCGGTCGCCCGGATCTCCCACTCCTCGGCGGCGTCCTTGATCGTCATGCCCTGCCCTTCCACACGTACGGTGCATCGGTTGCCTGCGTCACCGGGGTGCCCACCTGGTGAGGGTGTGCACCCCGGCAACCGTACAGCCGGTGTGTCACTCGGAGACGCGGCCCGCCTCGGCCTGCCGCTGCACGGCCGCCTTCACCAGGCCGGCGAACAGCGGGTGCGGACGGGTCGGGCGCGAGCGCAGCTCGGGGTGCGCCTGCGTGGCGACCAGGTACGGGTGGACGTCGCGCGGGTACTCGACATACTCGACGAGCTTGCCGTCCGGCGAGGTGCCGGAGAAGACGATGCCCGCCTTCTTCTCCAGCTCCGCGCGGTAGGCGTTGTTCACCTCGTAGCGGTGGCGGTGGCGCTCCTCGATGTACTCCTTGCCGTCGTACACCTCGCGCACGATCGACCCCTCGGCCAGCTTGGCCGGGTACATGCCCAGGCGCATCGTCCCGCCCATGTCGCCCTCGCCGGCGACGATGTCGAGCTGCTCGGCCATCGTGGAGATGACCGGGTGCGCGGTGGCCGGGTCGAACTCGGTGGAGTTGGCGTCCGGGATGTCGGCGAGGTTGCGCGCGGCCTCGATCACGATGCACTGCAGGCCCAGGCAGAGGCCGAGCAGCGGGATCCGGTTCTCGCGGGCGTAGCGGATGGCGCCGACCTTGCCGAGGACGCCGCGGTCGCCGAACCCGCCGGGGATGCAGATGGCGTCGACGTCGGCGAGCTGCGCCTCGGCGCCGGCCGGGGTCTTGCAGTCGTCGGACGTCACCCACTTGATCTTCACGCGCGCCCGGTTGGCGAACCCGCCCGCGCGCAGCGCCTCGATGACCGACAGGTAGGCGTCGGGCAGGTCGATGTACTTGCCGACCAGGGCGAGGGTGACCTCGTGGTCGGGGTTGTGGACGCGGTCGAGCAGGTCGTCCCAGGTGGTCCAGTCGACGTCGCGGAACGGCAGGTCGAGCTTGCGCACGACGTAGGCGTCCAGGCCCTCGGAGTGCACGACCTTCGGGATGTCGTAGATCGAGCGCGCGTCGGGGCAGGCGACGACGGCGGCCTCGTCGACGTCGCACATCAGGGAGATCTTGCGCTTGATCGCGGTCGGCACCTCTCGGTCGCAGCGCAGCACGATCGCGTCCGGCTGGATGCCGATGTTGCGCAGGGCGGCGACCGAGTGCTGGGTCGGCTTGGTCTTCAGCTCGCCGGACGGGCCGATGTACGGCAGCAGCGAGATGTGCACCACGAAGACGTTGTCGCGGCCGACCTCGTGGCGGACCTGGCGGACGGTCTCCAGGAACGGCAGGGACTCGATGTCGCCGACGGTGCCGCCGACCTCGGTGATGACGACGTCCACCTCGTCGGTGGCCATGCGGCGGATGCGGTGCTTGATCTCGTTGGTGATGTGCGGGATGACCTGCACGGTGTCGCCCAGGTACTCGCCGCGGCGCTCCTTGGCGATCACCGTGGAGTACACCTGGCCGGTGGTGACGTTGGCCGAGCCGTCGAGGTCCCGGTCGAGGAAGCGCTCGTAGTGGCCGATGTCCAGGTCGGTCTCGGCGCCGTCGTTGGTGACGAACACCTCACCGTGCTGGAACGGGTTCATCGTCCCGGGGTCGACGTTCAGGTACGGGTCGAGCTTCTGCATCACCACGCGCAGGCCGCGGGCCTTGAGCAGCATGCCGAGGCTCGACGCGGTCAGTCCCTTGCCGAGCGAGGAGGCGACACCCCCGGTGACGAAGATGTGCTTGGTCGTCGTGGCTGTGCTGCGGAAAGCAGCGGGCGGCATGGCCAAGAGGGGGCTCCCGTGGTCGCGGTCTGGAGTGCGGTGCGGCTGTCCGGGTATCCGGGTTGTCTCCCGGGTCACGTCCCGGAGGAGCCGTCGCTGCGGTTCGGGGGTTTGAAGCCCACCGGTCCACGGGCTACCAGCGTATCAGCGCCAAAGCCGGATGGCTTCCGGCCAGGCGTCGGCAGCGGGCGGGGACGGGTTCCGGCCACGCTCCGCGCACGCGCCGCCACGGAGGCACCGCCGTTCCCGCGCGTCTCACCCATGGCCCACCCGTTCGGCTCACGCGCGTTGCCCGGAGCGGCACGCACATCATCTACGTGCGTCGTATCCTGCTCGGACACTCGCTGCCGAGCCCGGCCGGCAACACGGCACCACCCCGCCCGTAAGACCCGGAACAACGTGAGCTCGTCAGATCGTTGAGCAACAGTTGTCGTTTTGCCGTTCTGCATGACAAGCCGAGCGGCTGATTGCCTCACCGCTCAACGACGCACTACAACGACCCCCTGACCGCACTAGCGACCGCCCCTTCGCGGGGTGACGTGGCCGTTCGACTGGAGATGCACGTGGCCGGGCGCATCGAGGACTACGCACTCATCGGAGACATGCAGACCGCAGCACTGGTCTGCCGGGACGGGACAGTCGACTGGCTGTGCCTGCCCCGCTTCGACTCGCATGCCATCTTCGCCGGTCTGCTCGGCACCGAGGAGCACGGCTTCTGGCGCCTCGGCCCGGCTCACGCGGCCGACGCGGAGCCGCCCGTCGCGGCCCGCCGCAGCTACCGCGGCGACTCGCTGATCCTCGAATCGGAGTGGGACACGCCGCGCGGCACGGTCCGCGTGACCGATTTCATGCCGCCGCGCGACGGAGCCCCGCAGCTGATCCGGATCGTCGAGGGCGTCTCGGGCCGGGTGCCGATGCGCTCGGCGCTGCGGATGCGGTTCTCCTACGGCCGCATCGTGCCCTGGGTGCACAAGCACGAGGGGCGCACGGTGGCGGTCGCCGGGCCCGACTCCGTGTGGTTCGACACACCGGCGGAGGCGTACGGCGAGTCGCTGACCACGTACGCGGACTTCACGGTCGCCCCGGGTGACCGGATCGCCTTCACGATCTCGTGGCAGCCCTCGCACAAGGAGCCGCCGCCGCTGCCGGAGCCGGAGCAGTCGCTGGCGGCGACGGAGGCGTTCTGGCGTGAGTGGGTGGGGCACTGTACGTACCACGGCCCGTACCGCGAGGCCGTCGTCCGCTCCCTGATCACGCTCAAGGCGCTGACGTACGCCCCCACCGGCGGCATCGTCGCCGCCCCCACCACCTCCCTGCCCGAGGACATCGGCGGCGTCCGCAACTGGGACTACCGCTACACCTGGCTGCGCGACGCGGCGATCACCCTGTCGTCGCTGCTGCGCACCGGCTACCGCGAGGAGGCCCGCGCCTGGCGCGAGTGGCTGCTGCGGGCCGTCGCCGGCGACCCGGAGAACCTGCAGATCATGTACGGCATCGCCGGTGAGCGCGAGCTCGGCGAGGCGGAGCTGGAGTGGCTGCCCGGCTACGAGAACTCCGCGCCGGTCCGGGTCGGCAACGGCGCCGCGCACCAGCTCCAGCTGGACGTCTACGGCGAGGTCACCGAGGCCCTGCACCTGGCCCACATGACGGGTCTGGCCCGCAACGACTACGCCTCGCTGCTCCAGATCAAGCTCATCCGCTACCTGGAGCAGCACTGGCAGGAGCCGGACGAGGGCATCTGGGAGGTGCGCGGCCCGCGCCGTCACTTCGTGCACTCCAAGGTCATGGCGTGGGTCGCCGTCGACCGGACGATCAAGCTGCTGGAGTCCGGGGACGCCGACGGCCCGCTGGAGCGCTGGAAGGAACTGCGCGACGAGATCCACCGGGACGTGTGCGAGAGAGGCTACGACCCGGAGCGCAACACGTTCACGCAGTCCTACGGCTCGCAGGAGCTGGACGCGTCCCTGCTGATCATTCCGCAGGTGGGCTTCCTGCCGCCGGACGACAAACGGGTCATCGGCACCATCGAGGCGATCCAGCGCGAGCTGTCCACGCCGGACGGCTTCATCCTGCGCTACCCCACGGAAGGCGACCACGCGGGCGTCGACGGCCTCCCCGGCGACGAGGGCGCCTTCCTCGCCTGTTCGTTCTGGATGGCCGACGACCTGGCGATGATCGGCCGCGTCGACGAGGCCCGGAAGCTGTTCGAGAAGCTGCTGTCCCTGCGCAACGACCTCGGCCTGCTGGCCGAGGAGTGGGACCCGCGCCTGCAGCGCCAGGTGGGCAACTTCCCGCAGGCCTTCAGCCACGTCCCCCTGATCGACACCGCCCTGCGGCTGACCGCGAGCGGCGCCTACGGGGGCTGATCGCGGGAGCACCGGGTCGCGGGCCACGTCCGGTGCCCGGGCACCGGACGTGCGGACGGGCACCGGGCCGATGCCCGTCCGCACGTCCTGAGGACGGATCGGCGGGGGCACCGCCCGAGGCCGCTGGGGCGGCGGCCCGCAGGACAGGACAGGCCCGGCGTGCGGCCCGCAGGGCGGCGGCCGGCAGGACGAGTCCGGCAGGGCGGCCGCCCATGGGCCGGGCCGGACGGGTCTGCGGGACGGACCGGGCGCGGGTGTGCCGCCCGAGCTGTCTCGCGGACGTCCGCCCAGGTAGCGTCCGCTGCATGGACAGCGCATTCGACACCGAGGGCGCGGGGATCACGGTGCGGCGCGCTCTGGAGCTGCCCGGCCTGCGCAGCGGCCTGCCCGAGGTCCTCGCCTGCGGCGACCGGCTGGACCGCACCGTCCGCTGGGTCCACGCCGGCGAGGTCCCCAACATCGCCTCCCTGCTCAAGGGGGGCGAGCTGCTGCTGACCACCGGTTACGGCCTCGGCACCCGCCCCGCCGAGCAGCGCGCCTTCGTCCGCACCCTCGCCGACCGCGGCATCGCCGCGCTCGTGGTCGAGCTCGGCCCCCGGTTCGCGCGTCTGCCCGCCGCCCTGGTCGAGACGGCGCGCACGGCCGGCCTCCCGCTGGTGCAGCTGCACCGCGAGGTGCCGTTCGTGACCGTCACCGAGGAGATCCACACCGAGATCGTCAACGGGCACTACGCGCTCCAGCAGCGGGCCGAGGAGGTCTACCGCCGCTGCACCGGCGCCCTGCTGGCCGGCGGCGGAGTGCCGCAGGTCCTCGGCGTCCTGGCCGGCTTCGCCGGCAACCCCGTGTTCCTGGAGACCCCCGGCGGCCGGCTGCTGTACGCGGCCGGTGCCGGACCCGAGGGTGCGGACCCGCTGCAGGTCTGGGAGGGGCTGCGCGGCCAGCACCGGGACGCCGACGCCCCGCCGCCGTCCGGTTCCGTCCTCGTGGACGTGCCCGGCGGTGGGCCGGGGGCCGGTGCGGTCCGCGCCCGGCTCGTGCTGCTGCCGGTCCGGGCGCCGCTGGCGCCGGTGCACCGCATGGCGGTCGAGCGGGCGGCGGGCATCCTGGCCGTGGTGCTGATGCAGGCCCGCCAGGAGGAGGAGCTGGCGGCACGCGGCCGCGGCGACTTCCTCTCCGACCTCGCCGAAGGCCGTATCGCCGCCGACGACGCCCCGGCGCAGGCGCGCGTCCTCGGCTTCAAGCCGGGCGACGGACCGCTGCTGCCCGTGGTCATGCGGCTCGGCGACGCGCCGGCCGCCGACGGCACGGCGCGCGCCGGCGCGGTCGGCGGCGGCTGGGCGGTCCTGGCGCGCGCGGTCGCCGAGGAGCTGGCCTCGGTCGGCGTGCCGGTGCTGCTGGGCGTGCGGCCGGTGGAGGGCCGGGTGCCGCTGCTGCTCGGCCTGCGCGCGGAGTCGGAGCGGCCGGTGGTCGCGGACCGGGTCGCGGCGGCCCTGCGGGCCGGTGCGGAGCGGGCGGGCATGCGGCGGCCGGGCGCGCAGCCGCCGGTCGTGGTGGTGGGGGTGGCCGGCGGCTGGGCGGCGGCCTCGGCCGGCCTGCGGCACGCGGCCGAGACGGCGACGGCCGCGCAGGGCCTGCCGGACCGGCCGTGGTACGACGCCCGCCGTCTCGACATCGACCTGCTGCTGTGGCGGCTGCGGGACCACCCGGACCTGGCCGACTTCGTGGACCGCGCGATCGGCCCGCTGCGCGATCACGACCACCGGGCCAAGCCGCCGCTGCTGCCCACCCTGGAGACGTACCTGGCGCACGCGGGCCGCAAGGCGGAGACGGCCCGTGAGCTGCACCTGAACCGGCAGACGCTCTACAACCGCCTCGCGCGCATCGGGGAGCTGCTGGGCACCGACCTCGACGACCCGCAGACGGTGCTGGCGCTGAGCCTGGCGCTGCGGGCGCGCCGGCACGTCACCTGAGCCCCGTCCCGCCGCGGCCGGGGCCGTCGGCGCGCGTTGCACCGGGACAGGAACGGCGGTCTCCCGCTGAACGGGTGGCAGGGCGCGGGCCGGTCGGGAGGCCGCCGGGCCGCGCTCGACGCGGAGATCGACCGGTGCGGCGGCGTACCTGCCCGGCACGGAGCGGCAAGGCTCTTCAACTCCCTGTGCTCGGGCGTGCGGTGGGCCGACAGCATCCTGCGGGTCGGGAGCTGGTTCTGTTCAGGATCGCGGTGCCCGTGCCCTTGGTGGTCGTCGTGCCGTCGCTTGTCGCACCCCGGCCGGGACCGTCTTCTTTCAGCCCGAGCCCGCCGGCATCGCGGACGGCGGCGCCGTCACTCGGTCCCGGGCGGCCTTGACGGGTGGGGCCCAACCGCGCCGTGTCCGGTGAGGAACGCGCCCGGCCCCGGGCACCCGCCGGACCTCAGGCCAGGAGCCGCGGCTGGGTCAGCTCGTCGTACACGCTGAGGACCTGGGCGACGGTTTCCTCCTCCGTCGGCCAGGTGGCCGCCTGCCGGGCGCCGTGCTGCCGGAGCTGCTCGCACCGCTCGGGGTCGCCGAGCAGGCGCACGACGGCGGCGGCGAGCGCCCCGGCGTCCTGACGGGGCACCAGTTCCGCGGCGTCTCCGACGAGTTCGCGGACTCCGCCGGTCAGCGCCGCGACGAGCGGCACGCGCGCGTGCAGGGCCTCCTGCGCGAGGACCGAGCGGGCCTCCTCGCTGCCCGGCAGCAGGGCGAGGTCGGCGGCGGCGAGGAGTTCCCCCACGTCGTCGCGCCGGCCGAGCAGCCGGACGGGCAGTTCCTCGTCCTCGATGCGGCGTTGCAGCAGGGGCCGCAGCGGTCCCTCACCGGCGATCACGAGCAGGGGGACGGGGTCGAGGCCGCGCCAGGCGCGGGCCGCGTCCAGCAGGACCTCGTGGCCGCGGGTGGGGTCGAGGGAGCCCACGGCGATCAGCAGCGGCCGTCCCGTGGCGCCGAGTTCTGCCCGCACCTTGGCCCGCGGACGATCGGGGTCCTCGCTCGCGGCAGCGGACGGCAAAGGAAGTGCGACCGCGCCGAGCCGTGCGTCGCGCGCGCCCCTGCGGCGGGCCCGGTCCACCAGCGGCGAGGTGGTGCCGAACACGACCGTGGCCGCCCTGACGACGCGCCGCTCCAGCAGGCGCAGGAGATGCGCCCGGGGCCCCTCGGCGTACGCGCGGTTGTGCCAGGTGACGACGAGCGGGGTGCTCCGCCCGCTGAGGGCGAGCGCCGCCCGGAACGAGGCGTGCAGCCCGTGCGCGTGCACGAGGTCGGCGTCCGCGCAGGCGGTCCGCAGCGCGGCCACGGACACCGGGTCGGTACTGCGCGGCACGGGCACATGCCGCGCACCGGCGCCGGTGAAGTCGTAGGCGTGGTCGGCCTCCTCGGGGGCGCACACGGTGACCCGCACGCCCCGGGCGACGAGCCCCGCGGTCAGCGACCGCACGTGCGCGCTGCTGCCGGCGTTGCCACCGCCCAGCACCTGCACGGTGCGCAGCGGTGACTGGCCGTGCGATGCGCGGCTGCTCACGTGGCTCACGTGGCCGGGGCTCCTGGTTCGGCGTCGGGCGGTCACGACGAAACGTACAGAAGGAAGCCGGCTCAGGGGCGTGCCGCTCGATGCCTCCACGCGCTGGTTCCGGCGTCAAGGATGCCAGCACGTACGGGTGTTCCGGGAACGGCGGGGGTGTGAGGGGCACGCGGAAACAGGGCGACGAGCCCGATTGGGTCACCCACACGGGTGAAAAGAACGGGCGGGGCGCTCTTCTCTCACCGGGCTCGGGCCGGCTCGCTCACCTTGTCCCCGTACACGGCTGCGGCCACCACCGCCGCCGCGTGCGCCACCAGACCGAGGCGCCCGTTGCACACGACGGCGGCCGCGCCGAGTGTCGCGCCCAGGGCGTGCGCCCCCGTGTCGCCGATCATCACGCGCTCCCCCAGGTCCTCGGGGAGGACCGCCGCGGCCGCGCCCACAGCGGCGGCGGCCAGTTCCGCGCCGGGTCCCCGCCGCAGCAGCCCGGGCGCCGCCAGGGCGAGCACCGTGGCGGCGGCCCGTCCGGGCCGCACGTCGACGAGGTTGACCGCGTGCGCCGCCCCGGCGATCACGACACCCGCGAGCACCTTGTCCAGCGGCCGCTCCCGCAGCAGGGCGCCGGCGGCCAGGCCCGCCGCGCCGATGCCGAACAGCTTGACCGCCCCGCTGGTGACCTCGCCGTCCCGCAGGGCCGCCAGGTGCGCCCGGAACCCGCGCCGGGGGTCACCGGCGCCGGCCACGTCGTCGTAGGCACCGCAGGCACCGGCGGCCAGCACGGCGAGGCCGGCGGCCGGCCGCACCCGGCCCGCCGCGACCGCGGCCGCCACGGCCACCGCGGGACCGGCGTGGAGCCCGACGGACCGCCCGGCGTGGTTGCGCCGCTCCCAACGGCCCCGGCCACCGGGCGCCGTGGCACGCAGCACGGCCGTTCCGGCACGGGTCAGGACGGCGGAGCAGGCGGCGGAGGCGGCGACACCAGTGATCATGCCGTCACCCTACGGACCGTACGGACCCCGTTCGCTACCGGTCCGCGCGGGCGCTCGCCAGCAGCTCCTCGGCGTGCGCGCGGGCCGTCTCGGAGTCCTCCTGGCCCGCCAGCATGCGCGACAGCTCCCGGATGCGGTCCTCGCCCTCGAGCACCTTCACCCCGGACCGGGTCACCGACCCGTCGTCGGTCTTCTCCACGAGCAGCTGCCGGTCGGCGAAGGCCGCCACCTGCGGCAGGTGCGTGACCACCACGACCTGGGCGGTCTTCGCCAGCTTGGCCAGGCGGCGCCCGATCTCCACCGCCGCCTTGCCGCCGACACCGGCGTCCACCTCGTCGAACAGGTACGTCGGCACCGGGTCCGTGCCCGCGAACACGACCTCCACCGCCAGCATCACCCGCGACAGCTCACCGCCCGAGGCGCCCTTGGCGATCGGCCGCGGCGGCGCCCCCGGGTGCGGGGCGAGCAGCAGCTCCACCTCGTCGGCGCCGGAGGGCCCGTAGGCGACGGTGCGCCCGCCGACCTCGACGCCCTCGGGGTCCTCCGTCTGCCGGATGTCGAACGACACCCGGGCGTGCGGCATGGCGAGCGAGGCCAGCTCGGCGGTCACGGCGGCCGCGAACCGCTCGGCGGCCTCCGTCCGCGCGTCCGTCAGCGCCTGTGCCAGCGCGCCCAGCTCGAAGCGCAGCGCGTCCCGCTCGGCGGTCAGCTCCTCGATCCGCTCGTCGTCGCTGTCGAGTTCCGTCAGCCGTGCGGCGCTCCGCTCGGCCCACGTGAGCACGGCGGAGACGTCCTCGCCGTACTTGCGCGTCAGCGCGGTCAGCGCGGCCCGGCGCTCCTCCACGGCCGCCAGCCGCAGCGGATCGGCGTCCAGGTCGTCGGCGTAGCCCGCAAGCTCCCCGGCGACGTCGCCCAGCAGGATGCCGATCTCCCCGATCCGGTCGGTCAGCGCGGCGAGCGCCGGGTCGTGCGACCGCACGGCCTCCAGCGCCCGCTGAGCGCCCGCGACGAGGGTCGCCGCGTCGATGCCCTCGGGATCCTCCGGATTGCCCGCGAGGGCGGCGTGCGCGGCCGTCGCGGCGGAGGACAGGGCCTCCGCGTGCCCGAGCCGCTCCGCCTCCTCGGCCAGTTCCACGTCCTCGCCGGCCCGCGGTTCGACCGCCGCGATCTCGTCGAGGCCGAAGCGCAGCAGGTCGGCCTCCTGGGCGCGCTCACGCGCCCGTGTGGTGATCTCGTCCAGCTGCGCGGAGACCGCGCGCAGGCGCCGGTAGGCCTCGGAGTACTTCGCCAGCGGCACGGCCACCGCGTCCCCGGCGTACCGGTCCAGCGCCTGCCGCTGCCGGGACAGCTTCAGCAGGCCCTGCTGGTCGGTCTGCCCGTGCACCGCGACCAGCTCGTCGGCGAGCTCCGACAGCAGCCCCACGGGCACGCTGCGCCCGCCCAGGTGCGCCCGCGAGCGCCCCTCGGCCGAAACGGTACGGCTGATCAGCAGCGCCCCGTCGTCCAGCTCCGCCCCGGCCTCCTCGGCCCGCACGACGGCGGCGGTGTCCGCGGGCACGGTGATCCGTCCCTCCACGACCGCGTTCCTGGCCCCGATCCGGACGAGCGCCGCGTCCGCGCGCCCGCCCAGCAGCAGTCCCAGGCTGGTGACCACCATGGTCTTGCCCGCACCCGTCTCACCCGTGACGGCGGTGAAGCCGGGTGACAACTCGACGACCGCGTCGTCGATCACACCGAGCGACCGTATCCGCATCTCCTCCAACACGTCCCCGACCATACGAGGTTTTGCCCGTGCTGTGCGACGCGCCCCACCCGAGGGGGGAAGCCGCACGTCCGTGCGCATGGACAGACCGCCGGCCGTCCCCGCCCTCGCGGGGACGGCCGGGCCCCGCGCGGGGACGGCCGGACCGCCCGCGTCCCGGAAAATTCCCGGGCACGTCCCGGAGGCGCCGCTTCCGCTCCCGTGGTGGTCGATACGGACGTCGGACGCTAGTGCGGCGCCCCCCGCCACCCCGACACCGGCAGCGCGAACTTCGCCACCAGCCGGTCCGTGAAGGAGGCGTGGTGCAGCCGGGCCAGCCGCACCGGCACCGCGCCCCGCCGCACCTCGACCCGCGCCCCCGGCGGCAGCTCGACGGTCCGCCGTCCGTCGCACCACAGGACACCCGGCGGAACGTGCGGCAGGACCTCCACCGCCAGCACGGAGTCCGGCGACGTCACCAGCGGCTTGGCGAAGAGGGCGTGCGCCGAGATGGGCACCATGAGCAGCGCCTCCACCTCCGGCCACACCACGGGCCCGCCCGCCGAGAACGCGTAGGCGGTCGACCCGGTCGGGGTCGCGCACACGATCCCGTCGCAGCCGAAGCCGGTCACCGGCCGCCCGTCGATCTCCAGCACCACCTCGAGCATCCGCTCGGCGGACACCTTCTGCACGGCCGCCTCGTTCAGGGCCCAGTCCGTGTGCACGATGTCGCCGTTGCGGTGCACGACCACGTCGACGGTCATGCGCTCCTCGACCTCGTACGCCCGCGACACCACACGGTCGACAACCTTGTCGAGGTCGTCCCGCTCGGCCTCGGCGAGGAACCCGACGCGCCCGAGGTTGACGCCGAGCATCGGCACCCCGGAGGCCCGCGCGAACTCGGCGCCGCGCAGCAGCGTGCCGTCGCCGCCGAGCACGATCAGCAGTTCGCAGCCGTCCAGGCACTGCGGAGTGGCCTCCTTGACCAGCTCCACCTCGTCCGGCAGCGGCAGGTCGCGCGCCTCGGCCTCCAGGACGCGCACGCCGATGCCCCAGCGCAGGAGCCCCTTGACCACGAGCTCGGCACTGCGAATGGCTGCCGGCCGCCCGGTGTGGGCCAGCAGGAAAACGGTACGAGCTTGGGTCTGTGTCAACGCGGCCCCTCCGCCACTGCACGGTCGATGTCGGCCGGGTCCGGTTCGGGAGCGCCGGCCCGCAGCCAGAGAAAGTATTCGACATTGCCCGAGGGTCCCGGCAGCGGACTGGCGGTGACGCCGTTCACACCGAGCCCCAGATCCCACGCCTTCGCGGCCACCGCCCGCACCGCCTCGGCGCGCAGCTCGGGACTGCGGACCACGCCGCCGCTGCCCAGCCGCTCCTTGCCCACCTCGAACTGCGGCTTGACCATCATCACCAGGTCGGCGTCCGGCTTCGTGCACCGCACCAGGGCGGGCAGCACCAGGCCGAGCGGGATGAAGGACAGATCCCCCACGACAAGATCCACAGCCCCCCCATCGATCGCCTCGATCGTCAACTCGCGTACGTTCGTACGGTCCTTGACGGTGACGCGTTCATCGTTTCGCAGGGACCAGGCGAGTTGTCCGTATCCGACGTCGACGGCGACGACGTGCGCGGCCCCGGCCCGCAGCAGGACGTCGGTGAAGCCGCCGGTGGACGCGCCCGCGTCCAGCGCCCGCCGACCCTCGACGACGAGCCCCCGCGGAACGAAGGCCGCGAGGGCGCCGGCGAGTTTGTGGCCGCCCCGGGAGACGTAGTCGGGGTCGCTGTCGTCGGCGGCGACGACGATGGCGGCGGCGGTCTCCACCTGCGTGGCCGGCTTGGTCGCGACGGTCTTGCCCACGGTGACCCGCCCGGCGGCGATCAGCTGGCCGGCGTGCTCGCGCGAGCGCGCGAGCTTCCGGCGGACCAGCTCCGCGTCGAGACGGCGGCGTGCGACTCCTGCCACGTTCGGTTCAGCTCCTGTTGTCGAGAGGTCGTGGGGGCACCGGAGGTCCCGGGCGGGCGTCGAGCGCGGTCAGCGCGTCACGCAGTCCCCTGTGTACATCCTCGTACACCTCGACGTGACCGTCCGTGGCGAGGTGGTCGGCGTCCCCGAGCCGCTCCAGGGCCGCGTCGACGTCCGCGTCGCCGGTGGGGGTGCGGGGCACGTTCAGGGGCGCGGGGGCGGAGGGGTCGTGGTCCGGGTCGTGCCGCGGTGCGGCCGGAGCACCCGGTTCCGGGGTCGTCGCCTCCTCCGCGACCGCGCCCTCGGGCACAGAGTCGTTCATGCCCCGACGCTACCTCGAAGCCGCGGGGTACCGTCGGTCGCGATGGCCACGATCGAGGAGTGCCGCGCCGCACTGGAGAAGCTGTCGGACAGCATGCGGGGCGCCGAGGGGGACGTCCGGGCGGCGGCCTCCCTCGACCGCTCCGTGACCTGCTGGATCACCGACCTCGACATCACCTTCGCCGGGCGGCTCGCCGGCGGGCGGATCGAGGTGCACGACACCCTGAAGGGGCCGCCGCGGGCCAGGGCCCAGATCCGGCTGGCCATGACCGGCGACGACCTGGTCGCGCTGGTCGGGGGCCGGCTGCACTTCGCCAAGGCGTGGGGGGCCGGCCGGGTCAGGCTGGAGGCCGGCCTGACGGACCTGTTCCGCCTGCGGAAACTGCTCTGAGGGCTGTCCCGTGACCCCGGCGGGCGCACGACGACAGCCACGGCACCTCGCCGCGTTGTCGGATCGCCCGAATAGGCCCAGTACGAGGGCGCCCCTCCGCCTTGCGACGCACCGCATCCGACGCCGAGCGCTGGTCCACCGCGGATCACGGGACAGCCCTTGGGGCCCGCCCGGCCCCGACCGGCGACGGCCCGGCCGCGCCGGTCAGGAGCCCTGGGAAGCCGCTGCGGGCCCGCTGCCCGGGCCCGCCAGCCGTCAGCCGGCGGTGGCGGCCCCCTTCGCGGACACCCGGGCGCGTGCCCTGCGCGCCGCGGGCACCACCAGCGGCGTCCCCGTCTCGGGGTCGTCGATGACCTGGCAGCGCAGTCCGAACACCTCCTCCACCAGCTCCGCCGTGACGATGTCCCGCGGCGCGCCCTCGGCGACGACCCGGCCGGCGCGCAGGGCGACGAGGTGGGTGGCGTACCGGGCGGCGTGGTTGAGGTCGTGCAGGACGGCCACCAGCGTGCGCCCGTGCTCCTCGTGCAGTTCGGCGCACAGGTCGAGGACGTCGATCTGGTGCTGGATGTCGAGGTAGGTGGTCGGCTCGTCCAGCAGCAGCAGCGGCGTCTGCTGGGCGAGCGCCATCGCGATCCACACCCGCTGCCGCTGCCCCCCGGACAGCTCGTCGACGTAGCGGTCGGCGAGCTCGGCGACGCCGGTCCGCTCCATCGACTCCCGGACGACCCGCTCGTCCTCGGCCGACCACTGCCGCAGGAGGCCCTGGTGCGGGTAGCGGCCGCGGCCCACCAGGTCGCCGACCGTGATGCCGTCGGGTGCGACCGACGACTGCGGCAGCAGGCCCAGCGTCCGGGCGACCTTCTTCGCGGGCATCGACTGGATGACCTGCCCGTCCAGCAGCACCCGGCCCTCGCTCGGCCTGAGCATCCGCGACAGCGCCCGCAGCAGGGTGGACTTGCCGCACGCGTTCGGACCGACGATCACGGTGAAGGAGTTGTCGGGGATGTCCACCGACAGCTGCTCGGCGATGACGCGCCGGTCGTAGGCGAGGGTGACGCGGTCGGCGGACAGACGGTTCACGGTGCTCCTTCGGTTGTTCGGCCCGCCGCGGACGCCCGCGGTGGCGCTCGGCGGGTGCAGGTCGCTCATACCCGGCCGGCCCGGCGCTCGGCGACCAGGAGCCACAGCAGGTACACCCCGCCCAGTACGCCGGTGACCACGCCCACGGGCAGCTGGTCGGCACCGAACACCCGCTGGGAGGCCCAGTCCGCGGTGACCAGCAGGGCGGCGCCCATGCACAGGGACGGCACCAGGTTCGGCCCGGGCGAGGAGGTCAGGCGCCGGGCCAGCTGCGGTGCGGTCAGGGCGACGAAGGCGACGGGCCCGGCGGCGGCGGTGGCGGCCGCGGTGAGCAGCACGGCGGCCGCCGTCAGCAGCAGCCTCACCCGCTCCACGCGGACCCCGAGGGCGCCGGCGACGTCGTCGCCCATCTCCGTCATCCGCAGGTCGCGGGCGCGGACGAGGACGAGGGGCACGATCACGGCGCACACGGCGAGCAGCGGCCGGACCTGGTCCCAGTCACGGCCGTTGAGGGAACCGGTCATCCACACGACCGCGCGCGCCGCGTCCACGAAGTCGGCCTGGGTGATGAGGTAGCCGTTGACCGCGGTGACCACCGCGCACACGCCGATGCCGACGAGCACCAGCCGGTAGCCGTGCACGCCCCGCTTCCAGGCGAGCAGGTAGATGGCGAGCCCGGTGACCAGACCACCCGCGAGCGCGCCCGCGGTGACCGCCGCGGCGCTGCCGGAGAACAGCACGATCACGGTGAGCGCTCCCGCCGTCGCCCCCTGCGTGAGGCCGAGGACGTCCGGACTGCCCAGCGGGTTGCGGGAGACGCACTGGAACAGCGCGCCCGCGAGCCCGAGGCAGGCACCGACGAGAAGCCCGGCGAGGACGCGCGGCAGACGCAGTTCGCGGACGATGAACTCCTGGCCCCGGTCACCCCGGCCGAGGAGCGTCCGCAGCACGTCGGAGGCCGGGATCGGGAAGTCGCCGGTGCCGATCAGCGCGACGCCCGCGACGAGCGCGGCCAGCACCAGCAGCAGGACGACGGCCGAGGCCCGCGCGTCCAGGCGGACCGAGAGGCCGCCCGGGGCGCGCAGCGCGCGCACGGCCCGCGGCGAACGGCCGGACGGCGTCGGAAGGGTGGTCTTCACAGCTGCGTCGTCCTCCGCCGCCGTACGAGCAGGATGAACACCGGGCCGCCGATGATCGCGGTGACGACACCGACCTGCACCTCGGCGGGCCGGGCGACGATCCGCCCGACCACGTCCGCGCCGAGCAGCAGCACCGGCGACAGGACCGTGGCGTACGGCAGGATCCACCGCAGGTCGGGACCGGTGAAGGAGCGGATGGCGTGCGGCACCATCAGCCCGACGAAGACGATCGGCCCGCAGGCCGCGGTCGCGGCCCCGCACAGCACCGTCGCGGCGAGCATCGCGAGCGCCCGGGTGCGGTTCAGGTCGGCGCCGAGGGCGCGGGCGGTGTCGTCGCCCATCGCGAGGGCGTTGAGCGGCCGGGCCAGCAGCAGCGCGAGGACCGTCCCCGCCGCGAGGAACGGCAGCACCTGCTCGATCGTCGTGCCGGTGGCCGAGGCCAGCGAGCCGACGGTCCAGAAGCGCATCGTGCCGAGCGCCGCGCCGTCCGTGATCATGACGGCCTGCAGATAGCCGTAGAGCGCGGCGCTGACGGCGGTGCCCGCGAGCGCGAGCCGGACGGGGGTGGCGCTGCGGCTGCCGCCGAGGAACCACACCAGCGCGCCCACCGCGGCCGCGCCGAGGAAGGCGAACCAGACGTAGCCGCTGAGGCTGGTGACCCCGAAGTACGTCAGGGCGGTGACGACCGCCGCCGAGGCGCCGGCGTTGATGCCGAGCAGGCCCGGCTCGGCGAGCGGATTGCGGGTCAGGGCCTGCAGGACCGCCCCGGACAGCCCGAGCGCCGCCCCGACGAGCAGGCCGAGGACAGTGCGGGACAGCCGCTCACCCACCACGATGTCGCCGTACGTCCCCGAGTCCTGGAACAGCCCGTGCCAGACCTGGGCCAGGGACAGCTCCTTCGCCCCGATCGCGATGCTCGCCAGAGCGACGAGCGCCAGGACGGCGAGGGAGACGAGGAGCCCGACGGCTCGTGTCGCCCGGCGGGTGGGCGGCGCCGCGGCGATCGCCGCGCGCTTCTCGGGAGGACTGTCGACCAGCACAGAGGTTAGGTTAGCCTACCCTCCGCGGCTGCACGGTGCATCGCCCGGCCTCGCCCCTCGCCCTGCCTCGGCGCGAGGCGCAGGCCGCTCCGCCAGGGAACCGCCGGGCCGACCGTCGTGCCATCTGACAACCGCCGCCCCGGCCGAGAGACCGGAAGGCCGCCGCTCGGCCGCCGCAGGCCGCTCCGCCAGGAAGCCGCCGGGCCGACCGTCCTGCCATCCGAAGACCGCCGCCCCGGCCGAGAGACCGGAAGGCCGCCTCGGGCCGCTCGGCCACCGCAGGCCGCTCCGCCAGGGAACCGCCGGGCCGACCGTCCTGCCATCCGAAGACCGCCGCCCCGGCCGAGAGACCGGAAGGCCGCCTCGGGCCGCTCGGCCACCGCAGGCCGCTCCGCCAGGGAACCGCCGGGCCACGCCGTCCTGCCATCCGAAGACCGCCGCCCCGGCCGAGAGACCGGAAGGCCGCCTCGGGCCGTCCGGCCACCGCAGGCCGCTCCGCCAGGAAGCCGCCGGGCCGACCGTCCTGCCATCCGAAGACCGCCGCCCCGGCCGAGAGACCGGAAGGCCGCCTCGGGCCGCTCGGCCACCGCAGGCCGCTCCGCCAGGAAGCCGCCGGGCCACGCCGTCCTGCCATCCGAAGACCGCCGCCCCGGCCGAGAGACCGGAAGGCCGCCTCGGGCCGTCCGGCCGCCGCAGGCCGCTCCGCCAGGAAGCCGCCGGGCCACGCCGTCCTGCCAGCTGGAGGCCCGCCGGCCCCGGCCGCTGTCTCCGGTCGGCCCGGCACCGGGGCGGAGGGCCGCCGCGGGCAGTCCCCGCACGACGGGCCGCCCCGGCGTCACAGAGCCAGCCGGGCCAGCGCCTTCTCGCCGTCCAGCTCACACACTCCGTCACCGGCGGCCGTCCACGCCGCCGCGCACAGGGCGCGCAGCCCGTCCAGCGCCTCGCCGTCACCGTCCAGCTCCAGCCGCTGCGGACCCGCCGTCGCCGTCCAGCCGCCGCACCGGAAGCCGCTCTCGTCGGCGCTGACCTCCGGCTGCCCGGTGAGCAGGCCCCGCAGGTCGGCGTCGACGTACGTCGGCCGGTGCCGTGGCGGCGCGGCGAGCAGCCGCGCCCCGTCGGTCACGCCGGTCAGGACGAGCAGGGAGTCGACGCCGCCGTTGAACGCTCCCTCGATGTCCGTGTCGAGCCGGTCCCCGACCACCAGCGGCCGCCGTGCCCCGGTGCGCAGGATCGTCTCGCGGTGCATGGGCGGCAGCGGCTTGCCCGCCACCTGCGGTTCCGCCCCCGTGGTGAGCCGGACGACCTCCACGGCGGCGCCGTTGCCCGGCGCGATCCCCCGGGCGCTCGGGATGGTGAGGTCGGTGTTGGAGGCGTACCACGGCACCCCGCGCGCGATGGCGTAGCACGCCTCCGCGAACCTCCCCCAGCCCATGTCCGGCCCGCCGTAGCCCTGCACGACCGCTGCCGGGTCGTCGTCGGCCGACTCGACCGGTTCCAGGCCGCGCTCGCGCAGCGCCACCCGCAGTCCCTCCCCGCCGACGACGAGGACGCGCGCCCCCTGGGGCAACTGGTCGGCGATCAGCCGGGCCACCGCCTGCGCCGAGGTGATGACGTCGGCCGCCTGCGCCGGTATCCCCAGCTCCGTGAGGTGGCCGGCCACGGCGTCCGGGGTGCGCAGCGCGTTGTTGGTGACGTACGCCAGACGCATGCCGGCCTCCCGGGCCGTGCCCAGGGACCCGACCGCGTGGGCGATCGCCTCCCCGCCCGCGTACACCACTCCGTCCAGGTCGAGCAGGGCCGTGTCGTATGCCTCGTGCAGGGCCCGCTCACTGCCCTCGGGCCTCGTCCTGACGCCCTGGCTCATGGTGCATCGCTCCTCGAATCGCCGACTTTCCCCCGATCATCCCCCATGGCCGCGTCCCACGTACGATGCCGGGATGAACACTGCAGGTCACTCGCCGGCAACGACGCGCCGAGGCCTCGAACTCACCCCGTTCCGGGGCCTGCGCTACGACCCCGACCGGGTCGGCAGCCTGGCTGCAGTGACGTCGCCGCCGTACGACGTCGTCGTACGCCCCGACGGCCTGCACCACCTGGAGTCCGCCGACCCCCACAACATCGTCCGCCTGATCCTGCCGCAGGACGGAACGCCCGGCGCCCGCAACGAGCAGGCCGCGGACACCCTGCGCCGCTGGCTGGCCGAGGGCGTCCTGACCGCCGACCCCGAGCCCGGGCTGTACGTCTACGAACAGTGCGACGGCGGCGGTCTGCTGCAGCGCGGCCTCATCGGCGCCCTGCGCGTGTCGGACCCGGCGGAGGGCGTGGTGCTGCCGCACGAGGACGTCATGCCCCACGTGGTCGCCGACCGCGCCGGCCTGATGCGCGCGACCCGCGCGAACCTCGAGCCGCTGCTCCTGACCTACCGCGGCGACGAGGACCCGGCGGCCGCCACGGCGGTGATCGTCGAGCGCACCGCCGAACGGCCCCCGCTGCTGTCGACGACCACCGAGGACGGTTTCAGCCACCGCCTGTGGTCGATCACCGACCCCGCCGACCTGGCCCGCGTCCAGGAGGACCTCGCCCGCCACCAGGCGCTGATCGCCGACGGCCACCACCGTTGGGCCACCTACCGGCAGCTCCGCGCCGAGCACTCCTCCCCCGGCCCCTGGGACCACGGGCTGGTCCTCCTCGTCGACACGGCCCGCTACCCGCTCCGCGTCCGCGCCATCCACCGTCTGCTGCACGGCCTGCCGGTCGCGGACGCGCTGGCCGCGCTCGGCGGGCAGTTCCGTGTGCGCCACCTCGACGTCCCGCTCGCGAAGGCCCTGCAGGCCCTCGCGGACGCGGCCGCCGCGGGCAACGCCCTCCTGCTCGCCGGGGACGGCTCCTTCCACCTCGTGGACCGGCCGGACCCCGACCTGCTGGCCCGCACGGTCCCCGCGGACCGCCCCGCCGCCTGGCGCACGCTGGACGCCACGGTCCTGCACGCGACGCTCCTGGACCACGTCTGGCGCGTCCCCGAGGACTCCCCGGCCCACATCGCCTACATCCACGACACCGAGGCGACGGTGCGCAAGGCGGAGCGCGACGGAGGCACGGCGGTCCTGCTGCACCCGGTCCGCGAGGAGGTCGTGCGGGACCTGGCCCGGCAGGGCGTCATGATGCCCCGCAAGTCGACGTCGTTCGGTCCGAAGCCGGCGTCGGGGCTCGTGCTGCGCGCTCTGGACGTCTGACCGGGGACGCCGAGCCGCCCGGACGCGGGAACGACCACCACGCGCAACGCAGGAGGGCAGGACCCCGTGGGGTCCTGCCCTCCTGCGCATGGCGCGACGTCAGTCCTCGTCGGTCTCCTCGGACGCCTCCGGGGACGGCTCCTCGGTGTCGTCCAGGGCGTCGACGAACTCCACCCCGTCGAGCTCGGCCAGCCGGTCCGAGGCGTCGGTGCTGCCGTCCCGGTCGGCCTCCACGGTCTTCGCGAACCAGTCCCGTGCCTCGGCCTCCCGGCCGGCGGCGAGCAGGGCGTCGGCGTAGGCGTACCGCAGCCGCGCGGTCCACGGCTGCACGGAGTTGGAGGCCAGCTCGGAGCTCTGCAGCGTCACGATGGCCGCGTCGAGCTGGCCCATGTCACGCCGGGCGCCGGCCGCGACGAGCCGCATCTCGACCTGGCCGGCCTTGTCGAGCTTGCGCACCTCGGGGGCCCCGGCCATGTCCAGGGTCTTCTCCGGCCGGCCGAGTCCGCGCTCGCAGTCGGCCATGACGGGCCACAGGTCCACGGTGCCGGTCATCCTGCGGGCCGCCCGGAACTCCGCGAGCGCCTCGCCGTACTTCTGGCAGGCGTACGCGGCGAACCCGGCCGCCTCGCGCACGGCGGCGACACGCGACGCCAGGCGCAGGGCGACCCTGGAGTAGCCGTAGGCTCCCTCGGGGTCCTCGTCGATGAGCCGGGCGACCATCACCAGATTCCTGGCGACGTCCTCCGCGAGCGTCTTCGGCAGGCTCTGCAGCTCCTGCCGGACGTCCTTGTCGATCTCCTCGCCGGTGACGTCCTGCGGGATGGGCAGCCGCTTGATCGGCTCCCGGTCCCGGTCCCTGTCCCGGTCCCGGTCGTCCCGGAACCGGCCACCGCCGCGCCGGTCGTCCCCGCCGCGGAAGCCACCGGGGCGGCCGCCCCGGTCGTCCCGGCGGGGACCGCGTCCCCCGCGATCGTCCCGGCCACGGAACCCACCGCGGTCACCGTCCCGGCGGTCGTCACGACGGTAGGACGGACGGTCGTCGTCACGACGGTGGGAGGAACGCTCGTCGTCACGACGGTAGGACGGACGGCTGTCCTCACGACGGTGGGACGGACGGTCGCTGTCGCGACGGTAGGAGGAACGCTCGTCGTCACGACGGTAGGACGGACGGTCGCTGTCGCGACGGTAGGAGGAACGCTCGTCGTCACGACGGTAGGACGGACGGTCGCTGTCGCGACGGTAGGAGGAACGCTCGTCCTCGCGGCGGTAGGACGGACGGTCGCTGTCGCGACGGTGGCCGCCCCGGTCGTGGCGGTCTCCGTCGCGCCGGTCGTCTCGCCGATCGTCGCGCCGGTAGGCCGGACGATCGCTGTCGCGGCGGTCGTCACGACGCCCGTAGCCACTGCGCTCGCCCCGGCTGTCGCTCCGGTTGTCGTCGCGGCGGTAGCCTCCGCGGCCGGGTCGCTCGGACCGGTCGTCGCGGTCGCGGCGGAAACCCCGGTCGCGGTCGTCCCGCCGGCCGGAGCCACCGCGGTCGTCGTCACGCCGGAAACCACGACGGTCGTCCCGCCCCTCCCCGCGGCCGTCGCGGTCGTCGCGCCGGACGAAGCCCCCGCGGTCGCCGTCACGGCGGTCGTCTCGACGGTCGTCGCGCCGGTACGCAGGACGTTCCCCTTCGCGGCGGACCCCACGGTCGCGGTCGTCGCGGCGCCCGTAGCCCCCACGGTCGCCCTCGCGTCGGTCGTCCCGGCGGTCGTCGCGGCGGAAACCGCCGCGGTCGCCGCGTTCCGAGCGCTCACCGCGCTCTTCGTGCCGGCGGTCGTCACGACGGCCGTAGCCACCGCGGTCGTAGGTACCGCGGTCCTGGCCACCGCGGTCGCTGTCGCGGCGCGGGCCACCCCGGTATCCGCCACGGTCACCGCGGTCACCACCGTCCCGGCGGCGCTGATCGCGCTCCGGACGCTCATCGGGAGAGTTGGTGGACATCGGTGACTCCTGTCTTGTGTACCGCACAGTCGTGTTCGCGCAACCGGGTACCCGGTGCGCCATGAAAAAACAAAAGGACCCCTGGTCCCAGCTGAACGCTGGCGACCAGGGGTCCTCCAAGAATTGTTCGGCGGCGTCCTACTCTCCCACAGGGTCCCCCCTGCAGTACCATCGGCGCTGTGAGGCTTAGCTTCCGGGTTCGGAATGTAACCGGGCGTTTCCCTCACGCTATGGCCACCGAAACACTATGAAACTGACAACCGCACCACACACCACTAGATGTGCGGGGTCGTTCGTG